>NZ_CP019428.1:6484916-6821900 GCF_009834565.1 Pseudomonas sp. R76
AGTTCGTACGATCGATCCGGCTGGCGGCGGTGGCGGTCATTTATTGGTTATTGGCTGATAGTCGGTAGTCCGTTGCCTTATAGCTTAATGAGATTATTCCTACATCTAAAATACCCAAAAAGAATAAGCATAGGCAGCCATGTTTTCAGCGCAGGTTCAGGCCGCGCAGAACGTTAGTCGCCAAACTGTAGAAGTTTAGCGACCCCCATTAGCCGCCCACTCAAACGACTATCGAGGTCGGACCATGAAGTACTTTTTTTCTGGCTTACTGCTGATGGCACAAGCCGCTGCCGCCCTGGCCTCTGAGGCCGCCGCCGAAGACGATAAGGGCTTCTGGTACGCCCAGACGAGCGTCTACACCCGGCACTTTTCGCCAGACCCGCAGCACAACAACAATCAGGATTTGATCAACCTGGAGCGTAATGAAGCCTCCGGGCTGGTGTATGGCGGGGCGACGTTTCGCAACTCGTTCAGCCAACGTTCATATTACGTTTACGCCGGCAAACGCTATGACATTGGCGAATCGCCGTTCTATATGAAAGTGACTGCAGGCGCGCTTCAGGGCTATCGCGGCAAGTACCGCGACAAAATCCCACTCAACCGTTTTGGCGTGGCACCGGCGATCATTCCCTCTGTGGGCGTGAACTTCGGCCCGGTGGCCAGCGAGTTGGTGTTGCTGGGTTTCAATGCGGCAATGCTGACGGCGGGTGTGCGTTTCTGACCATCAGGCAAGCTGAATACGATCACCTGTGGGAGCGGGCAAGCCCGCTCCCACAGTTTGATGGGGTACAGCTTCAGGGACGCGGCGCGTAGGCGAACACGTCGGCGCGCATCTGGTGCGCATCCATGCCGGCGTCGACCAGCGCATCCAAGGTGCCGTAGATCATCGCCGGCGAACCGCTGGCATAGACATGCACGGCCTTGAGGTCGCTGATGTCTTCACACACCGCCTCATGCAGCAGCCCGCAGCGCCCTTCCCAACCGCACAGGTCGCTGACAACTTTGTGCAGGAACAGGTTGGGCAATTGCTGCCACTGGTCCCAGTGTTCGATTTCGTAGAAATCTTCCGGGCGACGCACGCCCCAGTACAGGTGCACCGGGTGCTTGAAGCCGGAAGCGCGGCAGTGTTCGATCAGGCTGTGCATCTGCGCCATGCCGGTGCCGGCGGCGATCAATACCAGCGGCCCGTCAGGCAGTTCGGCCAGGTGTGTGTCACCAAACGGCAGCTCGACACGCGCCATTTGATTGCGCTGCAATTGCTCAATCAGGTTGCGGGCACTGTCTTCGCGCACCAGCACATGCAACTCCAGCTCACGCCCGGCGTGGGGCGCCGAGGCCAGGGAGAATGCCGACTTCTCGCCATTGTCCCGCTCGATCATCAGGTATTGCCCGGCGTGGTAGCGCACGGCCTTACCGGCCGGAGCACGCAGGCGCACGCGCCATACATCGCCACCGACTTCCACACACTCACTCAATTGGCACGACAACTTGCGCAACGGCAACTCTCCCGGCGCCAGCACGCCATCCCACAACACAATGCAATCTTCCAACGGTTCGGCGATGCAGGTGTAGAACTCACCATGGTCGCGTACTTCACCGGCTTGCTGCACCCGGCCTTCGACCAGCAGCGCCGCACACACATGGCACACGCCATTGCGACAGGCCTGCGGGCACTCGTAGCCCAGGCGCCGTGCGCCTTCGAGGATTCGCTCGCCAGGGACCAGTTCCAGTACCGCGCCGGAAGGTTGCAGGGTTACACGCATCAATCTATTCCCAATTCTTTCCAGATCGCATCCACGCGCGCGGTCACGGCTTCATCCTTGACGATCACCCGGCCCCACTCGCGAGTGGTTTCACCCGGCCACTTATGGGTGGCATCCAGGCCCATTTTCGAACCCAGGCCCGACACCGGCGAGGCAAAGTCGAGGTAGTCGATCGGCGTGTTATCGATCATCACCGTGTCGCGCTTGGGGTCCATGCGCGTGGTGATGGCCCAGATCACGTCGTTCCAGTCCCGCGCATTGATATCGTCGTCGGTGACAATAACGAACTTGGTATACATGAACTGTCGCAAAAACGACCACACACCCAGCATTACCCGCTTGGCGTGGCCCGGGTACGACTTCTTCATGGTCACAATGGCCATGCGGTACGAGCAGCCTTCGGGCGGCAGGTAGAAGTCGGTGATCTCCGGGAACTGCTTTTGCAGGATCGGCACGAACACTTCGTTGAGCGCCACGCCGAGAATGGCTGGCTCATCCGGCGGACGGCCGGTGTAGGTGCTGTGGTAGATCGGCTTGATCCGATGGGTGATGCGCTCGACGGTGAACACCGGGAAGCTGTCGACTTCGTTGTAATAGCCGGTGTGGTCACCGTAAGGGCCTTCATCGGCCATTTCGCCCGGATGAATCACGCCTTCGAGGATGATTTCGGCGGTGGCCGGCACTTGCAGGTCGTTGCCACGGCACTTCACCAGTTCGGTGCGATTGCCACGCAGCAGGCCGGCAAAGGCGTATTCGGACAGGCTGTCGGGCACCGGCGTGACGGCACCGAGAATGGTCGCCGGGTCAGCGCCCAGGGCCACGGACACCGGGAACGGCTTGCCGGGGTGCTTTTCGCACCACTCACGGAAGTCCAGCGCACCGCCACGGTGGCTCAGCCAGCGCATGATGACCTTATTGCGGCCGATCACTTGCTGACGGTAGATACCGAGGTTCTGGCGATCTTTGTTCGGGCCTTTGGTGACGGTCAGGCCCCAAGTGATCAATGGGCCGACATCGCCGGGCCAGCAGGTCTGCACGGGCAGCATGCCAAGGTCGACGTCATCGCCTTCGATGACCACTTCCTGGCACACGGCGTCTTTGACCACCTTGGGCGCCATGGCAATGATCTTGCGGAAGATCGGCAGCTTCGACCACGCGTCCTTGAGGCCCTTGGGTGGCTCGGGCTCCTTGAGGAAGGCCAGCAGCTTGCCGATCTCGCGCAGCTCGCTGACCGACTCGGCGCCCATGCCAAAGGCCACACGGTCCGGTGTGCCGAACAGGTTGCCGAGCACCGGGATATCAAAGCCGGTCGGGTTCTCGAACAGCAGCGCCGGGCCCTTGTTGCGCAGGGTACGGTCGCAAATCTCAGTCATTTCCAGCACCGGGGAAATCGGCACCTGGATACGTTTCAACTCTCCGCGCTGCTCAAGTTGCTGCACGAAATCCCGAAGATCCTTGAATTTCATTAACCATGCCACCCGTAAAATAGGCGTACATCCTACCTGCTCTTACGAGCGCTGACAGCTTATTGCACGTCATTGCGGCTCATGGCTGAGTCAGCAGATGTATTGCGCAGCGTGCGGAAGAAGGGTTCAAGGAACCCTTCCACAAGCCGCGAGCCCGCGATTGAAAGGTGATTGTCATCGGTGTAGAGCGCGTGACCATCAAGCTCGACCCTGCACCAGCTGTTGACCTCACACAGCTTGGGCGCCGGGTCCAGCACCCGAACGCCTGGGTCAGCCGCTGCCAGTCGTTCAAAGGTGGCGCTTATATAGGCCTGTCGCTCCAAGTGTTCGGCGAGTGGCAAGCCCTCCTTGTCGGTCGGGCGCCCCAACATCGCCAAACGGGCGAGCCGGAAAGGCACGTTGAAATCCTGCAGCGGCACTTCCTTGACCAGCCATACCCGGTGACCACTGGCACGCAGTTGCTGCACCTGCGCGCTCAAACCCTCGGCGAACAGCTGCTGCGCGATGGCTCGGTCATATTTCCCCGTCGCCGGGTCATGGATGGAAGCCCCGGTATCGCCGGAGCGCTCCCCATAAACATAGAGACTCCAACGTGCGACCAGCACCACATCGCTGAAGTGCTCGCGGCTCAACAACGCTGCGGTGCGTTCGTTGAAAGCTCTGCATCCGGGTGTATTTTCGTTCCGGTAGAAAGGCAGGCAGCCGGCGTAACCGGCTTGAGTGATGCTGAAGTCGTATTTGATTGACCCATCTTTCAACGCCGGAATCAGCGCTGACGCATGGCTGTCACCCCACACCAGCGCCCGCGCCGAGCTCGCTTGCGGGCCAAAATGGCAAGGTTCACGGTGATTGTTTTTCTTGTCATCCCCCAGGCAGCTCATGAGTTTGGGGCTCCAGGTATGCGTCTGGGCAAACTGCAATGCCTCAGGCGACAGCCGCTGCGCAAACCCATCCGACCACACCAGGCCTTTTCCGGCCAGGCCCAGGCTGGCGAGGGCAATGACACCCGCCACCAGGATTGATCGGCTCCCTGCCAGCAGGCGCCGCTCACGAAACGGCCCTTCGATAAAACGCCAGGACCCATAACCCAGCAGCAGGCTCAAGAAGAACAGCGCCGTCAGCTCCAAAGGCGTGAGGCCAAAAATACTGGCGTACTTGCCAAACACCAGCACCGGCCAGTGCCACAGGTACCAGGAATAGGAAATCAGCCCTATGGCCACCAACACACGACTGCCCAACAGGCGCCCGACCAGGGTTGTGTGTTGGCCGTTGGCCCAAATCAGCCCCACCACACCCAATACCGGCAACAGGGCCGCCGCGCCTGGGAAGGCCGTATCGGCGTCATAACCGAATACCGCGACCAAAATCAGGCTCAGGCCGATCAAGCTGACGGTCTGTGCCAACCCCAGGCCTACCCGCTGAGCGCGCACCGGCAACACCGCCAGCATGGCGCCTGCCAACAGCTCCCAGGCACGCATAGGCAGCAGGAAAAACGCCTTTTCGGGTTCATGGGACACCGCCCACACGCTGGCAGCAAATGACACCAGCAACAGCACAAACAACGCGCTGCGCCAAGGCTTCAGCCAGCGCGACAGCACCGCCAGCAACAGCGGAAATGCGATGTAGAACTGCTCTTCAACCGAAAGCGACCACGTGTGCAGCATCGGCTTCATATCGGAGGCGGTCTCGAAGTAGCCGTCCTGACGCATGAAGAACAGATTGGAGATGAAAATCACCTGATTATGAATTGAGCGTCCCAGCTCTTCGTAGTCCTTGGGCGCCAGCAGAAACCAGCCGACCACCAATGACGCAAGCATCATGACAATCAGCGCCGGCAGGATACGCCGGGCCCGCCGGGCCCAAAAATCCAGGAAACTGAAATGCCCGGCCTGACGCTCGCGCCAAATGATCGAGGTGATCAGGAAACCTGAAATCACAAAGAACACATCAACGCCGACAAAGCCGCCAGTAACGCCTGGAACCCCGAAATGGAACAGCACGACAGCCAGTACAGCGATGGCACGCAAGCCGTCAATGTCTCTTCGGTAAGCAAGAGAGGTCATAAATGGTAGTCAGTCTGGGACGGTTTGAGGTGAGCGTAGGCGCGCCCACCTTTGTTGTTTATTTACTGACAACCCTGCCGAACAAACCTCCCTTAATGTGACGCAAAAAAAATGGCGCCCCAAAGGGCGCCATTTTTTCGGACCTGAAGCGTCGTATTACTTACGTTTCATCGACAAGAAGAACTCGTCGTTGGTCTTGGTGGCTTTCAACTTGTCGACCAGGAACTCGATGGCGGCGACTTCGTCCATCGGGTGCAGCAATTTGCGCAGGATCCACATACGCTGCAGTTCGTCGTCGGCGGTCAGCAACTCTTCGCGGCGGGTGCCGGAACGGTTGATGTTGATCGCAGGGAACACACGCTTTTCCGCGATACGGCGGTCCAGAGGCAGTTCCATGTTGCCAGTACCCTTGAACTCTTCGTAGATCACTTCGTCCATCTTCGAGCCGGTTTCAACCAGCGCGGTGGCGATAATGGTCAGCGAGCCGCCTTCTTCGATGTTCCGCGCGGCGCCGAAGAAACGCTTTGGTTTCTCCAGGGCGTGGGCATCGACACCACCGGTGAGGACCTTGCCGGAGCTCGGGATCACGGTGTTGTAGGCACGGGCCAGACGGGTGATGGAGTCGAGCAGGATCACCACGTCCTTCTTGTGCTCGACCAGGCGCTTGGCCTTCTCGATCACCATTTCGGCAACCTGCACGTGGCGGGTTGGCGGCTCATCGAACGTCGAGGCAACCACTTCGCCGCGCACGGTGCGCTGCATTTCGGTTACTTCTTCCGGACGCTCATCGATCAGCAGCACGATCAGGTGAACTTCAGGATTGTTACGCGCGATGTTCGCTGCAATGTTCTGCAGCATGATGGTCTTACCGGCTTTCGGCGGTGCGACGATCAGGCCGCGCTGGCCTTTACCGATCGGGGCGCACAGGTCGATGACACGACCGGTCAAGTCTTCGGTGGAACCGTTACCGGCTTCCATCTTCATGCGCACGGTCGGGAACAGCGGCGTCAGGTTCTCGAAGAGAATCTTGTTTTTCGCGTTCTCGGGACGATCGAAGTTGATCGTGTCGACCTTGAGCAGGGCGAAATAACGCTCACCTTCCTTCGGAGGACGGATCTTGCCAACGATGGTGTCACCGGTGCGCAAGTTGAAGCGACGGATCTGGCTCGGCGAGACGTAGATGTCGTCTGGGCCGGCGAGATAGGAAGCGTCAGCGGAGCGGAGGAAGCCGAAGCCGTCCTGGAGAATCTCCAGCACGCCATCACCGGAGATTTCCTCGCCGCTTTTCGCGTGCTTTTTGAGCAGGGAGAAAATCACGTCCTGCTTGCGCGAACGGGCCATATTTTCTATGCCCATTTCTTCGGCCAATTGGAGCAGGTCGGTAATCGGCTTTTGCTTGAGTTCAGTCAGATTCATATAGGAATGACGTAATCATTTATGGAGGGGGGAAATTAAGCTTTTGGCTTAATGAGGCCGCGCCGCAGAGAAGGCGACAGGATCGCGTACTAATCGAAAAGGAATGCGTCGGCGACGGCTTGCAGGGGGCAGTGGAGAAACCAGTGCGGGGCCGAATGTACCACCTGAATTTCGGAGCGTCTAGCCCTGTTTCACGAAAAAGCCCCGCAATTTGCGGGGCTTTTTTTACGACGCTTAGATGTTCGCGTCGAGGAAAGCTTGCAACTGAGACTTCGACAGTGCGCCCACTTTAGTGGCTTCGACGTTGCCGTTCTTGAACAGCATCAGCGTCGGGATACCACGCACGCCGTGTTTGGCCGGGGTTTCCTGGTTGTCGTCGATGTTCAGCTTGGCAATGGTCAGCTTGCCTTCGTAGGTGGTCGCAATATCGTCCAGAACAGGGGCGATCATTTTGCAAGGGCCGCACCATTCAGCCCAGTAGTCAACCAGCACCGGGCCTTGAGCCTTGAGTACTTCGGCCTCAAAGGTCGCGTCGGTGACGTGCTTGATAAGATCGTTGCTCATGGATGTCTCCGGATTGTAAGCAAAAAAAACGTGGCCCATCATAGCCGCCCTTCCCCCGTTCAGGAAGCCGCCTCTGATTGACTCTTGCTATGGTGGTGCATGAGTTTGGGTATAGCTCAACTCATGACGACACGGGAGTCACGAATGCGATGCCCGTGCGCAATGCCGCATTGCGCACGTGTTCCTGCATGGTTTTCTGCGCCGCCGCACTGGCGCGTCGGGCCAGGGCACGCAGGATCTTGCGGTGTTCCTGCCAGGTCTCCATTGCCCGCTCCGGCCGGATGAACGGTAGTTTCTGGCTCTCCAAAAACACCTCGGCACTCGCACTCAAGATGCTCACCATCGCCTGGTTACCGCTGGCCAGCAGGATCCGCTGGTGAAATTCGAAGTCCAGCCGGGCAGCAGCTTCAAAGTCGCCAGCCTTGAGCACCTTGCGCATGGCCTCGACGTTGTCTTGCAGGCTGTCCAGCTCATCGACGCTCAGCGTCACCGCCGCCAGCCCCGCCGCAAAGCCCTCCAGGGCGTAACGTAATTGGAAGATATCCAGCGGCGTCGCCTGGGCCGCAAAGGGCCAGGCAAACCCGGGTGACTCGTCGACCGCCTGCACAAACACGCCCTTGCCGGGTTGCACACTGACCACCCCCAAGGCACTCAAGGACGACAACGCCTCGCGCAGCGACGCCCGACTGACCCCCAACTGCACCGCCAGGTCGCGCTGGGACGGCAATGCATCGCCCGCTGCAAAGCCCTGTTCCTTGATCAGTTTGCGGATGGCCTGCAGGGCCGCTTCCGGTACGGCTTGGGCGATGGAATTCATAAAAAACTCATAGTTCCAGACAACTGAGCGGCTAGTTGTAAAGCTATTCGAAGCCGGCGGCAAGCCACGCCCCAAAGGGGCTCGCGGGTTTTGTCGACGCTCGAAAAAGGTGCGAAAAGCGCAACCACTGTTCAGACCAGTAAGACCACCGCGCCTCAACAAATCCCGGCGTTGCAGGCGATTCGAGCGGTGATGGCATGGGCTGTGCACTGAGCAAACTCAGAAAATCCCTTCGCCTTTTTCGGAGAGTTGCCATGACCAAGCGCTACAGCGCCCTGCTCACTGCCCTGTTTGCCAGCCTGATGCTGAGCCAGGCACCCGCCCAGGCCAATGGTCTGGACGACATCGTCGCCCGTGGCACCCTCAAGGTCGCCGTGCCCCAGGACTTCCCGCCGTTCGGCTCGGTCGGCCCTGACATGAAACCCCGCGGCCTGGACATCGACACCGCCAAGCTGCTGGCCGACCAGCTCAAGGTCAAGCTGGAGCTGACCCCGGTCAACAGCACCAACCGCATTCCGTTTCTCACCACCGGCAAGGTCGACCTGGTGATTTCCAGCCTGGGCAAAAACGCCGAGCGCGAAAAGGTCATCGACTTTTCCAAGGCCTATGCACCGTTCTACCTCGCTGTATTCGGCCCGCCTGAGGCAGCCATCCACACCACCGATGACCTCAAGGGCAAGACCATCAGCGTGACGCGCGGCGCCATCGAAGACATCGAGCTGACCGCCGTTGCGCCCAAGGAAGCCACGATCAAACGCTTCGAAGACAACAACTCGACCATCGCCGCCTACCTGGCCGGCCAGGTTGACCTGATTGCCAGCGGCAACGTGGTGATGGTCGCGATCAGCGAGCGCAGCAATAAACGCGCGCTGGAGCTGAAAGTGAAACTCAAGGACTCGCCGGTGTACGTGGGCGTGAACAAGAACGAGCCGGCGTTGCTGGAAAAGGTCAATCAGATCCTGGTGGCGGCCAAGGCCGACGGCAGCCTGGAAAAGAATGCGATGCAGTGGCTCAAAGAGCCGCTGCCTGCAGATCTTTGAAGCGACGGAGCTGATTCATGGCGTATCAATTTGACTTTATGCCGGTGCTGGCCAATACCGACCTGCTGCTGCGCGGCGCCCTGTTCACGCTGGAGCTGACGGCCATCGGCGCGATCCTGGGTGTTGCCCTGGGCACCGTCGGCGCGGTGGTGCGAGCGTGGAAGATCCAGCCGTTTGCCTGGTTCTTTGGCGTGTATGTCGAGTTGATCCGCAACACGCCGTTTCTGGTGCAGTTGTTCTTCATCTTCTTCGGCCTGCCATCCCTGGGGCTGAAAATCACTGAATGGCAAGCCGCTGTGCTGGCGATGGTGATCAACTTGGGGGCCTACTCCACCGAGATCATCCGCGCCGGCATCCAGGCAATCCCTCGTGGCCAGCTGGAAGCCGCAGCCGCACTGGCGATGACGCGTTTCGAAGCGTTCCGCCACGTGGTGCTGCTGCCGGCGCTGGGCAAGGTGTGGCCAGCCCTGAGCAGCCAGATCATTATCGTAATGCTCGGTTCGGCCGTGTGTTCGCAGATCGCCACCGATGAGCTGAGCTTTGCCGCCAACTTTATTCAGTCACGCAACTTCCGCGCCTTTGAAACCTACGCGCTGACCACCCTGGTGTACCTGTGCATGGCGCTGATGATTCGTCAGTTGCTCAACTGGATTGGCCGCCGCTTCGTGATGAGGAACAGCCAATGAGTGATTTCTCCTTCTGGGACATCGTGCGCAACCTGGCCACCGGCCTGCAATGGACCCTGTTGCTGTCGCTGGTGGCGTTTGTCGGCGGTGGCCTGATCGGCTTGCTGGTGATGACGATGCGCATCAGCCGCAAAGCGTTCCCGCGCAATGTCGCGCGCACCTATATCGAACTGTTCCAGGGCACGCCGCTGTTGATGCAGCTGTTCCTGGTGTTTTTCGGCATTGCCCTGCTTGGCGTGGATATTTCACCCTGGCTGGCGGCGGCCATTGCCTTGACCCTGTTTACCAGCGCCTACCTCGCCGAGATCTGGCGCGGCTGCGTCGAATCCATCGCCCACGGGCAATGGGAGGCGTCAGCCAGCCTGGCCCTCAACCCGCTTGAGCAACTGCGCTACGTGATCCTGCCTCAGGCCCTGCGCATTGCCGTAGCACCCACCGTGGGGTTCTCGGTGCAGGTGGTCAAAGGCACCGCCGTGACCTCGATCATCGGCTTTACCGAACTGACCAAGACCGGCGGCATGCTCGCCAACGCCACCTTCGAGCCCTTTATGGTCTACGGCCTGGTGGCCCTCGGTTACTTCCTGCTCTGCTACCCCTTGTCCCTCAGTGCCCGCTACCTGGAAAGGAGACTGCATGCCTCTGCTTAGAATTTCCGCCCTGCATAAGTATTACGGCGATCACCACGTACTCAAGGGCATCGACCTGACAGTCGAAGAAGGCCAGGTGGTGGCGATCATCGGCCGCAGTGGCTCGGGCAAATCCACCTTGCTGCGTACCCTTAATGGCCTGGAGTCGATCAACGACGGCGTGATCGAAGTCGATGGCGAATACCTCGACGCCGCGCGCGCCGACTTGCGCAGCCTGCGGCAGAAAGTCGGCATGGTGTTCCAGCAGTTCAACCTCTTCCCGCACCTGACCGTGGGCGAAAACGTGATGCTCGCACCGCAAGTGGTGCAGAAAGTGCCCAAGGCCAAAGCGGCACAACTTGCCAAGCAGATGCTGGAGCGGGTCGGGCTGGGGGAAAAGTTCGATGCCTTCCCTGATCGCCTGTCCGGTGGCCAGCAGCAACGCGTGGCTATTGCGCGCGCGCTGGCCATGTCACCCAAGGTGCTGCTGTGCGACGAAATCACCTCGGCCCTGGACCCGGAGCTGGTCAACGAAGTGCTCAGCGTGGTGCGTCAACTGGCCAACGACGGCATGACGTTGATCATGGTGACCCACGAAATGCGCTTTGCCCGGGAAGTGGGCGACAAGCTGGTGTTCATGCACCAGGGCAAAGTGCATGAAGTGGGCGACCCGAAGACGCTGTTCGCCAACCCTAAAACGCCGGAATTCGCCAACTTCATTGGCTCGGTGGAACAGCCGAGCTGAGCAGTTCGAAACTGCCCTGCCCCTCCAGGCGCGTTTCGTCGCGCACGTGCATGTCACCTGCGGGCAGGTCGGTGTCGATATCGACTTGAGCGGTCAATCGCCGACCTATCATTGGCATTCCTGCGACTCGTGCCATCAACGTCTGGCCGGGCAGCAACTGCCCGCTGGCAGGCTCGCCGGGCAAATGCGCAGCCACCCAACCGACAGCATGCCCGTCCACCTGGGCATGTTTGAGGCTCAGGCGAAAACGCCCTTGGCGGCCAAACCGAAAACCCTGACCATCCGCTGCGACGCCGATAAAGCGCAACGTCATTTGCGCAGGTTCCGCGCACAGTACATTCAACTGCAAAGAACGGGTGCCAAGTGTCACGGCGGCTCTTTCAACAAGCGCCTCTTTGCGAATAGCGCCGTAGTCAATGCGCGGCTGGCTCACCACAACCGGCAATTCTCAGACCAGGCGTAAGGCGCTGTCAGCAGTGTGCACAGCAGCGCCAAAGACAGGCTTTTAAGCGTCGCGGCCATGGCACACCGCCGAGGTAGTTTCATAGAACTTGTCATTGTTTGGCTTGGCCTCGAGGTTAAAGCGCAACAGGCAGGTGGAAGAGTCCGGCAACGAAACCCGCAGGTTTTGCACCTCGTCGACGTCGTTCAGGAAAATCATGCCCTCACCCACAACACTGGTCAGGAAGCGATTGGCTTTGCCGAACACGGCGGCTCCCTGAGGCAAGGGCCGGCCCTGCTCATCATTCGCGGTGAGCAACACACGACGTACTTTCACCACATCGAAATTCACGGTGTTGAACGACCCACGGCCCGCAGCGAGCACCTGGGTGCCGTTTTTCAGGTCGACACGCTTGGGCAGCGACTGGGTCTGCACTTCGACTCGGCTGTTGGTGTAGGCCGGCAAACCTGCGATCACCGCTTGCCCGCTGTAGTCGGTCCACACCGGGCCTTGGGGTGTTTCGACTTTTGCAGCGCCTATGTCGCCTACCGAGACAATGCCGAACGTGTCCTGCACGGTATAAGGCGAGAAGGTCAACCCACCCTCGTGAGCCACTACGCCGCCCTGCAACTGTCCGGTGTAGCTGGTGCCGCGAGGGTCACGACTGACACCCAGCCCCACCTGGGTATAACGCGGCAACACGTCCACCTGCCCGCGAATCGATTGCTCCCGCGCCCTGAGGTCGCGGTCGAATCCCACCTCATAGTTCACATACTCATTGACCCGATCCCTGAGTGCTGTACCCGTGGTAAAGCGGTCGCCGCGACGACTGGTGTAGCTCGTCACACGACGATCACCGCCCAGGGGCACGCTGACCTGCAACCGCAGCGACAGGTCGTTCTCCTGGGCGCTGTCCCGTCGCCTGTCGGCAGACGGGGTGTCGCGGCCCGACCGGGTGCCGCCTACCTGCGAGTCCGCGATCAACGCAACCTCGGCGTGACTGAATGACTTATTCCACGAGGCCGACACATGTTCGCTCGTTCGCCCGTCAAATTGAGCACTGCGGGTAAAACCCGTTGAGAAAACGCCCAACGTGGGATCGGCCCAACTGATGCTTGCCGTGTACTGGTTTTTGGAACGCGAACCCAGCTCATCGGCCCTGTATGACCGGCCGGCTTCAACGACCTCGCGATAACCGCGGGTTTGGGTAGTTGCGCTGAGGCTCACATCGATGCCGCCGGCTACCGGGCTGCTCACGGACACGCTGCTACGCACCCCGGACACTTGGTTTTTGCTGTCTCGTGACAGGTTTTGCCGCGTGCCCACGGAAACCCGCTGGAAAAATATGCTGCTCAGGGTGCCACCGGCCGCCCAGTAGTCATCGGTGCTCAACAAACCAAAGCCCGCAGACGAATCGCGCCCCAACCCCCAAGTGCCGCCGCCCATGGCGACCAACGGTGTCGGGCCTTCCTCAGTCGCGTTCTTGCGCAGCTTGCCGGCAGAAAAATAGTAACCAGGCACCGCTGGCACAGCCCCCGCGAACGAAGCGGCCGGCACTACGAAACTGCGCCTTGCGCCACGCACATCGATCACGCTGACTTGCAGGTCACTGGTGCCATTGAGCAATGGCAGGCCCGTCAGCCGAAAAGGCCCCTCGGGCACCAACGTGCTGTGGATCAATACGCCGGACTGACGCACTTCAATGCGTGACTGGCTCTGCGCAAGCCCTTCGACTACCGCATGGTTGCTGCTCGCAGGCGTGCGTGATTGGCCATCGGGGAAAAACTGCAGCCCGGATAACTGGACGCCATCAAACAGCGGATTATTACTGGAGATCTGGCCCACCTGGAAAGTCGATTGCAAGGCGGCCAGATCCCGCTGGGCATAGGCGTTCAGATGCTCGGTACGGACCTTGCCGTTGTCGGCCACATAAAACTGACGACTGCGCAAAATCTAGTCATCCAGGTTAAACCCTGCCTCGGTATAGGCTGAAACGAACCGACTGGACCCACTGCGCGAACGGCTGTCGAAACCCAGTACGTTGTAGTTGAATATCGCCGCCGAACCGCCTTTGGAGAAATGCCCGGCTTCCCACTGTGGGTCACGCAATGACTGGGTCGGAACCACCAGCGCCACCTCGTCAATGCCGGGACGCAACCTCACCATGGTGGTCGGGAACTCCCCGAAAAAGTCATGACAGGCCTGATCCGGGGTGAGGCCTTGCTGAATGAGCGCGCGGGGCTTTACCAAGCCGGCTTTATCCAGCAATCCGGGCGTGAAACATAATCGGCCTTCATGATCGAACCGTGCGTCCACCAGCCCAAGCGGGTTTCCATTGACGCGCAACCCGACCACTTGTACGCCCTCGCGAAAACGCGCCGCGCCACGGAAGTACTCCGACACTTTCGGGTCGATACCGTGGGCTGTCAGCGCCGCAACGTCGAAACCTTCGCCAAGCTCCAGCGCAGAGACAAGACCGGGTGCCCCCCACAGCGTCGCAAACCCCATGAGCAGCGTCGGCCGGCAAAACAAAAAAGACGCGGGGGCGACGTGATTCGAAGGGCGTGCCATGAGCCGGTCAACTCTCATCAGCATTGATTGCAGCCCGATATGCGTCTACCGCAAACCCATAGACAGTCGCCGGCTGAAACTCAACCTCGGCCACACCGCCCAAGGGGCTTGCGGCTGACACTGCGAGCGCTTCGCCCGGCAAAATATAAGCACGCGGTAACGCTGCCTTGATGCCTTGTGGAAGCAACTGCACATCCGCCGCCATGCGCACGACATAGGCACTGTCGTTATGCACGGTGAGACGCTCACCCACCCGCTTCCACTTCAATAACTCCCAGGGTGTTTGATGCCGGGGCAGGCCTTTTGGGTGCAGGATCAGCGGCAAGTTCTGCCGGATGGTGATACCGATCGTGGCCCCCTGTTCGGCACGCGCCTGGGGAATACCCTCGAAGGACACACGCTTGAGCCGCTGAGTCTTGAGCGGCTCCTTCAAGGTACTGATGAAGCGCACCAATTGCGTGTCGCCCGCCTCCACGCGCGTAATGGGCGGTGTGACAATCAACAGCGGCTCCAGGTCCTCAGGCACATTCTCTACCACTGAATGAAGCAACGCCCGGCCTGCATCCGTATTCTTGATGTTTATTGTGGCTTCGCCCTCTTCTTCATAGAGCAGTACCACCGTTGTTTCAGGCTGCATACCGTCCGCCGCAGCAACTGCAGTAAACAACAGGCTAAAAAACAACGCTCGACTTAGTATCGAACAACACCGCATTGAATGTTCCCCACAACGTATAAAGTTGATTTCCGGCAGACAAACGCCCACAAAAAAACAACCGACCAGAACGCGTTAGTTTCCGGATCGGTTGTTTTATATTGCTTAGGTGTAGTTCAGTACAATCGTCGCACGCCCATTAAGGGAGACGTCGTTCCTCAAGTCCAACTCCGCCGCCCTGTTGATAACAGCTTTGACTGCAATAGTGCCGGTCAATTGACTGATTGAGGCGGGCGTCAGGGCCGAGCCATTGCGCCACGAGTACTGGGTCAGGTGTGCAACTTTGCCGTCACTGTGCTGCCACGAGGCGCCAGTACGCATGATGGGATATAGCGTCGTATTGGATGCCCGCAGGTTGGTGAGCGCGACCGAGTAGCCGCCGGTTCGCCGGGTACCTACAGCGCCCAAGCCAAAGTTCTGCGCTTCGGTATAGCCCGCACCCAGGATGCCCGGCACCTTGGAGCCCGCTTGCAAATCGGTAAAGGTGACCCCGAATGTGGTTGGCGCATTGCAAAGGATGTTCAAGCCAACGGTCTTCTCCGTGAGCGGGTTGAACGCCGTCTGGGACAATTCGCCCGAGCGAATATTGCCGTAGTTGATTTCACCGTTGCCAGTAAGATTAAGGCTGCACGCTGCAGGCTTGATCGTGCCGATGACGGTCAATGTCGCACTGTTCGTGGTTGCCTGGGCACTTAACGCCGCAGCCAGGCAGGTAATACCGAGAGTCAAACCAACAATTTTTTTCATGCTCATCCTGTCACTAAAATAAGTTATCAGGTGTTCTTTATTTGTGTTTGGCGGCTCCATCGCCCAATCATTTATCTTCCGGGACATGCATAACAATAAATAAATACCACCAGGCAAAATTGCCGGGTGACAGTCTGTCGCCTTGGCACTTGATTAAAGAATCAGACAACACAACAGTCGCTGTAGGAGGGATATAAACAAATTGTCCCTCTAACTCGCTGATCGGGTAGTACAAAAGCAAATAACGCCGAGTCCATTTACTCGCTTACTGTAAGCAAATTCCGAGCAGGTCTTACACTGGAGCGTGGTTATCTACTCCTACAGCCTCGAAGGCCCTATTCAACTATTGCTTACAAACCCGCCCTACATTTCCCACAAGAATTCCCTACAGCCAGCCTCACGAAAATTACTGAAGCACAACGCGTTGGCGCCAGCGGTCGATCGTGGCACGATGGTCGGGTTATCGACCGAGACCCCCAAACCATGCCGCAATCCCAAGCCAAGAATCTGTCCCTGATCGCCGCCATCGACCTGGGCTCCAACAGCTTTCACATGGTCGTGGCCAAGGCCCAGAACGGCGAAATCCGCATCCTTGAGCGGCTCGGCGAGAAAGTACAACTGGCTGCCGGGATCGACGACGAGCGCCAGCTCAATGAAGAATCCATGCAGCGCGGGCTCGATTGCCTCAAGCGTTTTGCCCAACTGATCAACGGCATGCCCTTGGGCGCTGTGCGAATCGTGGGCACCAACGCCTTGCGAGAAGCCCGCAACCGTGGCGACTTCATCCGCCGCGCCGAGGAAATCCTCGGGCACCCGGTAGAAGTCATTTCCGGCCGTGAAGAAGCGCGCCTGATTTACCTCGGCGTGTCCCACACCCTGGCCGACACCCCCGGAAAACGCCTGGTGGCGGACATCGGCGGTGGCAGTACCGAATTCATCATCGGCCAGCGTTTCGAGCCACTGCTGCGCGAAAGCCTGCAGATGGGTTGCGTCAGCTACACCCAGCGTTACTTCAAGGATGGCAAGATCACCCCGGCGCGCTATGCACAGGCCTACACGGCGGCGCGCCTGGAGATCATGAGCATCGAACACGCTCTGCACCGCCTGACCTGGGATGAAGCCATCGGCTCGTCCGGCACCATCCGCGCTATCGGCCTGGCCCTCAAGGCCGGCGGCCATGGCACCGGTGAGGTCAACGCCGAAGGCCTGGCATGGCTCAAGCGCAAACTGTTCAAGCTGGGCGATGCCGAGAAGATCGACTTTGACGGCATCAAACCCGACCGCCGCACCATTTTCCCGGCCGGCCTGGCGATTCTCGAAGCGATCTTCGACGCCCTCGAACTGCAACGCATGGACCACTGCGACGGCGCCCTGCGCGAAGGCGTGCTCTACGACCTGCTGGGCCGTCATCACCACGAAGACGTGCGTGAGCGCACCCTCAGCTCGCTGATGGAGCGTTATCACGTCGACCTGGAACAGGCCGCCCGTGTGGAGCGCAAAGCCCTGCACGCGTTCGACCAGGTGGCCGAGGACTGGGAGCTGGAAGACGGCGTGTGGCGCGAGCTGCTCGGCTGGGCCGCCAAGGTGCATGAAGTGGGCCTGGACATCGCCCACTACCATTACCACAAGCATGGCGCCTA
Organism: Pseudomonas sp. R76; assembly: GCF_009834565.1. Taxonomy (GTDB): domain Bacteria; phylum Pseudomonadota; class Gammaproteobacteria; order Pseudomonadales; family Pseudomonadaceae; genus Aquipseudomonas. Next base: position 6,502,215 of record NZ_CP019428.1, read on the forward strand.
TCTGATCGAGCACTCGGACCTCGCCGGTTTCTCCCGTGAAGACCAACAGATGCTCGCCCTGCTGGTGCGCGGCCATCGCCGCAACATCCCCAAGGACAAGTTTGCCGACTTCGGCGGCGAAGGTATCAAGCTGATTCGCCTGTGCGTGCTGCTGCGCTTTGCGATTCTGTTCCACCACATCCGTGGCACCCAGGAAATGCCCCAGGTAACCCTGCGCGCCAACGGCGACAGCCTGGACGTGGTGTTCCCCAAAGGCTGGCTGGACGAAAACCAGCTGACCCAGGCGGACTTCGCCCAGGAAGCGGAATGGCTGACGCGGGTGGGGTTTAGCCTGAACCTGCGCTAAGCCGATCTAAAGAACACTGCAAAAACAACTGTGGGAGCGGGCTTGCCCGCGATGACGGAGTATCAGTCAATGCATCTTTGACTGACCTACCGCTATCGCGGGCAAGCCCGCTCCCACATTGGATCTGCGCAGGCTTTTAGTTCACCGCCAGAATCGGGCTACCCAACTTCTCCAGCAACGTCGCCTGCGCACTGCGCGGGTTCTGGTTGCCGGTTGGTGTGTTACGCACGTAACGGCCGTCCGATTGCAGGCTCCAGCTGTGGGTGTTGTCGGTCAGGTAGCTTTCCAGCTCCTTCTTGACGCGCATGATCAGTTTCTTGCCTTCCACCGGGAAGCACGTTTCCACCCGCTTATCGAGGTTGCGCTCCATCCAGTCGGCACTTGAGAGGAACATCTGCTCCTCGCCGCCGTTGAGGAAGTAGAACACCCGCGTGTGCTCCAGGAAGCGACCGATGATCGAGCGCACATGGATGTTGTGCGACACGCCGACAATGCCCGGGCGCAGGCAGCACATGCCGCGCACCACCAGGTCGATGCGCACACCGGACTGGCTGGCCTTGTACAGCGCGCGGATGATCTTCGGGTCGGTCAGCGAGTTGAACTTGGCGATGATGTGCGCCGGCTTGCCGTCGAGGGCGAACTGAGTCTCGCGGGCAATCATGTCGAGCATGCCCTTCTTGAGCGTGAACGGTGCGTGCAGCAGCTTCTTCATGCGCAAGGTCTTGCCCATGCCGATCAACTGGCTGAACAACTTGCCGACGTCTTCACACAAGGCGTCGTCGGAGGTCAGCAGGCTGTAGTCGGTGTAGAGCTTGGCGTTGCCGGCGTGATAGTTGCCGGTGCCCAAGTGCGCGTAACGCACGATCTCACCGGCTTCGCGGCGCAGGATCAGCATCATCTTGGCGTGGGTCTTGAAGCCGACCACACCGTAGATCACCACCGCACCGGCCGCTTGCAGGCGGCTGGCCAGTTGCAGGTTGGACTCTTCGTCGAACCGTGCACGCAACTCGATCACCGCGGTGACTTCCTTGCCGTTACGCGCGGCGTCGACCAGTGCATCGACGATTTCCGAGTTGGCGCCGGAGCGGTACAGCGTCTGGCGCACGGCCAGCACGTGCGGGTCTTTGGCGGCCTGGCGCAGCAGGTCGACCACCGGGGTAAACGACTCGAAGGGGTGCAGCAGCAGAATGTCCTGCTTGCTCACCACACTGAAGATGTTCTCGCTGTTTTGCAGCAGTTTCGGGATCTGCGGCGTGAACGGCGTGTATTGCAGCTCGGGGTGACTGTCCAGGCCGGTGATGCTGAAAAGGCGCGTCAGGTTGACCGGGCCATTGACCTGGTACAACTCGGACTCGGCCAGGTTGAACTGCTTGAGCAGGTAGTCCGACAGGTGTTTAGGGCAGGTGTCTGCCACTTCCAGTCGCACCGCGTCGCCGTAGCGGCGTGAGAACAGCTCGCCGCGCAGGGCACGGGCCAGGTCTTCGACGTCTTCGGAGTCCAGTGCCAGGTCGGCGTTACGGGTCAGGCGGAACTGGTAGCAGCCTTTTACCTTCATGCCCTGGAACAAGTCGTCGGCATGCGCGTGGATCATCGACGACAGGAATACATAGTTGTCGCCAGCGCCACCCACCTCTTCCGGTACTTTAATGATCCGTGGCAACAGGCGCGGTGCCGGGATGATCGCCAGGCCCGAATCGCGACCGAAGGCGTCGATGCCTTCCAGCTCGACGATAAAGTTCAGGCTCTTGTTTACCAGCAGCGGGAACGGGTGCGTCGGGTCGAGGCCGATCGGCGTGATGATCGGGGAAATCTCGTCACGGAAGTAACGGCGCACCCAGGTCTTGATCTTGGTGGTCCAGTGACGGCGACGGATGAAGCGGACCTGATGTTTTTCCAGTTCCGGCAGCAGGATGTCGTTGAGGATCGCGTATTGGCGGTCCACATGGCCGTGCACCAGCTCGCTGATGCGCGCCAGGGCCTGATGCGGCTGCAGGCCGTCGGCGCCGGCTTGTTCGCGGGCGAAGGTGATTTGCTTTTTGAGGCCGGCAACGCGGATCTCGAAGAACTCGTCCAGGTTGCTGGAGAAGATCAGCAGGAATTTCAGCCGTTCCAGCAGCGGATAGGACTCATCCAGCGCCTGCTCGAGCACGCGGATGTTGAATTGCAGTTGCGACAGCTCGCGGTGGATGTACAGGCTGCTGTCATCCAGGTTGGTCACCGCCGCTACCGGGGCCGGCGCGGGCGCCTCGGCCACCACGGCAGGCGGTGCCGGCTCCATTTCAGGCGGCGTTTCGGTGACTTGTTCCACCACCGGGTGAGCGTCTTTTACGGCAACTTCTGAGAGTCCTTCGGTATTCATCGAGTGTTCCTGTGAGGGCTATTGTTGCTCTCTAAGCAATTGGGCAGCGCGGGCGGCGAAGTAAGTCAGAATGCCATCGGCGCCAGCACGTTTAAAGGCAGTCAGGGATTCGAGGATCACCCCTTCACTCAACCAACCATTCTGGATCGCGGCCATGTGCATGGCGTATTCACCGCTGACCTGATAGACAAAGGTCGGCACCTTGAATTCCTCTTTGACCCGGCAAAGGATGTCCAGGTACGGCATCCCGGGCTTGACCATCACCATGTCGGCGCCTTCGGCCAGGTCGGCCGCCACTTCGTGCAGGGCTTCATGGCTGTTGGCCGGGTCCATCTGGTACGAAGCCTTGTTGGCCTTGCCCAGGTTCAGCGCCGAGCCCACCGCATCGCGGAAGGGGCCGTAATAGGCGCTGGCGTACTTGGCCGAGTAGGCCATGATCCGCACATTGACGTGGCCGGCCAGTTCCAGGGCTTCGCGAATCGCCTGGATGCGGCCGTCCATCATGTCCGACGGCGCGACGACCTGGGCGCCTGCGGCTGCGTGGGATAACGCCTGCTTGACCAGCGCATCGACGGTAATGTCGTTCTGAACATAGCCGTCTTCGTCAAGAATGCCATCCTGGCCGTGGGTGGTGAACGGGTCCAGCGCCACGTCGGTGATCACCCCCAGGTCCGGGAAGCGCTCACGCAGCGCGCGGGTGGCACGCTGGGCAATGCCTTGCGGGTTCCAGGCTTCGGCAGCGTCAAGGGACTTGAGTTCAGACGGTGTCACCGGGAACAGCGCCAGCGCCGGAATCCCCAGTTCAACCCAATTCGCCGCTTCTTCAAGCAGCAGATCAATGGTCAAACGCTCCACACCCGGCATCGACGCCACCGCTTCCCGACGATTTTCACCGTCCAGCACAAACACCGGCAGGATCAGATCGTTCGTCGTCAGCACGTTTTCACGTACCAGGCGGCGAGAAAAATCATCACGGCGATTGCGGCGCAGACGGGTGGCGGGGAACAGGCGATTGGCAGGGGTAAAGCTCACGACAGACTCCTGAGCCCGCGTTTACGGGCGAGCGTTGCAGTTATAAGCGGCCATTATGACGAAGGAATGACAGTTGTGCTTATCGATGCGACCTGTAGTCGCATTCGTCGTTTATGTAGGAATTGTTCACTTCGTGACACATCTCGATACTTTCATGAATGTTCACGAAGGCGTAGGCTGCGCGTTCATTTCGCCAGCACCCCAGACCATGCTTCAACAATTTCTGCATGACTTCGGCTACTTTGCGCTCTTCCTGGGCACCTTCTTCGAAGGCGAGACCATTTTGGTTCTCGCAGGCTTCCTGGCGTTCCGTGGATACATGGATATCAACCTGGTGGTGGTCGTTGCCTTTTGCGGCAGCTATGCCGGCGACCAGCTGTGGTACTTCCTGGGGCGCAAACACGGGCGCAAACTGCTGGCACGCAAGCCGCGCTGGCAGTTGATGGGCGACAAAGCGCTGGAACATATCCGTAAGCATCCGGACATCTGGGTGCTGAGTTTCCGGTTCGTCTACGGGCTGCGCACCGTGATGCCAGTGGCGATTGGCTTGTCCGGTTATCCGCCTTTGCGCTATTTGCTGCTCAACGGCATTGGCGCGGCAGTATGGGCAGCAGCGCTTGGCGCAGCGGCGTACCATTTTGGCGCGGTGCTGGAAGGCATGCTCGGCAGCATCAAGAAATATGAGCTGTGGGTGTTGGGCGCGCTGTTGTTGCTGGGCTTGGCCCTGTGGCTGCGTCGCCGCTTCAAGAACGCGCGCATTGCCCGCCAGGCCTGCGAAGATGCCAAGGCCCGGCTGGCGGCGGAACAGCTCGCCGAGCCCGCCAAGATCGACGCGCCTAAGACGCCAATCGAGTAATTCGGCCCCTGCAACAGTAGAGTCCGATCACGCTGAGCAAGCTGTAACTCACCAGGCCCAGCCAGCCCAAACTGCTGGCCGGCCACAGCCCGACCAGCGGCGCCAGCCACACCAGTGGCACATTCAGCCCCAGGCGCACCAGCTCGGCCTTCAGCGCCCAGGGGCGGTTTTCCAGGGCGACGCCCAACGTGAACAACCCCAGTGCCATCGCACTCCAGCCCAAGACCAATGCCGCCGTCGGCAGCCCTTCGCCGAAATTCATCAAATAGCTGCCAAACCCCACATACGCGGCAAATTGCAAGGCAATGTAAACCTGCTGGCGCGCATCCAACGGCACTTCGAATTTACGGAACTGGCTCAAGTCGGGCTTGGCCAGCGGGTACTTGGCCTTCACGTCCGCCGGGCGCCAGCCGGTGCGCATGAACCAGATGCGCAGCTTGTCCCACCAACGCTCGGTACGTCGCGCATCACTCCACAGCTGGGCATAAAACTGCAGGTTGGCCCACAGCGGGTTCCAGCTGGCCAAGGGCGTGGTCACGCCAAAGATCACCGGTTCGTTTTCGTCTTCTTCCTGGAAGCTGCCGAACAGACGGTCCCAAATAATGAACACTCCGCCGTAGTTGCGATCCATGTAGAGAGCATTCTGTGCATGGTGAGCCCGATGATTGGACGGTGTGACAAAGAACCACTCGAACCAGCCGAGCTTGGGCACGTGGCGGGTGTGCACCCAGAATTGATACAGAAGATTGAGCGACGCCACGCTGATAAACACCACCAGCGGCACACCGAGCACGGCTAGGGGCAAGTAGAAGACCCAGCTCAGCAGAAACCCGGTGCTGGTCTGGCGCAAGGCGGTGGTGAGGTTGTAGTCCTCACTTTGGTGATGCACCGAGTGCGCGGCCCACAGGATGTTGCGCTCATGGCCGCAGCGGTGCAGCCAGTAGTAGCAGAAGTCGTAGAACACAAAGGCGAACACCCAGGTCCACACACGCTCGGCGGGCAGCTCGACCAGCGCCAGGTGCTTGAGCGCGAATGCGTAAGTCAGCAGCCCCACGCCTTTGGTCAACAAGCCCGTGGTGGTGGACAGCACACCCGTGCTGAGGCTGTTGATGGCATCTGCGACCCGGTAATTGCGCTCGCCGCGCCAGCGGTCTGCCAGCAACTCAACCACGATCAAGGCGATGAAAAACGGTACCGCGTAAGGCACGAAGTCCATGGGCTAGTCCGGTCTATTTTTGTTACATCAAGATTAGGGGCAGCGGCGGGATATCCCATTGGCAACAGGTGACAAATTAGTAGACATTTAACGCCACGAAATAGGGAGAAATATTCATGAGCAAAAAGATTGCAGTGATCCTTTCCGGCTGTGGCGTGTACGACGGCGCAGAGGTCCACGAAAGCGTAATCACCTTGCTTCGCCTGGATCAGCGTGGTGCTCAGGTCCAATGTTTTGCGCCGGATATCGCGCAACACCACGTGATCAACCACCTCACCGGCGAAGAGATGCCCGAGTCACGCAATGTGCTGGTGGAATCGGCACGCATTGCTCGCGGCGAAGTGAAGGATATAGCGCAGGCGAGTGCCGAAGACTTCGACGCGCTGATCGTGCCCGGCGGGTTTGGCGCGGCGAAGAACCTGTCGAACTTTGCCGTGGAAGGCGCGCGTTGCAGCGTCAACCCGCAAGTACTGGCGCTGGCCGAGGCCTTTGCCGAAGCGGGCAAACCGGTGGGGCTGATCTGCATCTCGCCGGCGCTGGCCGCGAAGATCTACGGCCCCGGCGTGACCTGCACCATTGGCAACTGCGCCGACACCGCCGCAGCCCTCGACAAGATGGGCGCCACTCACCAGGAATGCGGGGTTGAGGATATTGTCGAAGACACCGCGCGCAAACTGGTGAGCACCCCGGCCTACATGCTCGGCAAGCGCATCAGTGAGGTGGCATCAGGTATCAATAAGCTGGTGGATCGCGTGCTCGAATTGACTCACGAGAATGACTAATTGTGGCCAGCGGTCGTTCGGTGGCCAGCGAGCTTGTTGTGGCGAGCGGGCTTGCCCCGCGTTGGGCTGCGCAGCAGCCCCAATTCAGGCGGCGCAGTGAGTCAGTTAGCGCGCGGTTGTAGGTTTTAGGGCGGCTTCGCCGCCCAACGCGGGGCAAGCCCGCTCGCCACGACAAGGCGCGCTCGCCACATAAAACCTGCCTGCTACAACAAGCCAGTTCGGGATTACAGGATCAGGCCTGGCGCATCAACCGCGTAAGAATCCGATCCAGAGCATTGGCAAACGCCTGCTTGTCCTTTTCCCCATGGGGCGGCGGGCCGCCGCCCATTTGGCCTTGCTCACGCAGGTCGGTGAACAGGTTACGCACCGCCAGCCGCTCACTCATGTTCGCCGGGCTGAATTCCTTTCCCCGAGGATCGAGGGCCGTCACGCCCTTCTTCACCAGCCGGTCGGCCAACGGCACGTCGCTGCAGATCACTAGCTCACCGGGCACCGCGTGCTCCACCAGGTAGTCATCCGCCGCGTCCGGGCCGCTGGGCACCACGATCAGTTTCACACAGGCAAAACTCGGCTTGATCTGACTCTGCCCCGCCACCAGCACCACGTCGAACTGGCGCTTGAGAGCGAACTTCACGACTTGGTCCTTGGCTGCGCGCGGGCAAGCATCTGCATCGATCCAAACGCGCATCGTCATGCTGCCACGCGGCGTTTTTCCGCCAGACGGCTGCGGCCATACAGCACCACAATTGCCAGGATCGCCAAGGCCTGCGCACTCAACGAATAGGCATCGGCGTGAATACCCAGCCAGTCGAAGTCAAAGAACGCCACCGGTCGCGTGCCGAAGATGCCGGCTTCCTGCAACGCCTTCACGCCATGCCCGGCGAACACCACCGACAGCGCACACAACAGCGCCGCGTTGATGCCGAAGAACAACGCCAATGGCAGCTTCGCCGAACCGCGCAGGATCACCCACGCCAGGCCCACCAGCAGCACCAGCGCCGTGGCGCCACCGGCCAGCACCGCGTTGTGCCCAGCGGGGCCTGCCTGCAACCACAGGGTTTCGTAGAACAGGATCACTTCGAACAACTCGCGGTACACCGAGAAGAACGCCAGCATCGTAAAGCCGAACCGCCCGCCGCCGCCCACCAGGCTGCTCTTGATGTAATCCTGCCAGGCCGCTGCGTGGCGTCGGTCGTGCATCCATACGCCCAGCCACAGCACCATCACACTGGCGAACAGCGCCGTGCAACCTTCAAGCAATTCGCGCTGGGCGCCGCTGACGTCAATCACATACGCCGCCAATGCCCAGGTCGCCAGGCCAGCCAACAGCGCCAGGCCCCAGCCGACGTTAACGCTGCGCACTGCCGACTGCTGGCCGGTGTTGCGCAGGAACGCCAGGATCGCCGCCAGCACCAGGATCGCTTCCAGGCCTTCGCGCAACAGGATCAGCAAGCCGGAGATGTAGCTCAACGACCAGCTCAAGCCATCACTGCCCAGCAAGCCGGCCGATTCAGTGAGCTTGCCCTTGGCCACGTCAAGGCGCTGCTGCACCTGCTCGATCGGCAGGCCGTCCTGCAATGATTGCCGGTAAGCCATCAGGGCTTTCTCGGTGTCCTTGCGCACGTTGGCGTCAACGTTATCCAGCGAGCTTTCCACCAGCTCGAAACCTTCCAGGTAAGCCGCTACCGACAAGTCATAAGCCTGTTCGTGATCACCGTTGCGGAAGGCGGCGAGGCTTTTGTCCAGGGTCGTCGCGGTGTAGTCGAGCAACTGCGCCGGGCCACGCTTGACCTGCGGCGGTTGTGCACGCTGGGCGCGGAATGTGGCGGCCGCGGCCGGGCCGTCAGCGGCCAGCACTTCATTGGGGGTTTGGCGCGCCAGGTCGGCGAGGTTGAAAGGTTGTGCGCTGTTTGCTGCGGCCGGGTCGGCAGTGAAGCCGGCGATATAGGTTGCCAGGTCCCAGCGCTGACGATCATCCAGTTGATCGGCAAAGGACGGCATGTCGGTGCCTTCGACGCCCAGGCCGAGGGTGTTGTAGATCGCATAAAGACTAAGGCGATCAAGGCGCACCGCGTCGCGCAGATTAGCAGGCGGCGGCGTCATGCCCGTTGACGCAGGACCATCACCCGCGCCGGCAGTGCCATGGCACACCGAGCAATGCTGGGCGTAGAGCGGCGCGCCACGCGCGGGGTCTGGTGTGATCGCCGGAGCCTGGCTGACTTCATACGCCACCGCGAGCTTGGCGCCCAATTGGCGGGCTTGGCGGGCGACTGTCGTGCCCTCCTGGCGAGCGGTTACCGCCGCTAACAATTCATCGACGCCCTTGACCAGCTCCACACGCTCCGGCCTTTGCGGCAGTTCGGCCACCAGGCCCTGCAACACGCCGAGAAACTCTAATTGTTCGCGGTATTCAGACTCATCGACCACCTCGCCCGCCTCCACCGTCGGAGGGTAGTCAGCGCCGATGTAATCCAGCAAATGCAGGGCTTGCGGGGCGCCCTCGGCAGTCGCAGCCAGCAGGTTGACGCTGCACGACATCAACGCTGGCAGCAGCAGCCAGGCGAGAAAACGGTAGGGGGCAGTCATGAATGAATCTCAAGTGGAAATGCGAAGTAACACATTGTTTATCGTTAAAACGTTTGACTCAAGGCGTTAATGATTTCGCGTGGAAAGGATGACTCATTTCGAAAACAGCGGTGGTGGCACTTGACGATCACATCAGAGCAAAAAGCCATTGTTTTGCCAGTCTCGGTGCCTATAATGCCGCGCCCTGTTATTGCGAAAGGGAATTTATTTCCTCTTTCTTATGAGGAATTAGAGCATCAGCTGATTACTTTCAGGGAAGACGTTTAAATGGCTTTTCGCGCCCTAACCCCGCTCGCACTCGCGGTGGTGACCTTATTATCCGGTTGCTCGATGTTCCGCAGCTACGACACTGAGCTGCAAGCCACCAACCAGCAGTTGGCCACCGGCAATGTCGAAGGCGCCCTGACCCTGTTGGAAAAAAACAACACCAGCGAAGACAAGGACTTGCTCTATTTCTTTGAAAAAGGCGAGCTGTTGCGGGCCAAGGGCGACCTCACCGGCAGCCAGACCGCCTGGCGCAGCGCCGACCTGCAAGTCTACAAGTGGGAAGAGTCGGTCAAGTTCGACAGCGAGAAATACCTCGCCCAATTCGGCAGCTTAATGGTCAACGACAAAGTGCGTCGTTACGAAGGCTATGACTACGAAAAAGTCATGCTGACCACCCAGATGGCCTTGAACCTGCTGGCCCTGAATGACTTCGACGGCGCCCGCACCGAGATCAAGAAAACCCACGAACGCGAAGCCGTGATCGCCGACCTGCGTGACAAGGAATACCTCAAGCGCGAAAACGAAGCCGAGCGCCAAGGCGTCACCACCCAGCTCAAAGACCTGCGCGGTTACCCGGTTGAAGCCCTGAACGCGCCGGAAGTGATCGGCCTGAAAAACAGCTACCAAAGTGCGTTCAGCCATTACCTGGCAGGCTTTGTCTACGAAGCCCTGGGCGAAAAAGACCTGGCTGCACCCGGCTATCGCAAGGCCGCCGAACTGCGCCCCAACACACCGCTGCTGGAACAGGCATTGCTCGACCTGGACAAGTCCACGGTCGGCGCCGATGAGACTGACGTGCTGATCGTGGTCCAGAGCGGCCTGGCACCGGCGCGTGATTCGATTCGCCTGCCACTGCCGATCCCGATCGACGGTCACTTTGTGATTACGCCACTGTCGTTCCCGGTGATCAAGGCCGACAATTCCACCGCGCCATTTGCCCAGATCGGCGTGGATGGCAAGCAGCAGAACCTCACCGCACTCAACAGCACCACCGCCATGTCGCGCCGCGCCCTGCGTGACGACATGCCGGGGATCATCCTGCGCACCACGGTGCGTGCCGTCAGCCGAGGCATCGCGCAGAACAATCTGAACAAGACCAACCCCATGGCAGGCCTGGTGCTGGGCATCGCCTCGGCCGTGACCGAAGGCGCCGACACCCGCACCTGGCGCACCCTGCCGGACATGACCCAAGTAACGCGCCTGCGCCTCAAGCACGGCGACCATCAGGTCAGCCTGCCCAACGCCCTGGGCGGCACGCTGGTAACGGTCAAGGCCGACCAGCGCTACCAGGTGATCACTCTGCGCGTGGTCGGCAACCAAGTATTCGCTGGCGGCCTCGCGGCCCACGTAGTGCCGAGCACTTCCACTCAAGCCATCGCCCTCAAACAACCTTAAGGAACACGCTATGCGTCATTTCATCCTCGGCGCTCTGGCGCTGGTCCTGCTCGCTGGCTGCGCTACCCCACCGCCGCCAGAGCCCGGCAGCGCCGCCAGCAAAATCGTGGTGATGGGCAAATTCAAAGGCATCGCCGTCGGTGCCATTCGTGTCGCCCGTGAAAACGGCTTCCTCACGGCCAAGGTGCAGTTGAGCAACATCACCAGCAGCAACCAGATGATGTATTACCGCTTCGCCTGGCTGGGTGCCGACGGCTTCCCGGTAGGCGATGAAGAAACCTGGAAAGTGCTGAACCTGTACGCCAACCAAGCGACCTTCCTGCCGGCAATCGCCAACCTGCCCCAGGCCGCAGACTTCCGCCTTGAAGTGAAAACCCCTTGAGCCGCGGCTCAATCCGTATTCAGAGAGATTTCCCCATGTTTGCACGCTTTTCGATTATCGCCGTCGTTGCCCTCCTCGCCAGCGGCTGCTCAAACACCTCGCCGGTACTCGGCGGCAAGAACATCAGCTACGGCGACACCAAGGCCGTGGAACTGGTGACCAACGAGTTCGGTTCCACCGACCTGCAGATGATCGCCGAAAGCATGACCCGCTCCCTGGCCCAATCCGGCATCTTGCAAGGCCGCCCGGTGGTGCAGGTGTACGACGTGAAGAACAAGACCAGCGAGTACATCGACACCCGCGAGATCACCACGTCGATCAAGACCCAGCTGATGAAGACCGGCACCGCGCGCTTCGCCAGTGACAACACCGACATGCAGAGCCAGGTCGACCAGTTGAAGCTGCAGAACCAGAGCGGCTTGTACAAGAAGTCGACCGTCAGCAAGACCGGCAACATGGTGGCCGCCAAGTACCGCCTGGAAGGCTCGATCAGCTCCATCGTCAAGCGCAGCGCGGACTACAAAGACGTGTTCTACAAATTCAGCCTGCAGCTAATCGACGTCGAGAGCGGCCTGGCCGAATGGATGGACGAGAAAGAAATCCGCAAAACCACGGAGCGCTAAGCAATGCGTGCATGGATCGGCATGATCGGCCTGCTGTGCGCCTTTGGCGCCTCGGCCGCCCCGAAGATCGCGGTGACTGACCTTGCCTACGAGGCGCGGGTTGAGGAATACATCCACGCGGTCTCGGCCAGCAACAACTTCCAGGCCAGCGCGTATCACGCCAGTGGTGCGTCGAACTACAGCGAGTACGAGAGCCGCACCAGCTACATCGAACAGACCGAGCTGCGTAAATTCAGCGGTGATATCAAGGGCGAGATTCTCAAATCGCACCAGTTTCAGTTGGTGCAAGGCACGCCCTATACCGCCGACGCCAAGGGCGACGTGTATGACGTGATCAAGCGCATCAAGGCCGGTAACTTCAAGGGCGCAGACTACGTGCTGTTCGGCACGCTGTCAGACATCGACTTCACCCAGGATATCAACGCCCTGGACCACACCAACAGCTACTCGGCCATATTGGGCCTGACACTGGTGGCGGACTTCAGCCTGATCAACACTCGCACCTTCGAGATCACCTCGGCTTTTACCGCCATGGGCGAAGGCCAGGACACCAAGCTGGTGAACAGCCGCGATGTGCGCGTGAGCCTGAACCGGCCGCGCGTGGTGAAGGAAGTGTCGAAAGCCTTGGGTGAGGATGTGGCGCGGCAATTGGCGGAGCAGCTGGGCGGCGGCTATCAAGCCCCCGGCAAGCCTGCGTTGCGCAATAACCTGCCGAGGGATGAAGCGCCGAAGATTTTGCGCTGACCCCAAAGCGTTCACAGACAACGCAAAACCAATGTGGGAGCGGGCTTGCTCGCGAATTCGGTAGATCAGTCAATACATCCTGTGACTGACACTCCGCTTTCGCGAGCAAGCCCGCTCCCACATTTTTGATTGGGTTCCTTCAGTTCAATTGCGGCTTACGTCGTTGCGCGATGCAAGCTGGCCAGGAAACCCGCAGCCCCCACGAACAACCCGGCAAACGTACGGTTCATGCGTTTTTGCTGCTTAGGCGTACGCAACAGGCGCAAGACCTTCGACGCCAGCCCCGTGTAACCGGCCATCACGATCATATCGACGCTGATCATGGTCGCCCCCAGGATCAGGTACTGGATCAGCAGCGGCGCGTGCGGGTCCACGAACTGCGGCAGCACCGCCAGCATGAACACCAGGGCTTTAGGGTTGCTCGCATTGACCAGGAACCCGCGGAACATCATCGCCAGCGGTTTGCCGATCGGACGAATCGCCGCGTCCTCGCTCATGTCCATGGGCAGGGCACGCCATTGCTTGACCGCCAGGTACACCAGGTACGCCACGCCAAACCATTTGATCGCATAGAACGCATTCGAAGACGCCGCCAGAATGGCACCCAGGCCACCCGCGACCACGGCAATTTGCATCGCCAGGCCCAGCTGCAGGCCAATCGCATTCCAGTAACCGCGCAGGAAACCGTATTGCAGGCCGCTGGACATCGAAGCGATGGCCCCGGCGCCGGGGGAAAGGGAGATGATCCAACTGGCCAGGAAAAAGGCCAGCCATGTGTCGAGTGCCATTACACACCTCAGGGGGAGAGTTAGCGGTTGTGCCTAAAGCTAACTCCGCCGCCCAAAGGCTGGCTATCTATTTTTAATCGACCGGGATGTCAGCGGTCACCCGGAAACACGTGGGTGCCGGGCCAACGCCGTACTGAGCGCTGGAAGAACAAGCTGTTAGGCACCTGCACCATCGCGCTGTCGGAACCTGCTTCTTCGACTTCAATCAACGTGGTGTAGAGCAGATTGATCGCCACCACCCGGCCTTTTACGCCGGGTTTGTCGACGGTATCCACCAGTTCGACGATATCACCGAGGCGGAATGGCCCGACAGTGAAAATCAAAATGGCGCACAACAGATTGGACAGCACCGACCACATGGCGAAGAACGCCACGGCGGCAACCGCGACAAACCCCGACAGCGCCGTCCACAACACTGTGGCGGACACACCGAGGCGACCCAGCACGAAGATCAGCGCGCTGCCCATGATCAGCCAGCGCAGGCCGCCACGCAGGGGCATCAGCAGTTGCGGCGGGAATGGGTAGCGCTCACCCAGGCGAGTGAGGCCCTTGGCGACGAAGCGTTGAGCGAGATAGCCGGCCAGCAGGATCAGCAGAATTTGCACGCCAACCCAGGCAGGCTCGACCCACTGGGTGGGCAACGGCAGCTGCAGCGCCTCCATCAGGACAGCGCCTCCAGCTCCGCTTGCAGGCTTTCGAGCAGTTCGAGGGCATCCATCCAGGTTTCCTCCAACTGGCCTTCACGCACCTTGAGCTTGGCTTGTTCGGCCAGCAGGTCGCGCAGCTCGTCCTTGCGCGCGGCCTCGTACACGGCGCTGTCGCCCAGGCTGGTTTCGATCTTGGCCAGGCGCTCGTGCACCTTGCCCAGCTCGGCTTCCAGCTTGTCGGCTTCGCGCTTGTGCGGCGCCAACTGCTGGCGCAGTGCGGCGGCGGCCTGGCGCTGGGCCTTCTTGTCGGTTTTGTCCGGGTTGACCGGCGTGTTGCTGGTCGGCGCGTTGCGCAGGCGGTAATCCGTCAGCCAGCGTGCGTAGTCGTCCAGGTCGCCGTCGAACTCTTCGACTTTGCCGTCAGCCACCAGCAGGAAGTTATCGGTGGTGCTCTTGAGCAAGTGGCGATCGTGAGACACCACCAGTACCGCACCGCTGAACTCCTGCAGGGCCATGGTCAGCGCCAGGCGCATTTCCAGGTCCAGGTGGTTGGTCGGTTCGTCGAGCAGCAACAGGTTCGGCCGGTCCCAGGCGATCAACGCCAGGGCCAGTCGGGCCTTTTCGCCACCGGAAAAATTCAGCACCGGCTCATCGATACGCGCGCCACGGAAGTCGAAACCGCCGAGGAAATCGCGCAGGGTTTGCTCGCGCTCGGTCGGCGCCAAACGTTGCAGGTGCAACAGCGGACTGGCCTTGGAATCGAGAGAGTCCAACTGATGCTGGGCAAAGTAGCCCACCACCAGGTTCTCACCCCGGGTCAGGCGGCCGGCCAGGGGTTGCAACTCACCCGACAGGTTCTTGATCAGTGTCGACTTGCCCGCACCGTTAGGGCCGAGCAAACCGATGCGCGCACCCGGCGTAAGCTGCAGCTTGACCTTCTCCAGGATGGTTTTGTCGCCATAACCCAGGCGCGCATCCGACAGGTCCAGCAACGGGCTGGAGATCTTCACCGACTCGCGGAACACAAAGTCGAACGGCGAATCGACGTGGGCTGCCGACAGCTCTTCCATGCGCTCCAGCGCCTTGATTCGGCTCTGGGCCTGACGGGCCTTGGTGGCCTGGGCCTTGAACCGGGCGATGTAGCTTTCCATGTGCGCACGCTGCGCCTGCTGCTTCTCGAAGGCCTGTTGCTGCTGGGCCAGACGCTCGGCACGCGCGCGTTCGAACGCGGTGTAGCCGCCACGGTAGAGCGTGATTTTCTTTTGTTCGACGTGGGCGATGTTGTCGACCACGGCGTCGAGGAAATCCCGGTCGTGGGAAATCAGCAGCAAGGTGCCCGGGTAGCTCTTGAGGAAGTCTTCCAGCCACAGGATCGCATCGAGGTCCAAGTGGTTGGTCGGTTCGTCGAGCAGCAACAGGTCCGACGGACACATCAGTGCCTGGGCCAGGTTCAGGCGCATGCGCCAGCCACCGGAGAAGTCGGCGACCGGGCGATCCATCTGCTCGTTGGTAAACCCAAGGCCGGCGAGCATCTTGCGGGCACGCGCGTCGGCGGTGTAGCCGTCGGCGCTGTCGAGTTCGGCGTGCAGGCGGGCCTGGGCGGCGCCGTCCTGGGCTTTCTCGGCCTCGGCAAGGTCGTGTTGCACCTGGCGCAGACGCAGGTCGCCATCGAGCACGTAGTCGATCGCGATGCGGTCCAGGGTGTCGATCTCCTGGCGCATATGGGCGATGCGCCAGTCGGCCGGCAGCAGGCAATCCCCGGAATCCGGGGTCAGCTCGCCCAGCAACAGCGCAAACAACGTGGATTTGCCGGCGCCATTGGCACCGATCAGGCCGGCTTTGTGACCGGCGTGCAGGGTCAGCTCGGCGTCTTCAAGAAGACGTTGCGGGCCACGCTGTAATGTTAGGCTTTGAAGTCGGATCATAATGGCGGCGGAGTCTACCAGCTTCGTTGGCCGCTGGCTTGGGTGTGAATATGTGCGCTGACCTGTGGAGCTTTGCCCTCTCGACTTACGCCCGCTCAGGGTGCGAAGCCGCTTGCCTGCGCCTGCAGGCGCAAGGCGCGGATGTATGCCTGTTGCTCTGTGGCGCGTGGCTTGAACAGCGCGGTGTGGCGTCGACACCCGAACGCATGCAGACGCTGCAGCGCATTGCCCAGCCGTGGCAGAAAGAAGTGGTCGAACCCTTACGGCAGGTGCGCGTGCAATGGCGAGCCATGGCGCAACAGGATGCGCAATTGGCGGCGTTACGCGAACGGGTCAAAGCCCTGGAATTGGAAGCTGAACGGCAGTTGCTGACGCGCCTGGAAGCGCTGGCGCACACATGGCCGATCGGAGAAAGCGAGGGTCAACAAGGATGGCTTGAAGGCTTGGCGACCGAAGCCGCCAACCTTGACCCTGACGCGCTGCAGTTGCTGCGCGTCATGGCCACCAGCACTTAGGAAGCGCTGGTTGGGGTGGTGCTTGGCGCTACCGGTGCAGGTGTGCTGCTGGCCGATGCGGTTGGAGCGGTGGAAGCTGCGGGGGTAGCAGCCGGAGCTGCTGGAGTTGCTGGCTTGGCCGGTGCAGGCTTGGCGGCAGCAGGTTTTGCGGCCGGCTTGGCGGCTGGTTTCGCAGCAGCTGGTTTTGCGGCTGGCTTGGCGGCTGGTTTTGCAGCAGCTGGTTTAGCGGCCGGCTTGGCAGCTGGTTTTGCAGCAGCCGGTTTAGCGGCCGGCTTGGCAGCTGGTTTTGCAGCAGCCGGTTTAGCGGCTGGCTTGGCAGCTGGTTTTGCAGCAGCGGTTTTAGCGGCTGGCTTGGCAGCTGGTTTTGCAGCAGCAGTTTTAGCGGCTGGCTTGGCAGCTGGTTTTGCGGCAGCAGTTTTAGCGGCTGGCTTGGCAGCTGGTTTTGCGGCAGCGGTTTTAACGGCTGGCTTGGTAGCTGGTTTTGCAGCAGCGGTTTTAGCGGCTGGCTTGGCGGCTGGTTTTGCAGCAGCGGTTTTAGCGGCTGGCTTGGCAGCTGGTTTCGCAGCAGCGGTTTTAGCAGCTGGCTTGGCGGCTGGTTTTGCAGCAGCAGTTTTAGCGGCTGGCTTGGCAGCTGTTTTCGCAGCAGCGGTTTTAGCAGCTGGCTTGGCGGCTGGTTTTGCAGCAGCGGTTTTAGCAGCTGGCTTGGCGGCTGGTTTTGCAGCAGCGGTTTTAGCAGCTGGCTTGGCGGCTGGTTTTGCAGCAGCGGTTTTAGCAGCTGGCTTGGCAGCAGCTTTAGCTGGCGTACGCGAGCCCAACACTTTAGCCACGGCCTCTTTCACACGACCAACGCCCTGGGCCAGTTTCAGGCTTTCCTGAGCGTCTTTTTTGAGTTGGGAAATGTAGGTGCGGGTTTCAGCTTGGCGATCCTTGAGAGCGTCGAGCAAGTCCTCAAGCTCTTTGACAGCGTCTTTGGCTTTGGCTTGAGCCTTGGCCTTGCCGGCAGTCGCGGCGTCTTGCAGTTTGGTGCGGGATTTGTGCAGCTTTTCTTGCGCTTTACCGCGTTGTTTTTCCAGTTTGGCGAGCAGTTTTTCTGCATCGGCCAAGGCTTGGGAGCACGCGCTTTCCAGATGTTCGAGCAAGCTGCCCGAAAGTTGTTGGAGTAAATGCAACGGGGTATTTACAGGCTTCTGTTTGGCCGACATGGTTTACCTCCTGGCTGACGTGGGTGCGGCTCATACTAGCCCTCTGCTCTTACCGCCGCTAGGGCATGTTGACAGTATCGTTTGCCTTGCGTTGCACCGTGAGTAAATTCTTATCGATATAACAAAAAACTGCGGCACTTTTTGCGCACTCACACTGGCATAATCCGTCGCACTTTCGGCGGGAGAATGCTTATGTCGCGTTACCTTTTTCTAGTGCTCGGCTTGGCGGTTTGCGCGGCCAATGCGGGTGAACAATCGCCGCCAAAAACCACTGCCAAAGACCCACATAATCTCGCTTATAGCCTGGGGGCGAGCCTCGGCGAACGCTTGCGCCAAGAGGTCCCGGACCTGCAGATCCAGGCCCTGATCGACGGACTCAAACAAGCCTATCAGGGCAAGCCACTGGCATTGGATAACGCACGCATCGAGCAAATTCTCGCCGAGCACGAGGCAGAAAATGCAGCCGACGCGCAGGCGCCGCAAAGCGAAAAAGCACTGGCTGCAGAGCAGCAATTTTTGGCCAGGGAAAAAGCCGCAGATGGCGTGCGTGAACTCGCGGATGGCATCCTGCTCACAGAGCTGAAGCCTGGCTGCGGCAGCAAGCCGCTGGCCAGTGATGAAGTACAAGTGAACTACGTGGGTCGTTTACCCGACGGGACCGTCTTCGATAAGAGCACTCAGCCGCAATGGTTTCGCCTGGGCAGCGTGATCAGCGGCTGGAGCAGTGCCCTGCAACAAATGCCCGTAGGCGCGAAATGGCGACTGGTGATTCCATCGGCCCAAGCCTATGGCGCCGACGGTGCGGGCGAGTTGATCCCGCCGTATACGCCGCTGGTGTTCGAGATCGAATTGCTCGGCACCCGGCACTGAGCCAATAAAAAACGGCGCGCAATGCGCACCGTTTTTTTATCTCACCGCTGAGGGTCAGGCCTGGATTGCGGCCTCTTCCTTGTGGGCGTTGTGCAGCACTTCGATCAGGCAGTCTTCCAGTTCGAAACGCTCGTGTAGCAGGCCACCCAGCTCTTTGAATTTCTCGGCAACGCATTTGCCGGCATCACACAGGTCTGTGAACACCAGCAGCTTCTCCGTGATGACATCGATGCGCGGGTAAATAGTCTCTGCCAGGTCCAGACCTCGCTGATCATCAAAGGCTTGCGCTTCCTTTGTCAGCTGCTCGTAGACACCGAAATGCCCGGCAGACACGTAGTCCACCAACACACCACAGAACTCCTGCAACGGTTCACGATTCTCAGCCAGTGCCTCAGGCTTGGCGCCGAGAGCATCAAAGGCCCGAACCAGTTCGTGACGTGCCTTCAACCAGCTGTCGATCAGCTTGTGCACCCCACCCCAGCGTTCCTGAGCATTCTGACAACTTTCCAGCATGATGATCTCTCTTCCCTATAGGGGGCGCTGCCGCTCTGTGCCCGCGCAACACTTCAAGGATAAAAGCGGCAGCCGGACAAGGCCGCATCTGACAATCGGTTTCGATAATGCGTGCGGGCCAGATTATGCCCGCATGACTATGGCTTCAAGGTACGCAGGAGAGAAAGTTCATACAAGTGTTTAATCCTGTCCTACACACTGCGACGTACTTCTATTGCCTCGCCAGGCCCAGGCGGCGGGCGAAAAGCAGCGGTGAAAACTGCATAACGCCCAGGATCAACATCGCCACGAAGAACAACAGGCTCCACTCCGGGAGGCTCAGGTCAAACAGTGTCCAGTTGAGCTCCACGCAGTCGACAGTACCTTTGACTGTCGACTGCAAGGCCTGCCACAGCGACAGGTTTTCAATCATGTATTGCAGGCTCGGCCAGCAATTGGCGGCCTGCTCAGGTGCGACACTTTGTAACAGCACCTGACGCACTGCAGTTATAGCGCCGAGCAACGCACAGCCCATGCTCGCCAGACCGTAAAAGTAGACCATGGAGCGCTTTGGGCTATGAAACACAGCCACCAGATTGAGCAACGTGAAAATTGCCAGAAAGATGCGTTGCACCTGGCAAAGGAAACACGGACGGAGCAGCGCGCCATACTCAAGATAAAAAGACGCACCCAACGTCAGCGCACCAGCCATGAACGCCAGGAGAAACAAGGAGCGTGAAGGGGCCAAAGACATTGTTATCCGTACCGCAAGAGATAGGCCGTTACGGTAGAGGAAAGGCCCGACTCCTTTCAATACGCGCTAGCGCAGACTATTCCGCGAGAGCATGAGGATATGCCGTCAGAACCTGGATGACTTTGAGCAGCTACCAGTAGGAATTCATTACGTAGCGCTTTAGACCGAGTATTTACACGGCAATGGAGGGTTGGCCCTCAGATACGTCTGAGCCAACCTTCGCACTCTTTCCTACTTCAAACTCGTGCAGGTACCGGTAACGGCGACGCCAGCAAACGGCTGTCCAAAAGCCCCAGGCCTTCCTGGAACAACTGGTTACTGCGCTCGGTGTCACCCAGCTGGGCCAGTAGACGTGCCAGCTCGGCACAGGCTTCGGGATTGCGCTGCACCTGCAGGCTGCTTTCCAGGTAATCACGCGCCTTGCCCCACAAACTGTTTTGCAGGCACAGGCGGCCCAGGGTCAGCAACAAGCTGGCATCCCCCGGATGATCCTTGAGCCAGCCCTCGGCAAACTTCAACTGCCGAGCCGGGTCTGCGCCACGCAGCAAACCGTAAAGCCGGATCAGGTGGCTGTCATAACCGCGCTTGATGGCGCCGCGCAGCACTTCCTCGGCTTTGGTATCGGCGCCCAATCGACGCAGTTGCTCGGCGTACGCCAGCACCAGTTGCGGCTGCTGGCGTTGAGCGGAAGTCAGTTGCTCCCAAGCCCGGTCCAGCGCCTGCAAACCCGCTTCGCCTTGTTCTTCGCGCAGGGCAGCCAAGCCCAGGTTTTCACCCCAGGCACGGCGTTCCAGCTCGGCCAGCTCGCTGGCCGGCAGGACTTTGTCCTTACGCAGCTCCGGCAACAGGCGAATCACCGACGACCAGTCGCCCCGCTGCTGATACAGGCGCTGCAACTGACGCAAGACTTGTGGGTTATGGGGATGACGCTCATGCATCGCCTGCAGGGTGACCAAGGCGCCTTCAGTATCGCCACGGTCCATCTGCAACTGCGCATGGCTCAAGGCGACAGCCAGTTCCGCCTGCGGTTGGCGCTCAAGTGCGCGCTCCAGCAAGCCGTCAGACTCTTCGTAACGGCCCTGTTCATTGGCCGCGCGTGCTGCGCCGAGGTAGTAAAGCAATGGCTGGCGCTCGGCCTCGGCGGCGCGGTGCAGGTGGCGTTCGGCGCTGGCCCAGCGGCCTTCGGCGAGGTCCATCTGGCCTTGCTCGATCGCGATCTGTACCCGCCGGCTGCGGTTGCGCCGCGACCACGGGTTGACCACGCCACCGGAGGCGGTCACCAGGCCGAGCAGCACCCGGATCAGGTAGATCGCCAGGATGACGATAAACACGGCCGCCAGCGTCGCCCACAAGCTCGACTCGTAATGCAGCACATGCGGATAGGTAATCAGCACGTAGCCGGTGTGCTTGGAAATGCCCACGGCCAGTGCCAGGGCGATGGCAATCGCCAGCACCAGGATCACATAGAAACGCTTCATCGGCTCTACTCCTTGGTCGCCGGCGTGCCCGCCGACGCCTTGGCTTCATCGGCAGACAGATGACGGCGCTCAAGGTAGGCCTGCACGGCGGCCAAACTGGCAGCAAGGTCCGGCGTGGCCACGGAGACAGCCTTGGGCTCAAGCTCGGCAATACGCGCCAGCATCGCCTTGCTCTGCGGGTTGTCCTGATTGAAGTTGTCCTGCAGCACACCGCGTGCCTCACCCAAGGCGCGGCTGTACACCGCCGTCTCGCCATTGAGCGCAGCCCATTGGGCTTGCTCCAAGGCCAGGCTCAGGGCCAGGCGCACCTGGTTCAAGCCTTGGCCTGCGAGCAGCGGGCGAATGTTGTCGTCAGGGTTGAAGTCGATGCGGAAGTAGCGGGAGATCTGCTCCCACCACTGGCTCCAGCGGCTGTCGGTATCCGAGGTCGGGCGACCTTGGGCAGCCGGCTCGGTGAGCTGGTATTCGGGCGCGATGGCCGCCAATTGCACGACCTGATCACGCAAGGCCGCCAGTTGCAGGTACAGCCCGGTGCGGTCCGGCTGCTCGGTACTGCGCAGCGCGGCGAGGCTCTTGGCCAATTGCTCACGCGCGGCGTAGGCGCCGGGATCACTCTGCTCGCGCAGAATTTCGTCGGCGCCCTGGACCAGTGCCTGAGCGCTGTTAATGTCCTGCAGGGCCGAGAGGCGCAAGCTGGCCAGACGGATCAAGTGCTCGGCTTCAGCCAGGCGCCAGTCCTGGCGGCTGGCACCCAGCACCGTTTCCAGACGTTGGCTGAGGCGCTGCTGATCACCCTGTAACTGCGCGACCAGACGGCGACGGTCTTCCAGTTCATCCGCCGCAGGCAACTGCGCCAGGCGAGCCGTCAACTGCTGCTGGTTCTGTTTGAGTGATTGGGCTTGGTCATCGAGGGTCTGCACCTGGCCCAGCTGCTGCTGGCTGCTGGCTTGCAGGGCGCGGACCTGCCAGATGCCCCAACCGCCGGCGGCAACACCCGCGGCGCCGAGCAGCAAGGCGACGATTGCCAGGCCATTGCCACGGCGTGGCGCGGTGACCGGTGACTCAGCGGGCGCATCAAGTACGGGCTGGGCTTCATCTTTAGGCAAGGCTGTTTCGCTCACGTATCCGTCCTTTGCGTATCAGAGAGTGGGCGCGGCATGCCTCATAGGGCACTGCTGCGTAACGCCACTAACAAAGCCGCGGCACTCGCGCCGCGACAATCCACAACTTTTTCTGCGCCAGCGGCCCGCGCCATTTCATAGACCCGCGGGCTGGGCACGAACAACGGCAGCTGCGCCACCTCAGGCCAATCTTCGCCGGCCAAGGCTTGCAGGTGCAAAAAACCCTGCCCACTGCTGACCACTACGCCATTCAAGCGTTCCAACTGGATGCGTTGCATCAACGCCCCGGCGGCGTATACCGGAAGGAGACGACGATACAACTCCAGATAGTCGACACTAGCACCTTGCTCGCGTAAACGCTCAGCCAGCAGCTCCCGCCCACCCTCGCCACGCAGGATCAGCACCCGGGCACCGGGGCGTGCGATAGCCTCGCGCAAGGCCGGCAATGCAAGCAAGGCCTCGCTGTCGTCGCCACTGGACGGATAGTGAACGTTAAGGCCGTGGTCGGCCAGAACCTGCGCAGTGGCGGCACCGACGCTGAACCACGGCAACTGCGGCCAGGGCTGATCCAGCAGGTGCAAAGCAAGTCGCGCAGCGGGTTTGCTGACCACAATGACCGCGCTATAACGGCTCAGGTCACGAAAAACCGCGTGTTGTTCGGCCGTCACCGGCAAGGCTTCGATGTCCAGCAAAGGCAAGCTGCTGCTGAAAATGCCGGCTTCGGACAACGTCGCGGCCAGGGCCGATGATTCCTCGGCAGGCCGCGTCAGCAGCACACGCCAGTCGGTCACTGCGGGCCGGCCTCGCCGTAGACTTTCTGGAGAATGGCGCCAGCGCCTTTTTCCAATAGCTCCTCTGCCACCTGGATACCCAGGGCAGTGGCGTCACGCTGTGGCCCGCGCACCTCGGCGGTCAGCAGCGTGCCGCCGGCCGGATCGCCGACCAGGCCACGCAGCCAAAGGTTTTCACCTTCGAGCACGGCGTAGCAGGCAATCGGCACCTGACAGCCACCATTGAGGTGTTTGTTCAAGGCGCGTTCGGCCGTTACACGAATCTCGGTGTCTTGGTGATCAAGGGGTTTGAGCAGGGCGTGGATTTCACTGTCGGCGGTGCGGCATTCAATGCCCACTGCGCCCTGCCCGCCTGCGGGCAAGCTGTCTTCGACGCTGATGGCCGAGGTGATCCGGTCTTCGAAACCGAGGCGAATCAAACCGGCTGCTGCGAGGATAATCGCGTCATATTCGCCGGCATCCAGCTTGGCCAGGCGAGTGTTGACGTTGCCACGCAGAAAGCGGATTTGCAGGTCCGGGCGCCGGGTCAGCAACTGCGCCTGGCGACGCAGGCTCGAGGTGCCGACGATGCTGCCCAGGGGCAGTTCTTCCAGCGATGCGTAGGTGTTGGAAACGAACGCATCGCGCGGGTCTTCGCGCTCGCAGATGCAATACAGGCCCAGGCCTTCGGGGAAGTCCATCGGCACGTCTTTCATCGAATGCACGGCGATGTCGGCTTCGTTTTCCAGCAGCGCGGTTTCCAGTTCCTTGACGAACAGGCCCTTGCCGCCAATCTTCGACAATGGCGAGTCCAGCAGCTTGTCGCCGCGACTGACCATGGGCACAAGAGACACTTTGAGACCCGGATGGGCCTGCTCAAGACGTGCTTTTACGTATTCGGCCTGCCACAAGGCCAAAGCGCTTTTACGGGTGGCGATGCGGATTTCGCGAGAGGACATGGATCAATCCGTACTGAATAGATACGGCAGATAATAACAGCTCAGGCAAATACGCTTTGATTTGAATCAGCAAGTGCGGGGCCTCCCTGGCCGCATCGCACCGGGATAAAGCATGCAGGCCTCACCAAAGCCCTTGGGCTAAAGCTGCTGCATCATCTTGCGCACACCGGCGACGTGGCGGCGGCTGACGATCAAGGCGTCGCCATTGAGCCCTTTCAGGAACAACTGAAAGTGCCCCAGGGGCGTGCGCTGCAGACGCTCTATTCGCTCGCGAGCCACCAGCGCGTTGCGGTGGATGCGCACAAAGCGGTCGCCGAATTCATCTTCAAGGGCCTTGAGCGGCTCATCGAGCAAGACTTCGCCAGTCTCGTGACGCAGGGTCACGTACTTGTGGTCAGCGATAAAATAGACCACCTGGCTCAGGGGAATCAGCTCGATACCTTTGCGGGTCCGCGCGCTGATATGGCTACGCGGCCCGTTGCCACTTTGCGCCGCCGGCTGGGTCAGCGCGGCGAGCTGGACGCGGTTGGGGCGCTCGGCTTTTTTCAGGGCCTTGAGCAGCGCCTCGGCGGTCGCCGGCTTGGCGAC
This sequence comes from Pseudomonas sp. R76, assembly GCF_009834565.1. GTDB lineage: Bacteria > Pseudomonadota > Gammaproteobacteria > Pseudomonadales > Pseudomonadaceae > Aquipseudomonas. Next base: position 6,526,912 of record NZ_CP019428.1, read on the forward strand.
AAAGCTGACACCGCTGTCTTCGAGCGTCTGCGCAGAAAACTCTTCTTGAGCTGCGCATAACACCACGGCAGGCGGCGATTCTCGCTCGCTCAGGCGGGCGGCCACTTGCAAGCCATCAAGGCCTGGCAGGCGAATATCGAGCAACACCAAGTCCGGCTTGAGGCTGTCGATCAGCGTCAACGCCTCCTCGCCGTTGGTGGCGCTCGGTTCAAGGACTGTATAACCCTCGAGTTCACTGACCAGACGGCTCAGTCGCTCGCGGGCTTGGGGTTCGTCATCAACGATCAGGACATTCATATTGCGCTGGATTCCTGCGTGAGTCTCGCACAAGGATAGCGTAGACAGGTGCGGTGACTTGCGTCACAGCGATCCACGCTAAGACTAGCGCGAGCGGCAAAAAGTGCCCTGAGAGCGGCACCCATATTTACCCGGACCTGTTCAATAGCGCCCAAGACCTGCTGCCTGCGGGCATCGTCGTAGGGTTTGCTGATACACAATCCGAATACCCCCCTTTTTTAATGGATAGTCTGGGCTATGACCGCATCACCCGACTTTGGTGCATTCCCACACTATCAGTCCAACTGTAGACGCTGGCTGAGACGACATTGCTCAATCGACAAATATCGTTTCAATAAGCCCCTGCCTCCAGTCTCGTCCTGGACGCGTTCGGCGGCAAGGCACTTAGCCATCCTTCGCACAAATAAAAATGCCGACCACCCGCAGCACCGCCTCCACGGGCAACCCTGTTATTATCGGCGGCACACCTCCACGCCTCTTTTAAGCAGATCACGAGCGAATCCATGAGCACCGACAAGACCAACCAGTCCTGGGGCGGCCGCTTCAGTGAACCCGTCGACGCCTTCGTCGCGCGCTTCACCGCCTCCGTCACTTTCGACCAGCGCCTGTACCGCCACGACATCATGGGCTCGATCGCCCACGCCACGATGCTGGCCAAGGTCGGCGTGCTGACCGACGCCGAGCGCGACAGCATCATCGATGGCCTGACCACCATTCGCGGTGAGATCGAGGCCGGCACGTTCGACTGGCGCGTCGATCTGGAAGACGTGCACATGAACATCGAGGCGCGCCTCACCGACCGCATCGGTGTGACCGGCAAGAAACTGCACACCGGTCGCAGCCGTAACGACCAGGTGGCCACCGATATCCGCCTGTGGCTGCGTGACGAAATCGACTTGATCCTGGGCGAAATCACGCGCCTGCAAAAAGGTTTGCTGGAGCAAGCCGAGCGTGAGTCCGGCACCATCATGCCCGGCTTCACCCACCTGCAAACCGCACAGCCTGTGACGTTCGGCCACCACCTGCTGGCCTGGTTCGAAATGCTCAGCCGCGACTACGATCGCCTGGTGGATTGCCGCAAGCGCGCCAACCGCATGCCGCTGGGCAGCGCTGCGCTGGCCGGCACCACTTACCCGATCGACCGCGAGTACACCGCACAACTGCTGGGTTTCGACGCGGTGGGCGGCAACTCCCTGGACGGCGTGTCGGACCGTGACTTCGCCATCGAATTCTGCGCCGCGGCCAGCATCGCGATGATGCACTTGTCGCGCTTCTCCGAAGAGCTGGTGCTGTGGACCAGTGCGCAGTTCCAGTTCATCGACCTGCCGGACCGCTTCTGCACCGGCAGCTCGATCATGCCGCAAAAGAAAAACCCCGACGTGCCCGAGCTGGTACGTGGCAAAAGCGGCCGCGTGTTCGGCGCGCTGATGGGCCTGCTGACCTTGATGAAGGGCCAACCGCTGGCCTACAACAAGGACAACCAGGAAGACAAAGAGCCGCTGTTCGACGCCGCCGACACGCTGCGTGATTCGCTGCGTGCGTTTGCCGACATGATCCCGGCGATCAAGCCCAAGCACGCGATCATGCGTGAAGCGGCGCTGCGCGGGTTCTCCACCGCGACCGACCTGGCGGACTACCTGGTGCGCCGTGGCCTGCCGTTCCGTGATTGCCACGAAATCGTCGGCCATGCCGTGAAGTACGGCGTAGAGACCGGCAAGGACCTGGCGGAAATGAGCCTGGAAGAACTGCGCCAGTTCAGCGACCAGATTGAGCAGGACGTATTCGCCGTGCTGACCCTGGAAGGCTCGGTAAATGCCCGCAACCACGTGGGCGGCACTGCGCCGGCGCAGGTCAAGGCAGCCGTGGTGCGTGGCCAGGAACTGCTCGCCAGCCGCTAAAGGCTAAAAGCATCGCAGGCAAGCCAGCTCCCACACTTGAATGGGTTCACCCTTCAAAATGTGGGAGCTGGCTTGCCTGCGATGGCGTCATCCCAGCCGCCAAATTTCTACTTCTTGGCCGCAATCATCGCCATAAACGCCGGCATCGCTGCCTCCCTGTCCGCCGCAACCCTCTTGGCGTTAGGCATCTCGTGCAAGCGCTCCAGCAACGCTTTGGCCTTCGGCAAATCTGCCAGCAAATCCAGGCCAAACAGCTTCTCGCCCACTGCACAGGCGAGGTTCACGCTGTACATGAAATACAGATCGGCAATCGTAAAGTTCTCCCCCGCCACGTACGGCGCAAACTGGCCGTGTCGCCCCAAAGAACCTATCCCCAACAGCAACTCGGCCTTGGATTTTTCCTTGATCGCCTCCGGCACCGGCATTGCGAAGAACGCCTCGGCGAAACACGCGCGGGCGGGCAGTTCGATGTACAGCTCGATCTCCCTGCACAGCGCCAGTACCTGCGCACGCTGGAAAGGCTCGGCGGGCAGCAGTGACGGGCCTTCCTGGGTGTGTTCGAGGTACTCAAGGATCACGCTGGTTTCGTTGATAAACCCTTGTTTGACGCCCAGCACCGGCACTTTGCCGCGCGGGCTGACGGCCAGGGCTTCCGGGGTCTGGCCTGCATAAAACGGCACCTCTTCAAACGGCAAACCTTTCTCCAGCAGCGCCAGTTTGACCATGTTGTAGTAGTTGCTGACCGAAAATCCGTAAAGCTTGAGCATCGCGAATGCCTCCAGGCCGGGTGTGGGGTTGGCTGCAGAAGTTATAGAGCGTCGAACCCGACCTGACCAGCAGCATCACCCGCCTGAATGGGCGTAGACTGGCGCCCTTTCCTTGAGGAGCCCCGCCATGAGCGAGCCAACCGATATCGACAACGACGAAGAAGAGTTCACTGAAAGTACGCTGACCCAGGCCATCGAAAACCAGATCGAAAGCGACAACCCGCCTGCGGCCAAGGCCACCTACAACAAGCTGACCCTGGTCGGTTATGAGCGCGACGACATTTTGAACCTCATGGCCCACGTGCTGGCCGTGGAGATCGACAAAATGCTCGAAGAAGACCGCGCATTCGATACCGAATGGTACGAAACCGCACTGCGGGCACTGCCCGAGCTGCCGCCCGAAAACGACTGAATCCAGTACCTTTGTGGCCTGGAGGCCTGCTTCCTCGCCACAAACCTGCGCCATATCAAGACCCACGACTTTCTCACTGGACAGCCCGGCAAAGTGCGTTCACCTTATGCCCTGCTAGCCTCTAATAAATTTTAGAAAGTCTGGAGTCCTTATGTCGTATACCCCTGAGTTGGTTGCCGAACTGGAAATCCTTGTACTCTTTCCCTTGGACAGCACCAAGGAAGGTCTGAAAGTCCACCAGACCGCCGCCCCCACTGCCATCGCCGCTGCCAAGCGCCTCCATGCGAAAGGCCTTATCGACCAGCCAGACGGGGGCTACCTGACCAGCCTTGGCCGTGACGCTGCCGAGCAAGCCCAAACCCTGCTGACCATCCTGACCACCGCCACCACCAAAGAAGCTGCCTGACACCTGATCCCGCCCATGGAGTCCGCCTTCTGCGGATTCCGAGGGCGTTGCTGTGGAAGACACAAAATTCTGACGTCAATAACCCTTTCCCTCTAAACCTCCTACGCTTCTGGCTGTAAACTCCTACACGGCCGCCCACGTCGGGCTCTGCGAGCCAACGACCTAGAAATGACCCGCACCCACGAAATCCGCCCCGACCTGGACGAAGGCATCGACCGCAAGGTGCTGGCCCAGCTGCGCGCGCGGTTCATGGCCCTCAATGCAGGCCGCATGGCCCGGGCCGTCGAGGGGCTGACGCCTCGCCAGCAAAGCGTGCTGACCCTGTTGCCGCTGTTTTTCCACGTCAATCACCCGCTGCTGCCAGGTTACGTCTCGGGCAGTACGCCCGCAGGCCTGTCGAACTTCGAGCCCGACGCCCAGGCGCTTACCGAAGCCCAGCGCCTGACCCGCTCATTCTCCTACAAGCCACGTCATGGCAACCCACCCCGGCCGATCCACGGCCTGTTCCTGATGGGCAGCCTCGGCACCCTGGCCCAAGCGGATCAGAGCGACATGGACGTGTGGGTGTGCCACGCGCCGGACCTTGGCGACACCGAACTGGCCGAGCTGCGCAAAAAGTGCCAGTTGCTGGAAGCCTGGGCCTTGACCATGGGCGCCGAGGCGCACTTTTTCCTGATCGAGCCGACGCGCTTTGTACTCGGTGAGCGCGACACGCAACTGAGCTCCGACGACTGCGGCACCACCCAGCATTATTTGTTACTGGATGAGTTCTACCGCACCGCCATCTGGCTGGCCGGGCGCTCGCCGATTTGGTGGCTGGTGCCGGTGTACGAAGAAACCCGCTACGCCGAATTCACCCACACGCTGATTTCCAAGCGTTTTATCCGCGCTGATGAAACCCTGGACCTGGGCCACCTGGCTCACATTCCGCCAGGCGAGTTCATCGGCGCCGGGCTGTGGCAACTGTTCAAGGGCATCGAGTCGCCTTACAAATCGGTGCTCAAGCTGCTGCTGACTGAGGTCTACGCCAGCGAACACCCGAATGTGCATTGCCTGAGCCTGCGCTTCAAGCGTGCGGTGTTTGCCAACCAGATGGACCTGGATGAGCTGGACCCGTACATCGTGGTCTACCGCCGCATCGAGGAATACCTCAAGGCGCGCAACGAGCCGGAACGCCTGGAACTTGTAAGGCGCGCGCTGTACCTGAAGGTCAACCGCAAGCTCAGCGCCGGCCAACGCGGCACAAGCTGGCAGCGATTATTGCTGGAACGCCTGGCCCATGAATGGGGCTGGGACCAACGCCAACTGGCCTTGCTGGACAGCCGCAGCCAGTGGAAAGTGCGCCAGGTCGCCTCCGAGCGCCGCGCACTGGTCAATGAGCTCAATTACAGCTATCGCTTCCTCACTCAGTTCGCCCGCACCGAGCAGACCGTCAGCCTGATCAACAAACGCGATCTCAACGTGCTCGGCCGTCGCCTGTATGCGGCGTTCGAACGCAAGGCCGGCAAGGTCGAGTTCATCAACCCCGGCATCGCCCCGGATTTGGCCGAAGACACCCTGACCCTGGTGCAATCGCCCAACCGCAAAGAGCCCGGCCAACACCATTGGGGCCTGTACAACGGCAACCTCACGGCGCTGGAGTGGGAGCACTTCGCACCGATCAAGCGCAGCCGCGACCTGTTGGAAATGCTCACCTGGTGCCACCGCAACGGCGTGATCGACAGCAGCACTCGCCTGGCACTGCACCCGGGCGTCAGCGACATGACCGAATTCGAACTGTTCAACCTGCTGGGCAGCCTGCAACAGACCATCGCCCTGCCCTTGGCCGGCGTCGATGAAGAGCGTTTATTGCGCTCGGCGGTGCCGGAAGAAGTGCTGCTACTGATCAACGTCGGCGTCGACCCGCTCAAGCATCACCGCGACCTGAATATCCTGATGACCACCGAGCGCACCGACTCCTTGAGCTACGCCGGTGTGCGCGACAACCTGGTTTTGACCCTGGATCAGGTCACGCTCAACAGTTGGAACGAGGTGCTGGTCAGCCGCTACGACGGCTCCCACGCGCTGCTCGATTGCCTGCGCGACTACCTCAACCAGTTACCGCCGGACCACTTGCCACGCCTGCGGGTGCGTTGTTTCTGTCACAACCGTGCGCAGTTCATTGCCCAGCGCGTAGAGGAAATCTTCGACACTGCGCAGAACCTGCTGCTGGGCCAGGGCAATCACCGCTACTTGCTGCAGGTGCAGCAGCACTACCACGTGATGGAACTGATGCCGGGCCAGGCCACCCATGTGTCACTGCCGACCCAGGATGCGCTGATCGCCTACCTCAGTGAAGAACTGGCCAGCTACAGCCCGCTGCACCTGGACGCCATGGCCCTGGAAGACCACGACCTCGCGCTGCTGTTGCCCATGGGCCTGGCCGATTGTGTGCAGGTGTTCTACCGCGTCAATGAAGGCTTCGCCGAGTTGTATGTGCTGGATGAATTCAACGCGCTGTGGCAGCAACGCTTGCCATTCCATGACGAACAAAGCCTGTTGGCGCCCTTGCAGCGTTTTCTGCAGTCGATCATCTACCGCCGCGAAGCGCTCTCGCCGCTGGACACGCACCAGCCGTTGGGCGAAGTGCAAACCTTGTATTACCAACTGTTGCCCTCCGGCAGCCATCGCGCACGTGGCATCGAGCCACGGCCAGCCCCTCAGAATCCCGCCAACAAGCCGTTTTATGACGTGCAGGCGATTATCGGCAAGGCCGCGCCCGGCCAGGTCGGCATCACGCTGTACTGTAATCAACGGGAGTTTTCAGAGTTGGAGTTCGGCGACCAACTGTTTGCAGTGGTCGCCCAGGAAATCGTCGGGCAGCGCCGGGAAACCGAGCGCTACCGCTGCTACATCACCGACCTGGACCTGTCCGGCCTGCTCGGTGATGTGCAAAGCCCGAGCAACTTGTACCTGCGCTACAAGGCCGAGCTGGAGTTGTCACTGAATGCGGCGCTGAGCCAGATTTAGAGCAGGAAGGCGCCGCCATCTTTGGGCTGGCCTTCAACACTGAGCAATTCCAGCTTGAGGGTCTTGCCGCCCGGCGCCGGCCAATCGATGTGCTGGCCCACTTGCAGGCCGAGCAATGCGCTGCCCACCGGCGCCAGGATCGAGATCTTGCCTTCGTCGGCATTCGCGTCCTTGGGGTAAACCAGGGTCAGGTGATAGTCCTTGCCGCTGCCTTGCTCACGGCAATGCACGCGGGAGTTCATGGTCACGACACTTGCAGGCACTTCATCGTGGCCAACTTGATCGGCACGGTCGAGCTCGGCTTGCAATGCTTCGACGCCGGGAAACTCGTCGCCCAAGCGGTCGATCAGTTGCTCCAGACGCTGCACGTCAAGACGGGTGAGGATGATGGAAGGTGCGGTGGTCATGATTCAGGCAGACTCCTTTTTTCTGCACAAAAAAGCAAAACCCCGCCAGGAAAAGGCGGGGTTCTCACGGACCTCGATGAGTTGAGGTGTACCCGGACACTACCACAGCGTCACAAATAAACAAGACGACCTCAGGCGAGGCTCCGGCGCTGTTCGGCCTCGGCGCAGATCACCCGGCGCCGGGCATCGTCGGCGGAGCGCCATTCACGGATGTCTTCCACGTGGCGGAAGCAGCCGAGGCAGACTTTTTGCTCGTCCAGGCGACACAAACTGATACAAGGTGACGGCACCGCCGGGCTGACATTGCTGAACAGCGGCTTGAGCGGGCGTACAGGTGCAGGCTGGGTCACGATCAAATCTCGTCGAAGTCCAGCTCGACGCCGGCTTGTTCTTGAACCAGGCGTGCGAGCATTTCGCTCAACAGCTCATCGCTGGTATCGCACTGCCAATTGTTGTCTTCTTCGTTGAAGTCGAAGTGAAAACCACCCGAACGCGCCGCCAGCCACAACTGACGCAGCGGCTCCTGGCGGCTGAAGATCAGTTGGGTGCCGTTTTCAAACTTGACGGTCAGCACGCCGGCCGAGTTTTCCAGGTCCACGTCCAGGCCGCTGTCGTCGAAAATATCTTCCAGCGCCTGCTGGGTCGAATCCACCAGGTCGTGAAAACGGGCTTCGGTCAAACTCATTGTGGCAACCTCAAAAGTGTCTGGTTTTGCTCAAGCGCCGCACGATACGGGCGAGCCCCGCTTATTGCAAAGGATACCGAGTTCATTACCGATGGCGGTATGAAATATCCACGGCCAGCGTAGCCTGCTTCCCAACCATCTCGGCAAACCCCCGCCGGACGGGTATTCCGGCGCATAGGCAAGCTGGCGGGTGGTCGGTATACTCGGGCGCAATTAATGCATATTCAAGGATTTCGCCATGAAGCGCCTGATCTCTTCCCTTGCTGCGCTCGTCGCGGTCGCTTGCCTCGTTAGTGCCTGTGGTCAAAAAGGCCCGCTGTACCTGCCCGATGACAGCAAAGACCCAAATGATCAGGCGCAGTCGTCACAAAAGCCGTCAAAGGCGCACAAGCACGACACCTATCAATAAGGGAAACCCATGGACGCTTTTAACTACCGGGACGGCGAGCTGTTCGCGGAAGGCGTGGCGCTGTCCGCAATTGCCGAGCGCTTTGGCACCCCGACTTACGTGTACTCACGTGCGCACATCGAAGCCCAATACCGCACCTTTGCCGACGCGCTGGAAGGCACGCCGAGCCTGGTGTGCTACGCCGTCAAGGCCAACTCCAACCTGGGTGTACTGAATGTCCTGGCGCGTCTCGGCGCTGGTTTCGACATCGTTTCCCGTGGTGAACTGGAGCGCGTGCTGGCGGCCGGCGGCCAACCTGACAAGATCGTATTCTCCGGCGTCGGCAAGAGCCGCGAAGACATGCGCCGCGCCCTCGAAGTGGGCGTGCATTGCTTCAACGTAGAATCCACCGATGAGCTGGAGCGCCTGCAAGTGGTCGCCGCCGAGATGGGCGTTCGCGCGCCGATCTCCCTGCGCGTCAACCCGGACGTCGATGCCGGCACCCACCCGTACATTTCCACCGGCCTTAAAGAGAACAAGTTCGGCATCGCCATTGCCGATGCCGAGGACGTGTACATCCGCGCCGCGCAGTTGCCGAACCTGGAAGTGCTGGGTGTCGACTGCCATATCGGCTCGCAACTGACCACCCTGCCACCGTTCCTGGATGCGCTCGACCGCCTGCTGGCGCTGACCGACCGCCTGGGCGAGTGCGGCATCTACCTGCAACACATCGATCTGGGTGGTGGCGTGGGTGTGCGTTATCGCGATGAAGAACCGCCGCAGATCGCCGACTACATCCAGGCCGTGCGCGAGCGCACTGAAGGCCGCGGCCTGACCCTGATGTTCGAGCCGGGCCGCTACATAGTCGCCAACGCCAGCGTGTTACTGACCCAGGTCGAGTACCTCAAGCACACCGAGTACAAGGACTTCGCCATCGTCGACGCGGCGATGAACGACCTGATCCGCCCGGCGCTCTACCAGGCCTGGATGGATGTGACTGCCGTCAAGCCACGTGCTGGCGAAGGCCGTAATTACGACATCGTCGGCCCGATCTGCGAGACCGGTGACTTCCTGGCCAAGGAGCGTCAGCTGGCCCTGGAAGAAGGCGACCTGCTGGCCGTGCATTCGGCCGGTGCCTACGGGTTTGTCATGAGTTCCAACTACAACACCCGCGGCCGTGCCGCCGAGGTGCTGGTGGACGGTGATCAAGCGTTTGAAGTGCGTCGCCGCGAGACGGTAGCCGAGTTGTATGCTGGCGAAAGCCTGCTGCCGGAGTAAGCCATGCTGCTGCGTTTTACCAAGATGCACGGGCTGGGCAATGACTTTATGGTCCTCGACCTGGTCAGCCAGCACGCGCACATCCTGCCCAAGCACGCCAAACAGTGGGGCGACCGTCACACTGGCATCGGTTTTGACCAGTTGCTGATCGTCGAGGCGCCGAGCAACCCGGAGGTGGATTTCCGTTACCGGATCTTCAACTCCGATGGTTCCGAAGTGGAACAGTGCGGCAACGGTGCGCGCTGCTTCGCACGTTTTGTGCTGGACAAACGCCTGACCGCCAAACGCCAGATTCGCGTCGAAACCAAAAGCGGCGTGATCGAACTGGACATCCGCAGCGATGGCCAGATCAGCGTGAACATGGGCGCGCCACGCCTGGTGCCGGCGGATATTCCGTTCCAGGCCACCGAGCAGGCGACCCATTACGCGCTGGAGGTTGATGGCAAGACGGTAGATATCGCGGCCGTGTCGATGGGCAACCCCCACGCCGTTCTGCGGGTCAACGACATCAACAACGCGCCCGTGCATGAACTGGGGCCGAAAATCGAACATCACCCGCGCTTTCCGGCACGGGTCAATGTGGGCTTCCTGCAGGTGATCGACCGTACCCGCGCGCAACTGCGCGTGTGGGAACGCGGCGCCGGCGAAACCCAGGCCTGCGGCACCGGCGCTTGCGCTGCGGCCGTGGCCGCGATCAGCCAGGGGTGGATGGATTCGCCGCTGTTGATCGACCTGCCCGGTGGACGCTTGTCCATCGAATGGGCAGGCCCTGGCCACCCGGTGATGATGACCGGGCCGGCCTCGCGTGTATACGAAGGACAGGTCCGTCTATGAGTGAGCCAAGCTAATGACCGATAAGCCTCAAGTACCCGCCCAAGCAAACCCAAGCGAAAGTCTGGAGGCCGCTGCAGTCGCGGCGTACCTTGAGGCTAACCCGGACTTCTTCGTCGAACACGAAGAGCTGCTGCCGGCCCTGCGCATTCCCCACCAGCGCGGCGACACCGTGTCGCTGGTGGAGCGGCAGATGAAGATCCTGCGTGAGCGCAATATCGAAATGCGCCACAAGCTCTCGCACCTGATGGACGTCGCCCGCGACAATGACCGCCTGTTCGAGAAAACCCGTCGCCTGATTCTTACCCTGATGGACGCTACCAGCCTGGAAGAAACGGTGATCGCCGTGGAAGACAGCCTGCGCCAGGACTTCCAGGTGCCCTTTGTCAGCCTGATCCTGTTCAGCGACAACCCAATGCCGGTGGGTCGCTGGGTCAGCGGTGGCGAAGCGCAAACCGCGATTGGCGGCCTGCTCTCTGAAGGCAAGACCATCAGTGGCACCTTGCGCGAGCATGAGCTGGACTTCCTGTTTGGTGCCGAACAGCGCAAGCAGATCGGCTCGACTGCCGTGGTCGCCCTCAGCTATCAGGGCCTGCACGGCGTACTGGCCATCGCCAGTCGTGATCCGCAACACTACAAAAGCTCGGTGGGCACGCTGTTCCTGACCTACATCGCCGAAGTGCTCGGCCGGGTACTGCCGCGCTTCACCACCGCCCTGCGCGCGGTGCGCTAGCCATGGAACGGCAACTGGACACTTATTGCGCTCACCTGCGCAACGAGCGCCAGGTGTCGCCCCACACGCTGGAAGCCTATCGACGGGACCTGAACAAGGTCCTGGCGTATTGCGAAAAACAACAGATCGCCAGCTGGAAAGCCCTGGATATCCAGAGCCTGCGCAGCTTGATCGCGCGGCTGCACCAGCAAGGCCAATCTTCGCGCAGCCTGTCGCGCCTGCTCTCGGCGGTGCGCGGCCTTTATCACTACCTGAACCGCGAAGGCCTGTGTGATCACGACCCGGCCAACGGTCTGTCCCCACCCAAAGGCGAGCGGCGGCTGCCCAAGACCCTCGACACCGATCGCGCCCTGCAATTGCTCGACGGCGCCGTCGAAGATGACTTCCTCGCGCACCGCGACCAGGCGATTCTTGAGCTGTTCTATTCCTCGGGCCTGCGCCTGTCGGAGCTGACGGGCCTGAACCTCGACCAACTGGACCTGGCGGACTGCCTGGTGCAAGTGCTCGGCAAGGGCAGCAAGACCCGCGTGTTGCCAGTCGGCCGCAAGGCGCGGGAAGCCTTGCAACTATGGCTGCCGCTGCGTCTGTTGACCAACCCCGCGGACGATGCGGTGTTTGTCAGCCAGCAAGGCCGGCGCCTCGGGCCACGGGCGATTCAGGTGCGGGTCAAGCTCGCCGGTGAACGCGAGCTGGGGCAGAACCTGCACCCACATATGCTGCGACACTCTTTTGCCAGCCATATGTTGGAATCGTCCCAGGACCTGCGCGCGGTGCAGGAACTGCTCGGCCACTCCGACATCAAGACCACGCAGATCTATACCCACCTCGACTTCCAACACCTGGCGACGGTGTACGACAGCGCCCATCCACGGGCCAAACGCATCAAGGGCGGCGACTCATGAGTATCAAGCTGATCACCTTCGACCTGGACGACACACTCTGGGACAACGTACCCGTCATCATCGGCGCCGAAGCGTCGATGCGCGAGTGGCTGGCGATCAACGCCACCAAAGTCGGCGAATTGCCCCTGGAGCATTTCGCCCGCCTGCGCCAGCAGGTGCTGGAGCGCCATCCCGAGCTCAAATACCGCATCAGCACCCTGCGCCATCGGGTGTTGATGCACGCGTTTGAAGAGGCCGGTTATCCACAGCCTGAAGCCACGGAAATGGCAGATGTGTGCTACGAAGCGTTTATTCATGCGCGGCACCAGCTCACGCCATTTCCCGAAGCCGAGCCGATGTTGCAGGCGCTGCGCCAGCACTTCTTGCTGGGGGTGATCACCAACGGTAATGCCGATGTGCAGCGCGTCGGGCTGGCGGACTATTTCCACTTTGCCCTGCGTGCCGAAGATATCGGCATCGCCAAGCCGGATGCGCGGTTGTTTCAAGAAGCGTTGCAACGCGGCGGCGTGGACGCCAGTCAGGCGGTGCATATCGGCGATCACCCCGGTGACGACATCGCCGGTGCGCAGCAGGCAGGGCTGCGTGCGGTGTGGTTTAACCCGACGGGTAAGGCGTGGGAGGCGGATAAGCGCCCGGATGCGGAAATTCGTAACTTGGCGGAGCTGCCAGCGCTGCTGCGTAGCTGGAACTGACGCAAAAACCAAATGTGGGAGCTGGCTTGCCTGCGATGACGGTGAGCCAGACAGCACATCACTAGCTGACGACCGCTATCGCAGGCAAGCCAGCTCCCACACGGGACTGCGGCGGATCTGCAACTTTGTTACAGCCATGAAAAAGCCCGCAGCGACGGCGGGCTTTTTCTTACAAGCGAACTGCTGACCTTAGATAGGACGGCTGCCGTACTTGTTATCCGGCTTCTTAGGCGGGTCTGCCACCACGTTGGCCTCGACTTCCTGCACTTTGCCGCCTTTAGCGAGGAATTCTTCCATCGCACGGGCCAGCGCATCGCGCTCTTTGTTCTTGGCTTCAACGCTCGGCAGTTCGTCTACCGATACAGCGGCCTTGGCTTTGCCTTTGGCGGCTTTGGCAGGCGCGTCATCGCTGATTTCGTCGCCATCGTCAGCAACGTCTTCAACGGCCGCTTCAAGACCCTCTTCGGTCTCGTCGTCGCCTACTTCAAGTTCGTCGTTTTCCAGATCATCGTCGCTCATGTTCTACCTCATGACTTGCGAAAAGCAGATTAGTTATAGCCCAGCTTCACCCTCTGTCGAGTTTGCCGGAAAAAATCACATCCACAGGATTACCCGTGGCTTATGCCCCATCACCGTGCAAGGTGGCGAGGACTTTACGAGCACCGCCATGATCACGGTGCTCGCCCAGATAAACACCTTGCCAGGTCCCCATCGCCAAGCGGCCGGCCTTGACCGGCAAACTCAGCTGGCAGCCCAGGAGACTGGCCTTGAAGTGCGCCGGCAGATCATCCGGACCTTCGTCGTTGTGTTCATATCCCGCCATGCCTTGCGGCACCAGCGCATTGAAAAAACGCTCGAAGTCACGGCGAACCGCCGGGTCGGCATTCTCGTTGACGGTCAACGAGGCCGAGGTGTGCTGCAGCCACAAATGCAACAAGCCCACGCGACAAGCCTTCAATTCAGGCAAGCCGGCGAGCAACTCATCCGTTACCAGGTGAAAGCCCCGGGGCTTGGCCCGCAGGGTTATCAGGGTCTGTTGCCACATACAGTTCTCCGCCCATCGGCGCGCATTCTAGCGCGCTCAGGGAAAAAACAAAGTACCGAATACGCCTACATGCATGTAAGACTTTTGCACGCTGAAAAGTACCGTGTGCGCGCCATCACAAACTCTGCGTAAAAACCGGTACAGGTCCTATCACTGACAAACGCCAGGCAAAAAAATGCCCGGCAAGCCGGGCATCTTTTTTTCGCGTACTTACAAGTTGTAGCCGCGTTCGTTGTGTTGCGCCAGGTCGAGGCCCACGGCCTCTTCTTCGTCGGTAACCCGCAGGCCCATGACGGCATCCAGCACCTTGAGGATGATGAAGGTCACGATAGCCGTGTAGATCACGGTGAAACCGACGCCTTTGCACTGGATCCAGACTTGCGCCGCGATGTCAGTGGTGGCTGCGTTGAAGCCGCCCAGGGAAGGCGCAGCGAACACGCCGGTCAGGATCGCGCCGAGGATACCGCCGATACCGTGCACGCCGAAGGCGTCCAGGGAGTCGTCGTAGCCCAGTTTGCGTTTCAGGGTAGTGGCGCAGAAGAAGCACACCACGCCCGCCGCCAGGCCGATGACCAGGGCGCCCATTGGGCCCACGGTGCCGGCAGCCGGGGTGATTGCCACCAGGCCAGCGACTACGCCCGAGGCGATACCCAGTGCGCTTGGCTTACCGTGGGTGACCCACTCGGCGAACATCCAGCCCAGCGCCGCAGCAGCGGTAGCGATCTGGGTGACCAGCATCGCCATACCGGCAGTGCCGTTGGCTGCAGCCGCGGAACCGGCGTTGAAGCCGAACCAGCCGACCCACAGCATGGCCGCACCGACCAGGGTGTAACCCAGGTTGTGAGGTGCCATCGGGGTGGTTGGGAAACCTTTACGCTTGCCGAGTACCAGGCACGCCACCAGGCCGGCCACACCGGCGTTGATGTGCACCACGGTGCCGCCGGCGAAGTCCAGCACGCCCCAGTCACCCAGCAGCGAACCCGGACCGCCCCACACCATGTGCGCAATCGGTGCGTAGACCAGGGTGAACCAGACGCCCATGAAGATCAGCATCGCGGAGAACTTCATACGCTCGGCGAAAGCACCGACGATCAGCGCAGGAGTAATGATGGCGAACGTCATCTGGAAGGTGACGAACACCGCCTCAGGGAACAGCGCCGCAGGGCCGGTGATGCTCGCCGGGGTCACACCCGACAGGAACAGTTTGGACAGGCCGCCCACGAACGAGTTGAGGTTGACGACGCCTGCTTCCATACCGGTGGTGTCGAACGCCATGCTGTAGCCGTAAACGAACCACAAGATAGTGATCAAGCCGGTGATGGCGAAGCACTGCATCATCACGGAAAGAATGTTTTTGGAGCGAACCATGCCGCCGTAGAACAGCGCCAGGCCCGGAATAGTCATGAACAGCACCAGCGCGGTGGACGTGAGCATCCACGCGGTGTCACCGGAATTGAGGACTGGAGCAGGGGCTGGGTCCGCCGCCAATGCCAAGGCAGGCATTACGAGGGACAACAGGGCTCCTAGCCCTGCGAATTTACGCAGAGTCATATTGTTTTCTCCTGGGGCGTTGGGGGTTTGGCGGCTTAGATTGCGTCGGTATCGGTTTCGCCGGTACGGATGCGAATAGCCTGTTCCAGATTGACCACGAAGATCTTGCCGTCACCGATCTTGCCGGTGTTGGCCGCCTTGGTTATCGCCTCGATAACCCGGTCAAGATCCTTGTCGTCAATGGCGACATCAATCTTCACCTTCGGCAGGAAATCGACCACGTATTCCGCGCCGCGATACAGCTCGGTGTGACCCTTCTGCCGACCGAAGCCTTTGACCTCAGTAACGGTAATGCCCTGCACGCCGATCTCGGACAACGACTCGCGTACATCGTCCAACTTGAACGGCTTGATGATGGCAGTGACTAGCTTCATGAAAACTCTCTCCCGAATTGGTGGACTTGCCCCAGGAAAACAAACCCGTCTCAAGTCTAAGCGCAGTGCCTGGCTTTGTAACGCGTCGTCGCCTCGGCATTTACCGTTGCGACGCCAGCGAACCACTGGTGACGAAACCTGTACCCCTGATCCGTCGGCGCACTGCATTCGTCACAGCGACTGCATCAGTGCATGGGTCATGATCGTCTAAGCAGAAACCTTGCCAGCTCCGTAAAAATCACTGAAATCAGTCCTTTGCCCACTTATGCCCACCTGCGGGGCGAATTGGCGACCGCAATGCGCACAAAAACAGTGCGCAGCCGCCCGGCCCTCTGCGCGAAAAGCGTGCGCTCACGGCCGTGAAAATGACTATAGACGCTGCGTGATACACTGCCGGCCAACAGTTTTCCGGAATGTTTCCCATGCTCGCGCCCAAAGACCTCCTCGACGCCCTGAGCGGCCACGCCTCTCGCCTGTTCAGCGGCGACACCCCGCTGCCCCGCAACGAAATCGAAAGCCAGTTCAAGGCGCTGCTGCAAAGCGGCTTCAGCAAACTCGACCTGGTCAGCCGGGAAGAGTTTGATAGCCAGATGGTGGTGCTGGCCCGCACGCGTGCACGGTTGGAGAGTTTGGAGGCGAAAGTCGCCGAGCTGGAAGCGCGCCTGACGCCACCCTCTGCTGAATAAACGGATTTCTTGAAACTGATGGGAAGGCTGCAATGGTCTTCCTGCTATCTTCATTCAGCGAATGTCTTCAGGAACCTTCCTACGACATGCGCTTACGCTTTCCGATAGCATCGCCACGCACCATCTCTTTAGGCTGCTCGCTGCTGATCATTCAGCGCTGGGTTTGGCGACCCGGAAAGCTTGCGACGCACAGCGTCCACCCTCCGATATCGGGCATTAGCTCCCGACTCGTTTTATGGTGGCTGTGTGTGGGAGACCTCAGGGTCTGCCGGTATTCGCTTGCACCGGCTCGCCAACCCGCACGCAGCTGCCACCCTTATCGTTTGGCGACGGTAAACGGCAGTCCTCTCAAGCGAATATGGGTACTGCACCATGGAAAACGATCACCTCATTCCTCATGTCTTTACGCGACACAATCTGCATCTTCATGCGCTCTTGTTGGAGAACCAGGCTTGGTTCAGCGCGCGTGATTTGGGTCGGTTGCTGAGGCTTTATTTGGACGAGCGAGCGTTGCGTAAGCTTGATCCGGATCAACGTCAGTATCGAAAGGCGCTCCATCATGGTGCTGTCGAACGGACGCTGCTGATTAGCGAGTCAGCCATCTATGCGCTGCTGGTATACCACTACTGTCCAGAATATCGAAGCCTTCGTGAATGGTTGACCCATGACGTCGTTCCTGCGCTGCGCGATGCTCAAAAAAATCTACGTTGTGAACGCCCGGCACTCAGCTTGCTCGATTGGCCGCAGATGTCGCTAAGTCTCTTGCACTGGAACAATCAGGCGTGGATTAGGCTTCAAGATGTACCGCATATGCTTCCGGAGCCTGAGCAGCCCAAGCACAAAAAATCCCCCTGGTGGAAACGCGTATCGCAATTGCACCTACTGATTTAGTGAAAAGGGGGTGGCTCTGTTGGCAACGGTCAAACGGTATATTAGGAGGAACTTTCCCCCTCCGAGAGGGATGCTCCAGCACATTTGCCCGTTTTTTGGTGATTCTAGGAGGCTTTATGCCACCTCACCTGATGGATGGATTTACAAAATAAATGCCGGGTGATTGTTGTTAAGTGATCCAGAGCTATGAGAAAACTCCTGCCGTCATCGCCTGGAAGCTTTTTGAGCTCCAGGCTTGCCAGAAAGAAACAACAAGCTAACCTATCGGTTGTAAAGACATTGATTTTGTGTTTGGCGACTGTAGAATGCACCCACTTTGAAAGCCCACACTCCGCGCTTCAACGGGAGAAAGGAAACGGAAATGAAGAGATCTGACGATACAAATGTTTATCAAAATGATAAATCAGTCCAACAGGACAAAAATCAGAACTCCAACATTGTCGGCTTCGCTGCTTTCAAAGAAAAAAAAGCCGAAAACGAATACAATAAAGCCATTAAAAATATTCTAGCGCGAGCGCAAAAAGTAGACTGGTAACAAAAGGTATACCTTTTGTCTCGCGCTCAAGGGCGCGATGAATGTCAGTACCAATTTCTAAGGAAAGAGCCTCACCTAGCGACGACAAAACTACTAATACGCGTGATATCAGGGAGCGTATAGAAGGTCGTCGCAGTGATGAAATAATTATCGCCTTTTGCGGTCCGGTCGGCTGTAACTTAGCAGACGTTATAAGGACGACTCGTACCCAGTTTGAAGAGTACGGCTATGTTACTGAGCATATAAAAATCAGCGATATAATAAAGTCTCATTACAAAAAAAAATGGACTCCCTGAAAACCTGAAACACCTCTCTCTTGAACCTGCCGCAGGTAAAGAACGGTACACCACTCTTCAAGACCTCGGAAACGACTTAAGACAAAAGTTCGACCCACAGATACTAGCGGCTCTTTCAATGGCTAGCGTGGCAGCTAAACGTGATACAGCAATGTCAAAAGGTGATACAGACAAACCACCCAAGACCATCTATATAATTGACCAACTCAAGCACCCCGAAGAAGTGGAGCTTTTCAAACTGGTTTACGGTGAAATATTTTATCTAATAGGTGTTCTAAGCCCGCAGAATGTCAGATTCAATTATCTAACGCGAACAGAGAAAATTCCAGGACATGAAGCTCAATACTTAATTGATCGGGACCGAAACGAAATAAATGCAACATATGGACAGAAGCTCGAAAAGACCGTCCAGCTAGCTGACTATTTCATTAGAAATAATCAAGATTCGATTTCCAATCTTTTTGCTCCTTGCCAGCGTTTTGTAGCATTGGTCCATGGCAAAAATGGCGTTACGCCGACCAAAGATGAATCTGGAATGTACGCAGCCTATTCGGCCTCCCTAAAATCGGCCTGTCTAAGCAGACAGGTTGGCGCGGCAATCGCAAACAAAGAAGGAAATGTCATTTCCCTAGGTTGGAATGACGTCCCGAAATTTGGTGGAGGCCTGTACACATCCGACACTGAAAACGATCAACGCTGCATATATCATGGGGGAAAATGCTATAACGATATCCACAAATCTGCTCTTATCCAAGATATTGTGGCAATTGTTAGTTCCCAGGTAACTGTCACCGACAAGGTTAAATCTGAGCTAGCCAGACTTATACAAAAGGAAACTAGAGCCGGCTCAATAATTGAGTTTTCCCGTGCGATTCATGCGGAAATGGAAGCGATTCTTGGCCTGGCCAGATCCCAGGGTAATTCCACAGACTCGTGCGTGCTGTATACGACTACATTCCCGTGCCATAACTGTGCACGCCACATTATCGCTGCCGGCATTCAGCGAGTTGTCTACATTGAACCTTATGAAAAAAGCCTAGCACTCGACTTGCATGAAGATGCCATAACGACTGATGCAAATCATGCTGGAAAGACTTTATTCGAAACATTCTCTGGTGTTTCACCTAGCAAATATGCATCATTTTTTGTAGCCCGTGGAGATAGAAAAGACAAATCAGGCATGGCCATAGACATAATAAAAATCGAAGCTCTGCATATAGGAACCGAGTACCTCGACCCCTACCAAACAATAGAAAGCAAAGTTGTTCAAGATCTAGTCTCTAAAGTTTCTCTTCCAATACCACCTGCTCCGCCCCAATCTGACCCATGGCCTCCAGAACCTCCTAAGGCTGCATAATAAAACGCAAGGCTGGAACTCATAGTTCCGGCCTACAAAACTTTAAAAATTCTGCTCGACAGTTACCTAGATTTACCAATCAGAACTGTAGACTAGCTGCATATCTATGACGAAAAAATCTACTCGTAATGTTTTGCTTCATTTCCGTTTGCAAATTAAGTTAGCCCTTCAAAATTCTAATACTATCCTTTGAAGACCCGCAGGAAGCGGCCTCTCTTTCAAGGAGCGAGCATGTCTCTCGCCATCGTCCACAGCCGCGCCCAAATTGGCGTCGAAGCCCCTGCCGTCACTGTTGAAGTGCATATGGCCAATGGTCTGCCGTCCCTGACATTGGTGGGCCTGCCGGAAACCGCCGTCAAGGAAAGCAAGGACCGCGTGCGCAGCGCCATCCTCAACTCTGCGCTGCAATACCCGGCACGCCGTATCACCCTCAACCTCGCGCCCGCCGACCTGCCCAAGGATGGCGGGTACAGATTAGTTATAGGTATGGCCAACGCACACATAAGTAGCACCTATGGACGTTGATATTGCTCAATGAGTTTTTGAGCGTCGGGACGCAGTACAAATAAGAACTGGCAAATATGAAACCGTCACTTCAGGAACGCCACTGTTGGTATGGAAAGAATAACGGCGCGTAGCGATAGGCCGGATACGTTTAAATACGCAAACTAAGGTTTTCAGACCAAACCGATAGAAACAATAAAACAACTGCAATTTAAAATGTTAAGCCAGGCGCCACCCTCGCTGAGCCATATGGAGCAGGATACCGATCTAAAGAATTTCTACCGATAATCTATTATCTATAGCTAGGACCATCACTTACGTTTGCGTGTTGAAATACACGCCCGATGACGTAGTCCAGCTGTGTCACGGCGACACGCAGTGATCGGCGAAAGGAAATGAGAGCATTGTACTACCATGTACTTTTAAGCCAGCTTGTGTTCGTATTCCACTTTTTCAGGGCAAACTACCGTGGCCTTTCTAGAGACATTGATGTACACGCCAGCACGATTGGAAAAAGCCGATACTGCGGTGTGGGTCCGATCTGAATACGGCATGATCGCTCAACTTCCACAAATATTCTGGAGTGACGGAAACTCGTGGCGCGAAGCGAATGCGTGGCTTGGTGAACTAGCGGCTAACAAAGCAACTGATATAAAAACAGTACATTCGAAGGCTGCAGCATTACTCCACTATGCCAAATGGCTCGAAGCGTCTAAAGTTTCATGGATGCAAGTCCATGGACGAAAAGATGAGCGTTGCATTAACAAATTTAGAGGTGCGTTGATTCTTGCTCGGCAGGAGGGCTCCTATTCCGCCTCGACAGTCTCATCTCGGATCAGAGTTATTAGACAATTCTACTCCTGGATCGTCCAAAACAACCTCGTAACATTAAGAACTCCTCTATGGCGAGAGCGCCGGATCAGTATTCAATTCACTGACCGCTATGGTTTCGCTAAGTCTAAAGATGTAATGACTACAGATTTAGCAATACCCCTAAGAAGCAGCAAAAATATTGATCTTGAGGATGGACTGTGGCCTGTTTCGACAGAAGACAGAGAAAAGATTCTTAACTGCGCCCGAGATAACGCTCCATTAGAAATCTACTACATGCTGCTTCTGGGCTTTCACACTGGTATGCGTATACAAAGTATTGGTGATATTAAAACTCAGACAATAGCACGAGCTATTGATCACCCGCTGCAAGACGGAATTAGCACTATCGCCATCGGCCCAGCTGCCGACCCTTCTGTCGCTACCAAGTATGGGAAGACTGGGCGAATTGAAATACCAAAATCACTGGTCCAGCAGCTAAGGACATACTCTTTGAGCGAAGAACGGCTATTGCGATCTGCTCGCGCGCAACATCAAGACCAAGATGTTCTTTTCCTAACTAAAGCGGGGAACAGGTACACAAGGGCGGATAGAAATACATCCGGCGCAATAAACACGGCGATGTGCGAGTTAAGAAAGATTGGCAAACGACTAGGGTTAAACGCACTCATCGATTTTAAGTTCCATCAATCTCGTGCGACCTACGCCACCGAATATGCAACGTTTGCTCTCTCGATCGATCCAGCTGGTGCGATAGAAATGGTTAGACGAAACCTTCTACACAAAGACGAAGCAACGACGATGAAATATATAAAATTCATCAAGCAACACCCCTTAATCTCCGATATTAACAACAAGTTCACCAAACGCTTCCTAGGACGCTATTATGCCGACCCAGCATGAGGCGCTAACAAATACTTTTACCTTCCCGTCGATAAAGTATGGGCACAGAGAAACACCGTTGAACCTCTTGCCTATACTTTATAAAGGTGCCGCAAAGCACAATGTCCGTGAGGTGCTCGAAGAGATCCGAAAAGGAACCTTCGGTGAAATTCGCGCTGAGCGTTTAAGTCTAGTGGAACTTATCCACGAGACACTCAATACCAATGTGATATCAGGAAGGAGCCTAATCTCAGCCAAGCGAACAATACTTCAAATCAGAAACTTCGTGTCATGGTGTGATAGCTTAAACATGATACTCAGCCTGGAATCGCTGGAGCATTGTTTTCTTAAATGGGCCGCATTGCAGCGAAATATAATTTTATCCTCTCCTCATAGAAAGTCTAATATACGAGGCATTGCATCGGCACTATGTTCAATATTCGACTCAGTATTGGGTTTAAACTCAGGCCTAAGTTACAAAATAGGCATTCAGCGGCCTCGACGTGAGCGAAAACCTTCCGGATCAAAAAATGGCGACAAGCAGAATCTTGAGGAGACTTACAGATTTGGAGCATTTTTATGCCACATAACTGAAGGACTTTCCGAACAAGCCATATGGGGTAATCTACCGGTTATCATACAATTAGCTGATGGAAAAAAACTTATCGAATGGTCCAGATTAAGACCTGCAGAAAACGTCAAAAGACTTAATGATCCGACGCAGCCATCTCATCGTAAACGCGCGACCGAGGCCACGAGAGCATCGTATGTAGCAGATAAATCATTCCGCACCAGACATGCACTGATCAACCTGAGAATAGAAGCAGAGCTATTTATTTTCTCAGCCCAAACAGGCATGAACGTCGCGCAGATGTATAATCTCGAACGCACAAAATATAAATTCATTAGTTTAATTGATGGCTATGAATTTCAGGGCTACAAAGAACGTTCACAATCTCTGTTTACAGCAACGGTATACAGTGAATATAAAACTCATTTCTCGAACTATTTAACATGGCGTGACGCGATCTTTTCGGATCGGCCATCCCGCTTTTTATTCCCATTCCTTAACGTACGCGGAAGAGCGGACCACATGGTTCCGTCCTTCGCCGCCCTACGCAAACGTTGTAATCAGCTAGACCTAAAATTTATTCCTCCAAGGGAGCTACGCAATGCAAGAAGCAACTTTCTGTTACGCGAGACACAAAATCCAGACCTCACGGCTAAGCTATCACAGCATTCCGTTGCTACCTTTTACAAAAACTACCACCGTCCTAATCATCAGGTCGCCCAAATTGAGATAAGTCGATTTCACGCGGCACATGATCACATCTTGGCTGCAACGGGTCCTGGCGGTTGCGTATCCGCTCGCCCAGTGCCTGAAGATATCGGCGCGCCTCATATCCCTGAAGCGGACTGCCTCACCCCAAGTGGGTGTCTTTTTTGTGAACAGCACCGCGACCTTGACACTGAGGACCACATCTGGTCACTGGTCACTTTTAAATATCTAAAATCCATTGAGCTAAGTAAGGCAAGCATTCAAAAAGATGCTATTCCTAATCCAGCATTGCTCACGATAAAACGCATTAATCAAAAGCTTGAGTATATCCAAAGCCTTTCTACCAAAGCACAAGTATGGAACGAAACAGCCCTCCGCAAAATATCTGACGGAGACTACCATCCGAAATGGAGTGGCTTTATAAGATTGCAGGAAATGACCGCAGAATGAATATATCATTGAAATTTAATTTAATATTGGGCAGCGTTCAGTTACCGGTAGAAGAAAACATAAACCAATGGCCACCGCTGGATAATTTCCCGATAACTATAGATCAAACGGGAAAGGCCGTTTCCTATTTCGGTGATAGCAAATGGAAATTCACCAGCGTCCGCGGCAGGGATGTCAATATATACTTCCGAAATAATGATACACATCCTGCGTTCATTGATGAAGTCAATACTATGAACCTAAAAACAATTCTTGCCTGGTGGTTATGGCGATCAATCACACCCATATCGGTCGATAGCATCAAGGCGAACGCCAGTTTTTTATTTCAGGTGTTCAAAGACTGTAGTCGTGCCAAGATTGACGCGAAGGAGCTTTATAAATATCCTCATATGATTGAAAAGCTACAATTCAAACCAGGATCATACTTAAAAAAAGTACTGCCCCTCCTGCACATGATTTACGAGAACAGCGCAAGTATCGGTTTTTATATATTAAACCCGATGAGCATCCAAAAACTTTATGCATCCATAGTGATACCAGATACGAAACAGACACCTTATATTCCGCCCCGCATATGGAAATATCAAGTAACAAGGCTGAATGAGTTCGTAATGGACTATCATGAGGTCAAGACAGGAATAAAAGACCTTTATCTAGAGTGTCTTAATCTTTACCTCAATTATTTTGGTAGTTGGGAGCGTGCATATGCTCCAATAAGTGAGCGTGGACGACGCTCCACCCCTTTCGATTACAATCGGGACGGAGTTAGATTTGAAGACTTAGCGCGTAAGCACGGAGTTGAGAAAACATTACAAAAATGGCTGTATGGGCCTGGCCTCAGCCTCATGGGGCCTGGCAAAGGCCTAAACTCGCTAAACCGGTATCTCGGGATGGCAAGCCGCGTTGGCATTGCTTACATATTAAATTTTACAGCAATGAGAATTGATGAGGCTTGGAATCTGCGTAGCGACTGCTTGACCAAAGAGAACGATCCAGACTTCGGGGACTTTTGGACGATTACAGGAGAAACCACAAAGCTTTACCTCGATTCTGATTCGAGGTGGATCACTTCTCCCTCGGTAGAGCCATCGGTCCGGATGATGGTTCATGTCGCCGAGCTTCGCGAAAACGCTGCCAAGGTTTGCCCGTATTTAGATGTGAAACATGATGCTGCGGATACTCTATATTTGATCTCGCGACCATATGAACCATGGGGCATCAGTCTAGGTAAAGGTCTTCCGAGTATATCTCATTATACTAGCTATGCATCTGTCATAGACCTCAACGATCGACTCTTCGATAGCAATCAAGTCTCGATCTCGGTTGAGGATATCTCGATCGCGAGATTGATCACTCCTTCATTAGACGGCACAAAATATCAAGTTGGAAAGCGCTGGCCGTTTGCTTGGCATCAACTCAGAAGAACCGGCGCAGTGAATATGCAGGCGTCCGGGCTGGTTTCAGATTCATCTCTACAATATGCATTAAAACATCAATCCAGGATCCAATCTCTGTATTACGCACAAGGCTGCTCAAAACTTATTTTCAACGAAGACGGAAGAACTGAGTATATCAAAGCTGCGTATGAAACTCGGGCAGTTAAATTAGCACAGTTGGTTGGCAATAGGTTCGCATCCCCATACGGACAGAAGCGACAAGACATGCTGCTAGCACCAATCAATCAGGGCAATTTCAAAAAGCTGTTAGAGGCAGCGAAAACCGGGAAGGTTGGATTTAGGGAAGTGCTGTTAGGGGTCTGCCTGAATAAAGAACACTGCACCAAAGGCGGAATTGATAACATTGTATATTGCGTCGGTGGGCATGGAAAAGGAGCCTGCACCGATCTGCTTATAGACAAAACCAAGCTGATCCAAGTCAAACAATTAAAGGCAGAGACAGAACTTCTGCTCGAAACTACCCCGAGTGGCAGCCCTTATTACACCGCACTCAGCGCACAGATAAAAGCTGCACAGAATGCAATTTCTATCATTGAGGCAAATTGATATGTCTACTGAACAGCGATTTCGTGAAGCCTTTCAGCGACTTAAAGAACTAAAGCCAATTATAATATCACGGGATAGTCTAGTATCCCAAAATAATATTGCAAGAGAAGCAGGGCTTGACCCTAGCGCCCTAAAAAAGAGTAGATTTCCACTGTTGGTCGCCGAGATAAAAGAATGGATTAGGGAGAACTCAAAACCCAGAACACCTAGCAGACAAAATCTGTCGCAATCCAAGGCCAAGCGCCGCACTAATAAACAGATTATCAGCGCGCTTAAACTTCAGCGCGACATCGCTGCCAGTGCTCTTTTAAGTGCAGACTTGCTAATACTCGAACTCTACAGGGAGATCACTGAGCTTAAATCCCAACTGCCCAAAACTACGGTCATATCGATTTCCGGCGGCATATCCTCAATCCGTTCTTAGACCGAATTGATCTATAAAGTAATGTGACCAATTCAGTTATTACTGATCCATATCTCCGGAAAAAGGCTGGCAAGCATCCAAAACACCTAGAGGACTTGACGAGTTATTGCTTTCGCAGCACGAGAACCTAGCCACGGAAAATACTCATTAAAAAATTGAGCAGTCTCGTGCAGACGAACTGGAATCAGCTTAGGAGGCGATTTGCGTAATGAGTAGAGCGCCAGATCTAGATCCGCAGCGGGAGCAATAGCACGCAACTCGTGACAACCTAAAGAAAGACTGGTCGGCGCTGATAGGTGATGAAGAGCACCGCGACTGGCTTGATAAGCCGACATTCGCCACACGAACGCGAACTGTGAAGAGTAAGTTTGCATAGATGCACACCAAGTCTCGGTCTAAAATACTAGGGCAAGTTAAGTGTAAAAATAGGCGCAATTGCTTATTATTGATTTAGCGAGGGAGGCGTAGACAACCGTGCACGTTATCTTCAACTCCTAGATACCTACGATATCAGTCAGGCCAAAAGTGCTGAATTTATCGCAGCTGTTACAGGTGGCCCTTGTGCAGTACTTGCATTACGCTCATGGGCTAAAAATCTAGAAAAACCTAGTTCAGCCGGTTGCCGAATTGGGCCGTTTCTAAGCTTGAGCAGCAATTGAATACATGCATCGCGCCCTAGCGCGACGTGCCGAACGTAGAAGGAAAGGGCCATTAGCAGTGACAAGTACGAGAACAAAGTCACCTTACCTCCTTGTTCTAGGTTTCGCCAACAGGCCGGCCCGGATGACCTGGATACTGGCCGGCCGCGGTACGCCGTCAAGGTATGCGCGCCGGACGAGCAGGCGCGACATCAGGTCGAGGATAACTCGCAGATCATGGGCGCCACTGGCAGGCAATTCTATGTATGGGATATCAAGAACCGTTCCAGCTGGCCTGTATTTCTGACACTGACTATAGATGGAGTGCCGGTAGACCAGGACTACAACTGACGAACTGTTCGAGGAAAAGTCGACGTGAAACGGAAAAGTATTCGTACCGCTTTACCATCAGATCTGCCTTACATCCAAAAATGGCTCAAGTATGAGGTGCGTAATGGATATGGCTTCATCAAAAACTGGGGCATGATCCAGGATGCTTGCGCCCAAAAGCTGATGACAGTCTTTGTTGACTCTGAAGGACCAGTTGGTTTTCTCACGCGCGGCATTTCTCTCGACACTATCTTGCAGACGAAGAGCGATTGTCAGCGGTGCGGAATCGGACGGGCTCTGGTGGAGCACGCCATTCGTCAGGAAGATGCCAAAAACAACGCAGTGCTCATTGTCCAGTGTGAGCCGCGAAGCTCAGTGGAGTTCTGGTCAAAGATGGGTTTTGAAGCTCACAGGGATGCTGAAGATTTCAAGCACCTTAAGGCCATCTACATGCAGCGCCTCTCGAAGATGGCGTACAAGCAAGTTCGGGGTGAGGAACTGGAGATGGTCATTGTTCGCGTGTACCCCGAAAAGGCCCTTTACTCGAAAGAGCCGGTAAAGCCTGATCGCGTGCATTATGTGTTGGCAAAATTCGACGAAAAAAAACGCACGCTTGAATTGGCTCACCGCATTTCGATTGCTCATGAGCCCATGCTGAAAGATCCGGTGGTTGAAGTCAGTTGGAGCGGTATTGAAATCGTCATGGGTAAGGCCAAACACGAAGAAGCGATAGCTATAGGCTTTAAGCGAACGCCGAACTACTGTGGTTTTTATCTCGATGTCATCACACTCCCAGATAAATTTTAGAGATTGAACCATTTGGCCCACGCTCTATGGCTGAGTGGAATTGGGGAGTTGTTGCCGCATCGGTAGCAACCCGCTTAGTTGCGCAAGAAGGGATGCCCGGACGCTTATTCGAATTCGAGAGGTACGATCACTGCACAAGTGATGGCCTTTGGCTAGAATGCCCCCACCGAGAACGGAGCTGGCGACTTCGTGACATACGTTGCGCCTCCCGAATACAAGGAAGACTCTATGCCCATGATCGCCAATGATCCCACTACCCAGCTTGCATTCTCTGTATATGAGAACAAAGGAGTCTACGCGTTACTCCTAGGCTCAGGAGTATCCCGCGCCGCCGGTATTCCGACCGGCTGGGAGATCACCATGGAGCTAGTCAAACGTGCCGGTATTGCCTCAGGTGTCGGCGAGCAAGAGGATTGGTATGCTTGGTATCTAGGTCAGACTGGAGAGCAGCCTAACTATTCCACGCTGCTGGAGACCTTAGCGGGCACGCAGAGCCATTGTGCAGAGCTTCCTGGAGCCTACAGCCCAAGAGCTGGAGGACGGTTTAAAAGTACCCACCAGGGCTCATCGAGCTATCGCAGAAATGGTGCGTGCTGGACACGTGCGGGTCATCGTGACCACCAACTTCGACAGGCTGATGGAAAACGCACTGCGTGATGCCGGCATCGAGCCCACTATCGTGAGTTCGGTCGACACCCTGGCTGGAGCAGAACCGCTCACCCATTCCCAGTGCTTCATCCTCAAAATCCATGGCGATTACAAGGACGCCCGGATTCTAAATACGGATGTTGAACTGGGCGACTACCCCACTGAATTCAATACTCTGCTCGACCGCATAATCGATGAGTTCGGGTTGATCGTCGCCGGCTGGTCAGGAGAATGGGACCACGCCCTGAGGGCGGCGTTTCTACGCGCCCCTTCCCGACGCTACCCAACCTACTGGCTCGCCCGAGGAGGTGTGTCTGAGCGCGCCCAAGAGTTGGTCGCACGACGCCGCGCTTCGGTGGTTAGTGGGACTGATGCGGATACGTTCTTCGATGCCCTTAACCTGAAGCTTGAGACCATTCAAAAATCCCGCCAGCCCAATCCGGCGAGCGTCGAGCTGATGATCGCCATGGCAAAACGCTTCATGGACCGACCTGAACACAGGATCCAGCTCGACGACCTGGTCACGGCTCAAACTCGACAGAGTATTGCTGATTTTGCACCTCTATTTGCAGGACAGGGTGACGTGAGAACCCAGGCGTTCAGTGATTGGGTTCCTGAGTACGAGGCTATCGTAGAACCAATCGCACGCCTTGCTTCAGTGCTAGGTCGATGGGGCACAGGTGATGAGCTGAGTCTTGTACTGGATGCCGTTAAAGGGCTATATGCCGAAGCTCATAGGGAGCAGGCTGGCTATACCCACTGGCTCGCCCTGAAGAACTACCCAGCTGCGTTGGTCGTTCTTGGCTATTCACTGGGTCTGATCCGTGCAAATCGCCTTGACGTTCTATATAGCCTGCTCAGTTCAACCGTCATTAACCGCCGTGAGCAACCAGGATTGATTGGTTATGAGTTGTCACCGTTCTATTTAGAGGCCGGCAACGGACTGCTGGCGCACTGGAAAACCTTAGAGGATCAGAGCAACGCCCGTACACCGCTATCCAATCGCCTGGCCAGCCTCATTACCTGTAAATGGGCACCCTCGTTCGCCGGAGTGCAGGATCCCGAGCTGCTGTACGAGCGTTTCGAATTTCTGAACCTGTTGTTCTTCGCTCAAGCGAACGGCGTCAATGAAGAAGAGCTCAATAATCGAATCCAGCAGAGTCAATTTCGAAACATCGCGATGGGCCGTCTGTCGTGGCACTCGGAGACAATCTCGCGCTTTGTTCAGGAATACTCTACGCCAGAGTTCAACGCGCCCTTGCTTGCTGCCGGCTTCGCCTACGCCAGTGAGAGCTACCTTCAGCGATTCTTAGAAGGATTAGGCGGAATGAGCAGGTGGTAAAGGCGCTCCAAGGCTCCCCTAAATCCAGATCATGGATCACTACTCATAGCGACCCGCAACCGTCAGGGTAAGCGTCCGCCGAACACATCTTGCGTGATTAAGCGGATGCCCACCTAAGCGTGAGGTAGGCGTGTTCACCGTTCGCTTATCTCGGATGTGATTGGCGGTCGCGATCAAAAGTCAACGATCGCCCAGCCAAATAGCCTCCGTTCAAACCCGTCCTTCAGAAAACTGAACATATCCATATCTCATGAAAAAGGGCCCCGCAGGACCCTGATTGTTTGTACTCAAACGGTCTTACTGAGTGCGCCAGGACTCAACAACGTCAGCGCCGAACTCGTTTTTCCATTCTTTCAGCTGGCGATGGTTACCGCCCTTGGTTTCGATCAGCTCACCGGAATTCGGATTTTTGTAGATCTTGACGTCACGTGCCTTGCGCACAGCCTTTGGAGCGGCTGCTGTAGGAGCGCGTGAGGATGCCTGAGGATCAAGGATAGCGATCACATTGCGCAGGCTGTAGCCGTACTCAGCGAGTAGTGCGCGGAGTTTGGTTTCGAACTCGACCTCTTTCTTCAGGCCTTCGTCGCTTTTCATAGCCTCAAGAGCTGCCAGTTGCTCAGACAAGTGTTTTTCAAGCTGACGGAATTCTGCGAGACGAGACATTTTACGCTCCTGTATGTTGATAGGCCATTATCCGGTGATGGCTACGGCCAAGTCTAGCAATCGGAAAACTGAAAGGGGGCTTCAATGCCTTTAGTAATGCTCGACACCTGCGTCTGGCTTGATATGTCGTCCCAAAACGTTGAGCTTCCTATGCTTACCGCCCTGAAGCACCTAGTCCAGGATGACCCTATCAGCCACGGCCAAAAGGTGTTGCGCCGCCCCCGAGCATTGGCGCAGAACCCAACTGTAAAAGGACCTCGGTAGCTCACTACGCAACAGACCGCTTCGCGTTTTGGGCTAAGAACGCGAAGGCCGATCACTAAACAGCGCCACATGCCGCCACCGGGCATCGGCGAACTGAAATCGCTCCCCTACGGCCCCGGCGCCCAAAGCATCTATGAGATATCATACTGACAGGCGGCCAATTTGCTGCGTAGGTGAAGCAGCGTGACGCGCAAGCAGACTGTGTTGGATGAGCCAAGCGACGACTACCTCTAAAGGCAGCTTGCCAAGATTTCCAACCGCGGGTAGCAGAGATCTATCAAGGTTCGCCGTTCGACCGGTTCGACAGCAAAATCCAAATCCGTTGCTCCATCCTTGGCAGCGGCGAACGCAATATAAGCAAGCTATGCAGGTCCTTAAGAAGGGCTCTATGCGACACCTAAGAGCCAAAGCAAGCCTCGATTATCGCTAGGCTGAGCAGAAAGAGAACATGTAATGAATCTGAGCAGTACCATCAAGTCCATCCAGGACATTATGCGTAAGGACGATGGTGTCGATGGCGACGCTCAGCGTCTGGGCCAGCTTACCTGGATGCTCTTCCTCAAAGTCTTCGACCAGCGTGAAGACGAGTGGGTAAATGACAATCCCAAATATCAATCTCCCATCCCCTCGCATCTTCGTTGGCGCAACTGGGCAGCTTTCAAACCTGGGGTGGATGGCAGGAAGGTGTCGCAGAAAACGGCTAGCGAGATTATCAGCTTCGTCAATAGCGATCTGTTCCCTACGCTCAAGAATCTCGACGCTAGCGTCAGCGCTCACCACAAGGTGATCCGCAGCATCTTTGACGATGCCAACAACTACATGAAATCGGGCGCTCAACTGCTTGCGGTGATCGAAAAGCTTGAAGAAGCCATCCACTTCGACGATTTCAAGTTGCGAGCCCAACTCGGAGATGTTTATGAGCACCTGCTTAACGACCTGAGGGGCGCAGGCAACGCAGGTGAGTTCTACACCCCACGTGCTATTACCCGGTTCATGGTGGATCGTGTCAATCCGAGTTTGAAAGGCGAAGAAGTGGTACTTGATCCCGCCTGCGGTACGGGAGGCTTCCTCACCGCGACCATTGACCATCTGCGCCATCAGCGCACCTCCAAGTCCGGAGCCAAAGAGCAGACTGCTATCGAAGCAGCAATTCGAGGCTTTGAAAAAAAGCAGCTACCGCATCTTCTCTGCACTACCAACATGCTGTTGCATGGCATCGACGTACCCAGTCAGATCGAGCACAGAAACACCCTAGGTATACTCTGGGATAAGTGGAGCGCTGAAGACGAGGTGGACTGTGTAATCACCAACCCTCCTTTCGGCGGCTATGAGGACGACGGAGTGGGCACCAGCTACCCGCCCGAACTACGCACCCGTGAGACAGCCGACATGTTCATGGCGCTCATTATTAAGAAGCTGCTAAAGGAGCGTGGCCGAGCGGCTGTGGTACTTCCCGATGGGTTCCTGTTCGGAACGGGTATAAAAGACACGCTTAAGGAACTACTGCTTCGTGACTGTAAATTGCACACCATCGTTCGCTTGCCTAAGGGCGTCTTCGCTCCTTACACCACCATCAAAACCAATCTGCTCTTCTTCACCAAGGGAGCGTCGGTCGACGAAGAAACAGAGCACTTTCACACTGACACTATCTGGTATTACGAGCATCCCTACCCGTCGGGCCACAAGAGCTACAGCAAGACCAAGCCTATTCGCTTCGAAGAGTTTCAGTCGGAGATTGCATGGTGGGGCAGTGAGACCAACGACTTTGCCGACCGTGTAGAGAATGAGTTCGCCTGGAAAGTCGACTTCAAAGCTAAGCGTGATAAGGCCAGGGTAGCCGCCAAACCGCATTGGAGTCGCGCGAAAGCCCAGAACCTTGAGGCCGCCAAGCTAGAAAACCGTGTGCGCGATCTACGAGACTCCATCAAGGGTGCTCGCAACGCGGCGCAGCGCAAAATGGCTGAAGATGAGGCCGAAACCCTGCGTAATAAAGCCGATGAACAACGCCTGCAAGCGCGCGATGCCCAAGCTACCGGCGATCGCCTTTATTGGGCGATTTACAACTTGGATCTAAAAAATCCCAACGCGCCGGAGGAAGAAAACCATGATCCTGACGTGTTACTCGACAAATACAAGATCCTCCTCGGGCAGATCGAAGAAACTGAGAACCAGCTGAAAAGCGAACTGGCTGCAGCCTTGGCGCATAATTTCGTCAGTAAGGATTCCTGATGGATGCGCAGCAGTTTCTGACCGAGTTTGGCCATATCGCAAACGCACCGGGAGGCGTGGCTCTGCTTCGGCAAATGATTTACCAGTTGGCGGTCACCGGCTCGCTTACACCGCGCGGCTCTGCACCGGAAGACGCATCTACGTTACTTGCTAACATTGAGCGAGAACGAAAACGCTTGGTAGGCGAGAAGAAGTACAAGCGGATGCTAAAGCTGGAAGGCGAGCCTATTCAGCCTCCCCACCTGTTTGTGCTGCCATCCACTTGGCGCTGGTCGAGACTACTCGACATAGGCGAGATCAATCCCCGCAATGAAGCGGCAGATGATCAGCTAGTAGCATTTGTTCCAATGAGCGGGGTACCTCTGTTGCATAAGGACTCTGTCGTTGCACAAAAAAAACGGTGGGGAGATATCAAGAAAGGCTACACACACTTCGCCAACGGCGATGTGGTATTGGCCAAGATCACCCCGTGCTTCGAAAACGGCAAGGCTGCTGTGATAACCAGCTTGCCAGGGGAGTTAGGTATTGGCGCTGGCACGACGGAGCTGCAGGTATACCGACCAATTCATGCGGGCATCCTGCCCAGCTATGTTTACCTATTTCTACGATCCCCTCTCTTTACCGTAGAAGGTAAGAAAAACATGACGGGAACGGCAGGCCAGAAACGCGTTCCCACTGACTACTTTGCTACGCGCGCATTTCCACTGCCGCCAACCGGCGAGCAAAATCGAATTGTCGCCAAAGTCGACGAACTAATGACTTTGTGCGACCACCTAGAAAAGCAGCAGCAACACCGACGCTATCTGCAAAACGCCTTGCGTCAGTCTATGTTACAAGCCATCGCCAATGCACAGAGCCCTCACGATCTACAAGATAGCTGGAAGCGGCTCGAGATGAGCTTCGGATGCGCGATTAGCGAGTCGAAGGACGTCGACGCCGTCATCGCAGAGTTGAAAAATTTGGCTGTTCGTGGCCTGCTTACTGACGCCTCAACGACACGACCAGACTTGAATCGCATCAAGCTAGATTGTGAAAAGCTGCGACGGCAATGTATCGACGAAGGCTTGATGCGCAAACAGAAGTTAGTCGGCATGGCTGCAAGCGAAGTTGCTTATCCAGAGCACTGGGGCATCGTTCCGTTCGACGAAGTTGCGATAGTGATTGGTGGCGTGACGAAGGGACGGAACCTTCGTGGCCGCGCAACTATTGTCTGCCAGTATTTGGCGGTGGCCAATGTTCAACGCGGTTACGTAAAGCTTGATGATTTAAAGTCGATTGAGATATCAGCGGACGAGTTACCTAAGTACGTGGTTAATGAGGGAGACCTTCTTATTACTGAAGGAGGCGATTGGGACAAGGTTGGGCGCACCTCGATTTGGCGTGGAGAGATAGAGAACTGCATACACCAAAATCATGTCTTCAAAGCGCGTATCCCAAGCTCGCTGCTCAAAAACGAATGGGCTGAGCTAGTTTTTAACTCAGGCGTTGGGCGTGATTACTTTGCTAGTGCCTCTAAGCAGACGACCAACCTCGCATCAATCAACATGACGCAGCTTCGCAGCTTTCCACTTCCTGTTCCTCCTCTGGACGAGCAGGAACGCGTGCTCGCTGTGCTTTCCGTGCTGGAAGCCAAATGCGTTGAGTGGCGGAGTCAGTTGCAGCGGAAGCAGGAGTTATCTGCCCTGCTAGCCAATTCTACCGTTGCGGCGTTTACTGGTATCGCTATCGATCAAGAAAAGGATGTCGCTGTGAAAGCTCCGCAAACCGAACTTATCGCACCGCTACGTCTGGGCACTGATCCAGACACTAATGCGCAAGCCCCACTCGCGACCCTGTTAGCGCGCGACAACGGTGAGATGTCCGCCCTCGACTTATGGCACCGCTTCGGCGGTGAAATTGACGCCTTCTATGCTCAGCTAAAGATCGAGGTAGCTTACGGCTGGATTGACGACCCCAGTTACGTGCTCGATGAGAGTGCTCCTGAGAGCACAAAGAAGTACCCAAATGGCGCACAGGTCGCCAAAATGAAACTCAAAGAGGACGTTTGAGTTGCAACTCCTATACTTAAACATTCCGCAGTTCCGTAATTTGCGTGGTGTGGCGATAGAATTTGCGACGCATCTGTCGCTTATGCCCGGCGTAGCAGCCGATGCAGTCCCACAGCCGATTCGCAGTCATGCTCTAATCGGACAGAACGGCACTGGCAAGTCCAATCTAATCGAAGCGCTAATTACTATCTTCCGTGATGTCGATCTTGATAGGGATGCAGCATTCGACTACACGCTTGAATATCAGATTCGGGACCATATCGTTCGGATTCAAGCGGATACCGCCAAACAGAAGCGCCCCTATGTATGGGTAGATGGTGACCGTGTAAACCAGAATTATCTTAACCAGAACGACCCCCCTGAAAAATCACCACGCGATGAGCGGCGAGGCCCGCGACTACTGCCAACGCACATTTTTGCCTATTACTCTGGCCGTAACGAACGCATAGAGGGCTTGTTTCAGGAGCATCAGCGCCGCTTCAACCAACTGCAAGAAATCACAACTGAAGAGGTTATACCTGAGCAACTGCTGGAGAACTTTACTGCCAGCGAAGCGGACATCCGCGCTGTGGAGGAGGCCAAACGCCGACGCGAGTCTCGCCTGAGACAGCTAGGTGATGATCGCCTGCGCCGGCTGTTTTACTGTCGGGGCGGTCACAGCCAGCTCGTGCTGCTGGCTTGCTTGCTGTCCGATGATCCAGTGTTCAAAAAGGTTCTTAAGAACCTGCACATCGAAGCCCTCGAGTCGGCCCTATTCGTCCTAAAGGAACCGTATCGTCTACGCGAGAAGCGCCGGAGTGGAAAGTTTGACGAGAGCGATATAAACGAGGGCGACCCGCGCTTTTGGTTCGCCCGCGGAAATGTGGTGAATGAGTTTCTTGATAAGCTTTGGCAAGTCTCCTGGGCGCCCATCGAACAGGAGGTATCCAAGCAAATTGATTTTCGCGGCCGCACCGAGAGGCAAAACCAGCTTTACTTGTTCGTACCTAGTAACGCCAAACTCCAGCAACTGGGAGATCTGATGGGAGGTACCGACAACTTCTTCCGCTATTCTGAGGGCGCCTACATTGGAGATTTGATCGACGAAGTACGCATTACGGTCAAGAGGAGCGATGAACACGGAGGCAAGGTAAGTTTTACTCAGCTTTCCGAGGGCGAGTTGCAGATGCTCACCGTGCTAGGCCTGATGCGCATCACACGCGAAGACCATTGCCTATTTTTGCTCGACGAACCCGATACACACCTAAATCCAATCTGGAAACTTCGTTACTTCGACGACATTGAAGGCGTTCTGGGGAGTGATGAAGACAGGCAGATCCGGGGGAACTCGCAGATCCTCATCACTACGCACGACCCAATGATGGTTGGGGGCTTACGTCGCGAGCAGGTACTCATCCTTAGTCGACAGGGAAATCAGACGATGGTGCAAAGACCGTACGAGCATCCGCAAGGAATGGGCGTGGCGGGATTGTTAAAGAGCGAGCTATTTGGCCTTCCTTCGACGTTGGATCAGCAAACGCTTGACGATCTACAACGGCGTAATGATCTGCTAGCCAAGAAGGCCAGCCAAGGTTTGACCAGCGCCGAAGCAGATGAGTTGGTGCGCTTGCGCCGATACCTAGAAGAACTTGGCTTCTCGCGTGAATACAGGGACCCTATGTACCAACTATTTGTGCAGAAGATGTACGAGGCCAAGTCGCAACCCATTAATAAATTTTTGACGCCCGAAGAGTTGGCTGATCAAGAGGCCATGGCCGAAGGGATCGTGAAGGATTTAGTTCGCAATGAACGTAAGGGTGAGCTTGCTGAACTTGCCAGGTTGTTGAAGCAGGGAAGTAACTGACGCATGCGTAAGATCTCAATACCTCAAGGGCAAACTCCGCCACAAGATTGGTTAGAGGAAGCCTCGCGTATGACTGCTGCCTTGGCCGCCGCGGATAGCGATGAAGAGCGCGATACCCTCATAGAGCAGCACGCAAGGCTGTGGCGCGACGATCGCATTCGAAACTGGTTGCTGAGACTGTTTCACAACAAATGCTGGTACACAGAGGCTCATGAGTCCGTATCGGCCTACCACGTAGACCATTACCGCCCCAAAGGTAGAGTAACTGACATCGGGCGAACTCACCCTGAAGCAGGCTACTGGTGGCTAGCATTTGACTGGCAGAACTACCGGATTTGCGGGCAACTTATCAACGTCAAGAAGAGCGATGTATTTCCGCTTTTGGAGGGCCACAGGGCTACACATAGCATGCCCAATAGTCTGCGACTGGAAGCTCCTATCATGATTGACCCCATGACCGATGACGCCAGGCTGATCAGCTTCGAGATGGACGAGGACGGCTGCAGAGCTGTGCCAATGCCGGGTGCTGAAGAAGAAGATTGCGCTCGTGTAGATGCCACCATTGAGATCATAGGACTTAATCGTCTGGATAGGCTAAACCAGAAGAGGGCAGATGTCTGGCGTGAATGCCAAGAAAAGCTGACTAGTTATGAAGCGGCGGCGCAAGAGCCGCTAGCACTGAAAACACTACGGCGCGCGATGATCATTGAAGAGCTCAAAAAGAGCGTGCGATATGAAAGCGAGCTATCATCTGTGGCAGAAGCATGCATCCGAAAATTGGGTTCGGAAGTCGTGAGGGCGCAAGTTCACGGTTGAAGCCTGAGCAGTTTCTATTCTATTACTAATCTCTGTACGAAAGGATTGCCTTCCGCACCGAGGACAATAGCCGTGTGAGTGGCCTCTATCGAACCCTTGACTGACATACCGTGGAGAATTTACCAGAAGGTGAAATTCCCTGTTGGTAATTTATGTGGTGGCTTGGACTGGCAGGTCTAGATAAATTACTGATCGAGAGTAGGTCTCGGTGATTTCTGTCTGGCTATGGTGTTCTATTTTAGAGGATGAATACTGACAAACTTACCGAAGTAAACGTCTGTTTTTTTCGTAAACATTTCGTATGAGAAAACTTCGTTGTCTTCGACTGTGATCATACCGACGTAAACGATGGTAAGATTTTTATCTTTTTGAAAACTGATGCTAATAGGAGATTCTGCACCATGCTCGTCTACGACTTGCATCGCCTTGCCTTTAGAGGCAGGGATTTTCTTTACGTAGAGAGTACCTTCAGTGTCATCGGGTTTAAGGTAAGTCAAAATCTCAATCTGCTGGTCTTTCGTTAGTTTCATTTGGCACTCCATTTTCACTCCTTGTCCAAGCCTTTAGCACTGTGCCCTAAAAAGGTATCGGAACGCAATCGCTGTGCCACCATCGGCTGCTACGTGCGGTAATTCTACTTTCGAGGCAGCGCTCCGAAACGATCGCGGTAGAGACGGCGGTTAGCTGCGCAGAACACCGCAAGTGCAATTATTAACAAAATCATTATATAAACTTACTGCACTCGCCCCTATAGTTCTATTTTCATGCATGCAAGTTCTTTACATTAGACTCGCTTGAGAGGGCCATGAATATAAGCATTAAAAATTAGAGAGCACTCAGTGAACTCGTCTGCAATTTCTTTCAGCGAAGCGGTTGTCCAAGAAGCGCCGTCACGAAAAAGCCGCTGCCCGCCGTCCTTATCCGTTCCCGGCTTTGCATGCAGTAATCCATTTCTCGACTTTACCAAAATTTTAAAATTCTCCCCGGACTCAACTAGGGCAGCCCGGAGTTCTGGACCTCGAACGCGTTTTGCAAATCGAATAAAATCGCTGGCAATGTTACCGGCAGTTTTCCTTTCTAGTTTACGTATGTAATTTCCTTGCAGGCATTCGCAGCACCAAACGACGTTCCACTCCAACTGTGCAAATGCGAATGTCGCCAATCCCAAATCCTTGATGTATTCGTTATCTACTGAAATGCGCAAGCGATCGTCTTTCATATAACTCCTAAATTTTAAACTTAACCATACCAAAGTTTTTTATGGCTGATTTTCGAGAATCATTGACTGAGTGCCAGTCCGCTGTACTTTGCAAGGAAAATATATTAAACAAAGAAAAAATTCTATATTTTTCATATATCTATATGCATCACATATACATTCAACATCTATTTGTCGACTAGTATGCTTTGTAGTCAAATGGAGATACTAAAACCTTAATCTCTTCTTCGGTTATAAAATTTTTGGCTAATTCTTGGAGCCCTTCATATTCTACTTCCCGAAAGTTTTTAAATTTCTGCCTGATTTTTTTTAGAGTTTCATCAGGTATTTTTTTAGCACATTGGTAGGCTCTGTAATAAACGCTGCCAGGAGAACTCAATGGTGAAAAGGGCGGTGGGGCTCCTATTTCCGGGAATATATATTCAGCATAAAAGCTTTCTGCGAACTTAACTGCTGCCCCTTCTTCTAATGTAGCCACTGGAGTAGAATTTATATCCGCAGGCCCAAGCAGATGTAGCGATTCATGGGCGACCTCATAGAATAGCTGCTCCCAACTTTTAACTGTTGATCCGAGACATACCATATGTACTACATCTGGAAATTCAGGTGTCGATAGTGTTACACCGACTCGTGATCTGGAACCATGGAACCGTGGTTGAGTGGATATCTTTTTGGCGTCCATGCTCGACGGTCCATATTTATTCTCTGCAAGGCTGTGAAGCAGTTTACCTATGCAGTTGATAGCGAATCTGTTTTCATCGCATTGAAGATTCCTAGTCGCTGGATTTAGACTCTTTTTTAAAAAATCAATTTTCTCACCGACCTCAGAGTCATCTATAAAAATGTCTTCCGTCATTTTAATTATTATATTTTTAACCCATTCCATTCGGCGACCTCTTTTAAGTTTGTCGTGAGTCATTTCTATAGATTAGGGCGGGGCTATTTTTTGGAAGATAAAAACAAGCTGTTCTTTATCTCTTTTACTAGTTTTTTACGCACGGTCTCGATAGAGGTAGGATTATCTGATTCTGATATGCCATTACTGTATATATGGCCGGTCCAAATACCGTTGTTAAGCAGACCGCAAATTTCGTGTTGGCCTAATTCACTTGGCCATGCGGCAAAGTATCCAGGATCACTATGGATTATACGTTTCTCAAGTTTTGGGATTCGAAAGAGAATGGGGTGGCTGACCACGAGGTATTTTAGTCGAACTATTACTTTCCAAGCGCCAGGATCGTAAGGGGGATTAGAATCTTCAGGCTTGAAAACATGAACAGTGAACTGTTCACTCAGGTGTTCCGCGTGAGCACTTACAAATTCCGTTACGTATTTGCGCAACTGCTCGGCCGGGTTCGATCCTACCGCTGCGCAAACCTCTTCAAAGTTTTTCTTCTCCGCCGCGCTCACGCGTGTTCTGAGAAACTCGCTCCTATCTTGAGCATTCATTTATCACCCCTTTACGGACCACAAAATAGAATTTCGTGGTCCATTCGGCTCTCTTATCAGCATCCTGTCAAGGGATTGGAGCCAATCCCTATCACAAACGCTTACTCATCTGACGCTCGTCGCCGGAGTGACAAGACCAACGAAAGGGGGATTCACGAAAGCGTAGGAAAACCGTACTGGAAAACTCGACAATTCGTTTCTGCGACCAGTTTGAGAAATGTACGCTCCTGGTCGATACTGCCGCTCACGACCAGCGACTTTCGGAAATCAACTCCCGAAGCGCGTTTTGGCTGACCAATAATTTTACAGAATCTGACTGAGTAGCCTCCCCGTTTATAAAGTCAGTCCCGGGCTAGGATGTGCCGCAGCTTCCTAGATCGCAGCAATCAGCGCTTTGATGGTTGCTTTGGTATCTGCGACGACGGATGCGTCGCGTGACTCACATGCTATCTTTCTAGCACAGCGCGCTGCTGTCCTTATCGGAATGAACTAATTGTGTGAAATAAACCGTGCTTCCGAAGCCCTACGGTTAGGTCGCAAGGTGACAACTTTCACAGGGGCAGGCATCGCCGCTGAGAGTGGGATTCCACGTTCCGCGATATGATCACAGGGCTGTGGAATAACGCTAGAGGCGCGTTGGGGCTACGGGATTGCACACCACGGTAAGCGTTATGAATTCCACCAGTGTAAAGGTGGTTTTTTCCAGACAGCGGTCTACCTCAAACAGGAAAGGCGAACTCAACATATGTTCACTACAGGTGCCCTGGAACTGCCCGATGACTTCGGTCTCGTTGTGAAGGATAACTATTTTGCGGATTCTGACCGCTGAGGTGGGAAATGAAAGGCCGCCGAAAAATCAAAACGGACAAGTGGCTGAATCAGGAGCGGATTATCAAGGACGCCCGAGAAAAGCTGGTTTCTCGAGCGGGTGTAATTGGGCG
Source organism: Pseudomonas sp. R76 (assembly GCF_009834565.1). GTDB lineage: Bacteria > Pseudomonadota > Gammaproteobacteria > Pseudomonadales > Pseudomonadaceae > Aquipseudomonas. The sequence continues at coordinate 6,567,962 of NZ_CP019428.1, forward strand.
CTTTCTAGACATTGCTGCACTTATCACTCTAGAAGAGCCTACTGGACTGCTCGCTGGAGCCCACGGTTCGCTCGCGCAATCAACTCAAAACATATACAAGCGAAAGAATCGGCCAGATTAGTACGGAAGGCTGCGGAGGACAGATGGCGTTCTTTGTGACAATTTTTGCTTGAGATTACGCGCGCAGGGAGCGCTGTTTCCGTCAATAAGTGACATTCTGACGAAATATCCGGTTTTTCTTGTGCCTCCTTTGGCACGACCAGTTCCACGCCTTGTTAGATGTACCTACGACGAATGAAGGCAAATGGCTACTTTCGCCTTGCTCCAGAGAACTTTCACCGGTGCGCCGCCGGCGGATTTTGTCATTACTCACAGATGACGTTCAGAAGGATACTGGTCGGTGAAAATCAGAAAAATCGTGATCAACAACTTTCGCGGAGTGAAGACGCTTGATTGGAACGTGCCAACGGCAGACATTTTTTGCCTGATAGGGAAAGGTGATTCCTCCAAGTCCACTATCTTGGAAGCCATTCGATACGTATTCCATCCTCAATGGAACTTGGCCCTAAGCGACTCAGATTTCTACCAGTGCAAGATCGCTGATCCCATTATGATTGAGATCACAATCGGGCAGTTGGCCGCGGACTTCTGTGCACTCAATAAGTACGGGCTTCACCTAAGGGGCTGGGACCCGGCAGCTCAGAAGCTTCATGACGAGCCAGATGATCATTTTGAAAGCGTATTGACCGCCCGACTGACCGTTGAAAAGGACCTGGAGCCGAAGTGGACAGTCGTGTGCGATCGGAATCCTGACGGAGTGCCGTTCAAACAGGCAGACAGAAACAAGGTCGGCGTGGGCCTCATCGGAGTATTTAGTGAACGAGAGCTTTCCTGGGCAAACGGAACTGCTCTTGCCAAGCTGACCGCGGCGCAGAGCTTGAGCGAGCTATTGGCCAATGCATCGCGGACCGCCAGAAGTTCGCTTGATGTTGATCGGGCTGTCACCCTGACAAATTTCGACACTGCAGCAACGAAATCGCAAGAGATTGCGAAGCTCCTGGGCGTCCCTGTGTTTGATGCGTATAAGGCCCATCTCGACTTGGCGTCCATCAACCTGAAAGTCGGTGGTCTTTCCCTGCATGACGGAGAAATCCCGTTGCGCCAGTTGGGCCTGGGGTCTCGCCGCATGCTTCAGTGTGGAATCCAGAAAGCAGGTTTGGAGGAAGGCCATATCACCTTGTTCGATGAGTTGGAGTTCGGTCTTGAGCCCCACCGAATCACACGGCTCATCAAGCACATCAAAGATGATATGCGCGGGCAATATTTCCTGACCACTCATTCTCCGATGGTGCTTCGTGAACTCACAGTGCAGGACCTTCATATCGTCCATAGCAAAAACGGGGTCGTGACGATCGTCTCTGCTGCCGAGAAGGGCCTCGAAGAGCATCAGGTTCAGGGAAAAATTCGCTCAAGCGCTGAAGCGTTCTTGGCCAAAAAGGTCGTCGTATGTGAGGGCGCTACCGAGGTAGGATTCCTTAGGGGCTTTGACGATCACCGGCTCGACAATGGGAAAGATCCATTGTCATATCACGGTGTAGCGTTGTTGGACGCCAAAGGGGCCAGTAAAGTGAAGGGCATGGCCATAGCCTTCAAAAAGCTTGGTTATGACGTGTCAGTGCTAGCTGATGGTGATGCAGAAAAACAGTTTTCAACCGCCGATGCTGCCGGGCTTGTGGCGATGGGAATCCCTACCTGCATTTGGAGCGATAAACTTTCGCTTGAGGAGCGGGCTTTTGTGGATCTGCCCTGGGCTTACGTACTAGCAAGTTTGACGCTTGCTCAAGTCGAACTCCTCTACCCGGTATACGATCAGGTGCGCTCGCAGTATCAGGAGGTATTGGACCCAGATATCCGCAAGTGGCCGGATGGTCCAAAGCTACGAACTGCTATCGGTGCTGCTGCAAAGAGCGCGGGGTGGTTCAAGGACACCACCAGAGGTGACCTATGGTTCAAGAAGGTGAGTGCAGCTTTCAACGATCCCTTGTTCGACAGAACAAATCTCGCCGTAGAATTGGGAAGTCTTTGGGAGTGGGCGGAGCGTGTCTGAAGACCTCGCAATCAAGCTCAACGACTGTATCACTAAGGGCTATGTGATAGCGCCTGCGGGGTTTGGAAAGACGCATCTCATCGCGATGGCGGTGCGAGCGTCCAGTGGCCGGCAGCTTATCCTGACGCACACTTTTGCCGGCGTGAACTCGATTAAAACCAAAATGGCGTACTTGGGCGTTCGTGCTTCCCAGTACCAGGTCGATACGATCGCTAGCTGGGCACTTCGAATCTGTCTGGCATACCCGAAGGCATCAGGGTGGAAAATTGAAAATCCGACCAGCAAACAGTGGAGTAAATTGTACGAGTGCTGCTCCCGTTTGATGAAGAAAAGGTTCATTCGCGATGCAGTGTCCTCCAGCTATATAGGCCTCTACGTCGACGAGTACCAGGACTGCTCGGACTTGCAGCATGACTTGGTCTGCAGCCTGGCAGAATTTCTTCCAAGTCGACTCTTGGGCGATCCCCTGCAAGCCATATTCGATTTTGACGACGGCAAACCCGTTGATTGGGAAGCCAGCATCTACCCCGAATTTGTTTGCTTGGGACGGATGGAGGTCCCTTGGCGGTGGATCAACGCGAAGAGTCCGGCACTTGGTGATTGGCTCAAAGAGGCGCGGCAAAAGATCGAATTAGGTCAGAAGATAGACCTGTCCGCTCATTTGCCACCGAGCGTTATTCGTGCCCACACCCAGCCCGACTATCTTGCAGCTAAACAGTTCACGGCGCTATGTGGGCTGTTGAACCATGGTGAGAGCGTCATTGCACTCCATGGCGGCGATCAGAAGTCCAAGAACAAAACTCACCGCTTGGCCAACCGCTTGGCGGGCCGCTTTTCCTCAATCGAGGAAATTGAAGGGAAGGATCTGCATTCATTCATCAAAAAGCTTGCCGCTGCAAAGACCGTTCAGGCTGGCTTTCTACTTGCATTGAAGTTTGCAACGAAATGCTTCACCGGCGTAACCCGCACGCTTACGGCGGGCACCAGGCGGGGAGAGGTTAACAACCTTCGCAGAACCACGAGGTACCCACTGGTGCTCCAAGCCGCGAATGACTATTTGAATGACCCATCAAGCAGCCATCTCAAGGCTTTTTTTCAAGCCTTGAAGAACAACCCTGAGACCTCAGCCTACCGCCGTGATTTACTCTATCGCTTCTTCAACGTGCTCAAGATTCATGTTGATGGCCAAGCCGTGACACTCGTGGAGGCCGGCAATTTGTACCAGCGCGAGATTAGGCATTCAGGCCGGCCGATCAGCCATCGCAAGCTGATTGGAACCACGCTACTGGTCAAAGGCCTTGAGTATGACCACGCCGTCATCCTTGATGCCGACTCGCTTGATGCGAAAGATTTGTATGTGGCGATGACCCGAGGAGCGAAATCTCTCACTATCATCGGTACACGTCGATACCTTCCTGCCTAAGGCATCGGTTGGGGCAATCCGTTAGTTGTTGAGGCGACTCTGGCCCTGACCAAGCTGCTCAAGCAACTCAGCACCAACCTCGCCCCCTCCCCCCGTATGGGAGTCGCACAGTATCCTTAGGTCTCTCGCGGCGCGTCGGCACCCGCCTCAGTACATCTTTGAGATAGGCATAAGGATCATGCCCGTTCATGCGCGCCGACTGGGTCAAACTCATGACCTACGCCGCAATTTTGCCACTTCCCAGCCATCCGACAAACAACCAGTTCGACCGCACAGAGGATTTTGCGGGAATGCGCTCACTATTGAAGTCAAGGTCAATGGCCAGAAAAGCCCAGTCACTGTACGCCACCGCTAACTACGGGTCGAAAGCCATCAACCCTAAGGGTTCGAGTTCTTCAAGGCTCTAATTTCATTCTGCACATTTTCAAGTATTTCTTCCTCTTCTCCGTCCAACTCAATCTGCATCAACACGATTAAAGTCGCAGGGTTCACACCTAAGCGCTCAGCCAGCTCTTGCATCTTCTCGATAGTCGGGCTGCGAATTCCACGTTCAATAGTGCTAATGAAGGACTGACTGGCCCCAACCTGTTCTTGGGCGATGCCCCTCTGAACTCGTACATACTTCAAAGCCGAGCCAAAAGCCAACTTACGGTCCATGTGCTTATCCACAAAATGAACGATAAAGCCCCGAAGTCGACTCAATCACTATGCTGCAAACAGCATATATGACAAAATTCTTTTGCCCTTCGCCTAGACAGTGTCGTCGTTCATTCGTCTGCGCATTCACCGAGAGCTGAAGCCTGCTTGTTTCGAAACTTCAGAAAAAATGTCATTGCTACCGAAAAGGTTCGCTTCCAGCCCTAATGCTGGCACCAGTTCGATACCAGATAACCCGCTACAAGGAGCACCAAGTGATCTTCCTTTTTGACCCTGAGCTAGGGAAAGTACGCACGTGGAAACATTGCGAGATAGAAGGGCTTTGCTTTTTCGTCACGATCAGGTGCCTACACACCGGACACCAGAACCGAGCCGCAATCGTCAATTGCGCTTATGAACTTCGCCTCTATCTTCAGACAGCAAAAGACGTAGAAATCCTCAAAGTGCAGATGATGTGTCCACCGTCGATCAGTGGCATACAAGGATGGATACTGGAAGAGCTTGAAAGCGTGGTGCTTCATTCCGGTGTTGATACAGATGAGAACGCAGTGGTTTACCGGACCAAATCTAGAGCCTATAAACTGGGGGAGCTGGATCTGAGGAAAATGAAGAAGTCGCGCATTCTCTACTCAGCACATCATCATTTGGACCATAAAGCAGAAATAAGTGGCGCAAAAGCGAGTGACAACGAAGGTTATTTATACTCAAATTTCTGTATTTCCCAGTAAGTATAGAAGAGCGCTTTTCGCTAGCGCCCGCCTTAAAGTTAATTAGATTCTCGTGCTTATGAAGGACTCAGCCGATATCTAGATAGAAGCAACACCCTCCCAAACCAGTTACACGAAAACGTGCATGCCACGCCTCACATCTCAATAATTGCTCGACGAAAAGTAGCCTGCCATGTTCCTTCAGCTGAGGCGTATCCCAAATGAGAAAACATCCATGGACATACGCCTGCAAATTGGTCGCTGTTCGGGCGAAAGCCATGGACATCGAGGAAATCCTCCACCGCCCTGCAATCTAAGGTCTCGAGACAGTATCCATGGCCATTAACTAACCTGTACGTGGGCGTTTTGATTTGGCGATTGCCTTGGGGATTCTCGCCGCCAGCGTGCAGGTGCCGTCGTTGATGCTTAATGACGTGGAATGCTTGGGGGAATTGGCGCTGTCCGGCGAAGTACGTGCAGTGAAAGGCGTGTTGCCGGCAGCCCTGGCAGCGCGCAAGGCTGGACGCACCGTGATAGTGCCTCGCGCAAATGCCGAGGAGGCGTGCCTGGCGTCGGGGTTGAAGGTGATTGCGGTGGACCACTTGCTGCAAGTGGTGGCGCACCTGAATGGGGTTGTACCGATTGAGCCGTATAAATCTGATGGTTTGCTGTACTTGAACAAGCCTTACCCGGACTTGAGTGAGGTGCAAGGCCAACTGGCCGCCAAGCGCGCTCTGCTGATTGCGGCAGCGGGCGCGCACAACCTGCTGTTCAGCGGGCCACCTGGCACGGGCAAGACCTTACTCGCCAGCCGCCTGCCCGGTTTGCTGCCGCCGCTGAGTGAACAGGAAGCCCTGGAAGTGGCGGCGATTCAGTCGGTGGTCAGCCTCGCGCCGCTGAGCCATTGGCCGCACCGCCCGTTTCGTCAGCCGCACCATTCGGCGTCGGGGCCGGCGTTGGTGGGCGGCGGTTCGAAACCGCAGCCGGGGGAAATCACCCTCGCCCACCATGGCGTGCTGTTTCTGGATGAGTTGCCGGAGTTTGATCGCAAGGTGCTGGAGGTGCTGCGTGAGCCGCTCGAATCCGGGCACATCGTGATTTCCCGTGCGCGTGACCGCGTGAGTTTCCCGGCACGCTTTCAACTGGTCGCAGCCATGAACCCCTGCCCTTGCGGCTATTTAGGCGAGCCGAGTGGGCGCTGTCGGTGCACGCCGGAGCAGATTCAGCGCTATAGCAACAAACTCTCGGGGCCGCTGCTGGACCGGATCGACTTGCACCTCACCGTCGCGCGGGAAACCACGGCACTTAACCCGACCCAGCAGGCCGGGGATAACACGGCGAAGGCCTCGGCGGAGGTGGCCGACGCCCGCGAGCGCCAGCAAAAGCGCCAGGGCTGCGCGAATGCCTTTCTGGATTTGCCAGGGTTACGCAAACACTGCCAGCTGGCAAAAGCCGATGAAGGCTGGCTGGAAAGCGCCTGCGAGCGGCTGACGCTGTCGCTGCGAGCAGCTCATCGTTTGCTCAAGGTGGCGCGCACCTTGGCCGACCTTGAACGGGTTGAAAACATCGCTCGGCATCACTTGGCGGAGGCGTTGCAGTACCGGCCTGCGTCGGTGGGCTAGCCTGAAACCCCGAAACCTATGGCCAGTGGGCTTTCATGACGACCGGGTTTGTCGTGGCGAGCGGGCTTGCCCCGCGTTGGAGTGCGGAGCGCTCCCAGTCCAACCGCCGCGGTTCTACTGATAAACCCGTTCGCCAGGTCCAGGGGCTGCTGCGCAGCCCAACGCGGGGCAAGCCCGCTCGCCACGGAGGAATATGCTGGCCGCCAAAAGTGGTGTGGCGGCCTATGCGGGAAAGTCCAGCAACAGCCTCGCCACTTCCATCACTTCATCCAACACCGCTTCTGCCGATTCAGTTGACGGCTTGAGCATCAGGTCATCGGCATACCCCATCGCCAACGCGAAAATCTGCCGGGCAGCGCGTCGGGGAGAAACACTTCGAAAAACCCCTTCAGCAACACCCTGCTCAATCACCTCGGCGAGCATGCCTTGCCACTGGGCATTGATCACCAGGTACGCCTCGGCCATTTGCGGGTCATGCATCGCCTCGTCCCAGGCATCCAGCCACAGCGCCCAGCCGGCGTCGGCGGTGCACGGCAGGCAGTCGCGCAAGAACCCCACCAGTGCCTCCAGCGGCGGCACACCCGCCAGTGGCGCGCGCACTTCCTCCAGCTGTTCATTGGCAAAGCGCACAAAGGCTTCGCGGCGCAGTTCATTCCAGTCGCTGAAGTAGTGGTAGACGTGGCTGCGCGACAGGCCGGCGTGTTCGGCCAAGTCGCGGGTGGACACATCGGCAAAGCCCTTGCTGCGAAACAGCTCCAGGGCGGCGGCGATGATCTGGTCTTTACGGTCGATACGCGACATGGGCAATTCCTTCGGGCGCCGGTAGATGAACGGCGCTTGCTTTTGAGCGGTCGCTCAAGAATACTTGAGCAGTCGCTCAATAATAGCGTCTATCATTCCTTTGGTGCACCCCATGTCATCCGTTACCCCGCAAATTCTGATCGAAGAAAGCAAGAAAATCGGCCAGCAATCCGCCAGCCAGACCCTCAAGGCGATCGCCCGCGCGTATCCCGGCAAGCTGTTTTGCACACTGTCGTTGGTCGCGCTGGAGAACGCGCTGCTGTTGGCGTATCCGCTGTTTGCCGGGTTCGCAGTGGACTCGATCATCCGCGGCGATGCCGGCAGCGCTTTGTTCTACGCCGCCGTGGTCTTGGCATTCTGGGTCGTCGGGGCTGCACGCCGAGCGCTGGACACGCGCACCTTCACACGTATTTACGCCGACCTCGCGGTGCCGGTAATCCTCAACCAGCGCCTGCAAAACCACAGTACTTCACGGGCGGCGGCGCGTGTGGTGTTGGCGCGGGACTTCGTCGACTTCTTCGAAAAACACGTGCCGATCATCGCTACCGCGCTGGTGTCCATCGTCGGTGCGGCAGTGATGTTGTTGGTGATCGAACCGTGGATCGGCCTGGCGTGCCTGACGGCGTTGCTGTTGTGCACCACCTTGCTGCCACGCTTTGCCCGGCGTAACCAGCAGTTGCACGAGCGCTTGAATGACCGTCTGGAGAAGGAAATCGGCCTGGTGGAAAAAGTCGGCGCGCAGACCTTGCAGCGTCACTACCAAGTGCTGTCGCGCCTGCGCATCTGGCTCTCCGACCGCGAGGCCGCCGCGTTCCTGTTTATCGGTACGCTGGCAGCCTTGCTGTTTGTGGTCGCGATCAGCCAGTTGGCGCTGTCGCCGGCGGTCAAGGCCGGCCATGTGTACGCGGTGATGACCTACCTCTGGACCTTCGTCAGCAGCCTGGACGAGGCACCGGGCATGGTCGATCAACTGGCGCGCCTGAAGGACATCGGCAAACGCGTAGACCCAGGCCTGGGCGAGCGCTAAGCCTCAACGAAAGCGGTCCACCTCATGGCGCAAGCCGGCCGCCAGGGTTTCCAGTTCCTTGGCGGTAACGGCCAGGTTCGACACCACTTCACGCTGCTCGCTGTTGGCCAGGGCAATGCTCTGCAGGTTGCTGCTGAGCAAGGTCGCGGTGCTGCTCTGCTCCTGGGTCGCCGTGGTGATCGCGGCAAATTGCTGACCGGCCGAGCGGCTCTGCTCGTCGATCCGCGCCAGCGCCGAGGCCACGTCGGCATTACGCGACAGTCCTTCCTGCATCAACACATTGCCCTGCTCCATGGTGCTGATGGCGTTGCCGGTTTCCTGCTGAATGCTCTGGATCATCCCGGAGATTTCATCGGTGGCCTGGCGCGTACGCGACGCCAGGTTGCGCACTTCGTCGGCGACCACGGCAAAACCACGGCCTTGTTCACCGGCGCGGGCGGCTTCAATAGCGGCGTTGAGCGCCAGCAAGTTGGTCTGTTCGGCAATCGAGGTGATCACGCCGACGATCCCGCCGATTTCCTGGGAGCGCTGCCCCAAGGTATTGATCACGGTGGCCGTGCTGTTCAGTGCCGCCGCGATATGTTCCAGCGACGACGACGCCTCTTGCATCGAGGTGCGACCGATGCGGGTCTGCTGGGCGTTCTCCTGGGCAAGGCGCTCGGTATTGCCCATGTTGTCGGCGATGTTCAGCGAGGTGGCGCTGAATTCTTCCACCGCGCCGGCCATGCTGGTGATCTCGCCGGACTGCTGCTCCATGCCTTCATAGGCACCGCCAGACAAGCCGGACAAAGCCTGGGCACGGCTGTTGACGTCTTCCGCGGCTTTGCGGATGTGCGAGACCATCGTCGACAGCGCCTCACCCATCTGGTTGAAGCTGCGCGCCAGTTGACCGATTTCGTCATGGCTGGACACATTCAAGCGCGCGCTCAAATCACCCGCACCCAAGGCTTCGGCCTGGCGCACCAAGTCACTCAGCGGCTGCAACTTACTGCGCAGCAGCCAGACCGCCGCGCCCACCGCCAGCAACATCGCCAGCATGCTGCCGATCACCAGGCGAATCCCCACCGCCCAGGTGACTGCGCGGATCTCGGACTTCGGCATGCTCGCCACCACCGACCACGGGCCGCCTTCGAACGGCACCGAGACGCTGTAGAAATCTTCGTTCTTGTCGCTCCAGAAGCGGCCTTCGCCGGGTTTCTTCGCCAGGTCGAGCATCACCGGAATCGCTTGATCCAACGCCTGCACGCCCGCGGGAGGCACCAGCCAGTGTTTCTGTTCATCCAGCAACGCCAGGGAACCGGTCTGGCCAATACGGAAGCGCTTGAGGTTGTCGAACTGGGCTTTCTGCTCATCGGTGTAATCAAAGCCGATAAACAACACGGCGATCACTTTGCCGCTGGCATCACGCACCGGGCTGTATTGGGTCATGTAGGAACGATCGAACAACACCGCCCGACCGATGTAATTCTGCCCGGCCAACAGGCGCTGATAGGCCGGGTGCTGGTGATCGAGCACCGTGCCGATGGCGCGGTTGCCGTCCTGCTTGGTCAGGGAGGTGCTGATGCGGATGAAGTCTTCGCCGCTGCGCACAAACACCGTGGCCACGCCACCGGACATCTGCTTGAACTCATCGACTTCATCGAAGTTGTTGTTCAGCACATCATCGCCCAGCAGCAGGCTCGGAGTCTGCACGCCGGCCACGGTGACCGGTTGATCTGCACGCACACTCAACCCGGCGACGAAGCGTTTTTCAAACAGCCCGCTCAAACGCTGGGTACTTTCGCGCAAGGTGCTGTGGAAGGTGTTGAGTTGGTCGGCGAGCAAGCGCGCCTCGCTGGCCAGGTGTTCCTCGCGCGTGTCGAGGTTGGCGGAGTCGAGGGAACGCAGGGCGAAAACCGTACTGCCGCTGATGACGACAGCCAGAATAACGGCGAGTGCGAGACCTAATTGTGAGGCGATCCGAGCGCGAGGTTGGGACATGACAGCTCCTGGCCGAGGCCAGGATCATCCTGATCTCATAGCGCTGCTCGGCGAATTATCTAGTGGGAAACGTTGGCGCACGATAGTTCCAACACACCTTATTCGGCGGGCGCGGGCAATACTTGAGCGATTCACAGGGGTATCGCGCAAACGATTGCATTAACGGCCCGCCGCGTGCCAGTCGAGGCGCTCGACCTGGGGCAATTCCATGGCCTTGACTTCACCTTGGAGAAACTCCGCCAAACGGCGCAGACGCTCGCCACCGGGGCGGGTTTTCGGCCACACCAGGTAGTAGTTTTCCCCACTGGCCACCGCCGTCGGCCACGGCAGGCTCAGCCGGCCCTGGGCCACGTCTTCGGCCACCATCAGCAGGTCGCCCATGGACACGCCATAACCCCGCGCGGCGGCGATCATGCCCAGTTCAAGCGTATCGAACACCTGCCCACCCTTGAGCGACACCTGGGACGACAACCCCATGCGCTCCAGCCAATTGCGCCAGTCGCGGCGGTCGGGGGTGGGGTGCAGCAATTCGGCGGACGCCAACCGCGTGACGTCCCAAGGCCCGTCTTCCAGCAGGTTCGGTGCGCCCACGGGGATCAGCAATTCGGGGAACAGGTAGCTGGCTTCCCAGTCCGCCGGAAAATGCCCATAACTCAACAACACCGCGCAATCGAACGGTTCCTGATTGAAGTCGACTTCATCCACGCTCATCCATGCACTGGTCAGCTGCACTTCGTTACCCGGCTGCAACGCCCGGAAGCGGCTGAGCCGCGCCAGCAACCAGCGCATGGTCAAGGTGGACGGCGCCTTCATGCGCAGGATGTCGTCTTCGGCATTCAGGGTATGGCAGGCCCGCTCAAGCGCGGCGAAACCCTCACGCACACCGGGCAGTAGCAGGCGCGCCGCTTCGGTGAGTTGCAGGTTGCGGCCGCTGCGCTGGAACAGGCGGCAGGCGAAATGCTCTTCGAGTGTACGGATGTGCCGGCTGACGGCACTTTGCGTAATCGACAGCTCCTCCGCCGCCCGGGTAAAGGAGTTGTGCCGCGAAGCCGCCTCGAATGCGCGCAAGGCATACAGCGGCGGGAGACGACGTGACATGGATGGCATTCCTACAGAGCGATGCTTAACCCTAGCATGAGTTTTAATCATGCGAACGATCGCTTTTATCCTTTTGTGTAATGCGTCGAGAGCGCCGAGAATCAACCCTTCCCCAACCCTCTGACTTTCTGAGCGTGATGATCATGCAGCATCCGGTGCGTACTGAACTCTGGGCCATTCTGCGGCTGTCGGGGCCGTTGATTGCCTCACAGTTGGCGCACATGTTGATGGTGCTGACCGACACCCTGATGATGGCCCGCCTGAGCCCCGAAGCCCTCGCCGGTGGCGGCTTGGGCGCGGCGAGCTATTCGTTCGTGGCGATTTTCTGCATCGGCGTGATTGCCGCCGTCGGCACCCTCGTGGCCATTCGGCATGGCGCGGGCGACATCGAAGGCGCCACCCGCCTGACCCAGGCCGGGCTTTGGCTGGCCTGGCTGATGGCCTTGGTCGCGGGCTTGCTGTTGTGGAACCTCAAGCCCGTGCTGCTGATGTTCGGCCAGACCGAAACCAACGTGCATGCGGCGGGGCAATTTCTGACCATCCTGCCATTCGCCCTGCCCGGCTACCTGAGTTTCATGGCCTTGCGCGGTTTTACCAGCGCCATCGGCAAGGCCACCCCGGTGATGGTGATCAGCCTGTGCGGCACCGTGCTCAACTACGTCCTCAACCACGCGCTGATCGAGGGTATGTTCGGCCTGCCCAAACTCGGCTTGATGGGCATCGGCCTGGTCACCGCGATCGTCGCCAACTGCATGGCCCTGGCGCTGATGTGGTACATCCGCAGCAACCGGGCATACGCGGCCTACCCGCTAAGCAACGGCCTGCTGCGCCTCAACACCCAATACCTGCGCGAGCTGTGGCGCCTGGGCCTGCCGATTGGCGGCACCTATGCAGTGGAAGTCGGCTTGTTTGCCTTCGCAGCGCTGTGCATGGGTACCATGGGCAGTACGCAGTTGGCGGCGCATCAGATTGCCCTGCAGATTGTCTCGGTGGCCTTTATGGTGCCGGCGGGGATGTCGTACGCGATCACCATGCGCATCGGCCAGCATTACGGCGCCGGCCAGTTGCTGGCGGCGCGCATGGCCGGGCGAGTCGGGATCGGCTTTGGCGCGGCGGTGATGTTGGGGTTCGCGGCGGTGTTGTGGCTGTTTTCCGATGCGCTGATCGGGCTGTTCCTCGACCATAACGACCCGGCCTTCCACGACGTCATCGTGCTGGCCGTCAGCCTGCTGGCCGTGGCCGCATGGTTTGAACTGTTCGACGGCGTGCAGACCATCGCCATGGGCTGCATTCGTGGGCTGAAAGACGCCAAGACGACCTTTCTGGTCGGGCTGGGCTGCTACTGGCTGATCGGCGCGCCGTCGGCGTGGCTGATGGCGTTCACCTTGGGCTGGGGGCCAACCGGCGTGTGGTGGGGCTTGGCGTTGGGGCTGGCGTGTGCGGCCGTGAGTTTGACCTGGGCGTTTGAGGCGAAGATGAAAAGGATGATTCGGCGGGAGCCGGAAATTCGCGCTGAATTCCAAGCCATGCAGCCAGACTAGAGACTGTACTCGGTCAATGTGGGAGCTGACTCCCACACAAGCCAGCTCCCACCATTCAGCCCAGCAAAGCCTGCTGGCTCTTACCGAAGGTCAGGTACTCCACCAACTCCGCCAACGGCAACGGCTTGCTGATCAAATAACCCTGCGCCTGATCGCAACCAAACAACCGCAACAGCGCCAGTTGCTCAGGCGTTTCCACACCTTCAGCCACCACTTCCAGGTTGAGGTTGTGGGCCAGGTTGATCATGGCGTGCACCAGCTTGCGGTTTTCTTCGCGCTCTTCCATACCGCCGACGAAGCTCTTGTCGATCTTCAACAAGGCAATCGGCAGGCTGTTGAGGTGCACGAACGAGGAAAAACCGGTGCCGAAGTCGTCCAGGGAAAACCGCACACCCAGGCGGCCGAGGGCGTCCATGGTTTGCTTGACCAGGTCACTGCGGCGCATCACGGCGGTTTCGGTCAATTCGAACTCCAGCCACTGCGCCTCCACGCCCCGCTCGGCAATCAGCCGGCTAAGTGTCGAGAGCAACTGGCTGTCCTGGAACTGGCGAAACGACAGATTGACCGCCATGTGCAGCGGCGGCAGGCCGCGTTCGCGCAAGTCTTGCATGTCGCGCAGGGCGCGGGAGATCACCCAGTAACCCAGCGGCACAATCAGGCCGCTCTGTTCGGCCAGCGGTACGAATTCGCTGGGCGGCAGCAGGCCGCGTTCGCCGTGGCGCCAGCGCACCAAGGCTTCCAGGCCGACGATATGCCCGTCGTCCAGGTCCAGGCGCGGCTGGTAATGCAGTTCCAACTCATCACGGCGCAAGGCGCGGCGCAGTTCACTTTCCAGGTCGGCCAGGCTGCGCGCGTTGCGGTTGATGCGCTCATTGAAAATATGAAAGGTGCAGCCTTGGGTGCTTTTGGCTTGCTGCATGGCGATGTGTGCGTGCCACATCAACGGGTCGGCGCCGGCGCGTGCGCGGGCATGTGCCACGCCCAGGCTGCAGCCGATCAGCAGGCTTTCGCCATCCACCCAATAGGGTTCGGCCATGGCTTCAGTGATGCGTTCGGCCATCCATTCGGCGCGTTGCGGCGCACGGCGGGTGTCAATCAGCAGGGCGAATTCGTCGCTGCCCAGGCGTGCCAGTTGGTCGCCGGCTTCAAGCTGGCTCTTGAGGCGCGAGACCACTTGCAGGATCAGCCGGTCGCCGGCCTGGTGGCCTAGTGCGTCGTTGGCATGCCGGAAGTTGTCGAGGTCGAGATGGCCGAGGGCCAGGCCACGGCCTTCGTTTTCGGCCAGGCGCGCCGTCAGCAAGGTCTGAAACCCTTGGCGGTTGGCGATGCCGGTGAGCGGGTCTTGTTCGGCCAGGCGCTGCAAGGTGGTTTCCAGCACGCCGCGCTCGCGGACATGGCGCAAGCAACGGCGCAATGTATCGGCATCCAGAACATCAAGGATCAACCAATCGCTCACACCGAGCGGCGAAACCAGCGGTTCCTGCTCCAACAGCAATACGCACGGCAGGTTGCAGCGGCCAGGGCCGGGTTGCAGGCTGGGCGTGGTCAATAACACGGCACTGTGGTCGTCATCGAACAGACGACTCACCGAGTCCCAGTTGGGCGCACTGATCAGCACAGCCCCTTCGCCCATCGGCGCCAGGCACTCGCGCAACAACGCTGCCCACGCTGGCTCATCGGCCAGTAGCAGCAAACGCAAGGGTTCGACAGGCGTAGACAAGCTAGCTCCCTAGACTCTGCAAAAGTGTGTTGGCGGCGGGCATTATGACGCGCGGCCTGATAATCACCAATGATAAGGGTTATCAAATACGCTGGCTGTAAGGATTAGTCGCAACCTTAGCCCTAAAAGCCTCCCACATCCTGCGGCAAAGTATCAAAAGCGGCAAATTTAGATCGAGTGGTACGTCACACTGTCGTTCTGTGAGAGCAGAATCCTGCGAGCCTGTTAAAATGCCCGCCCTTTTGAACAACGACTCCCTGAATTCTGTATGTCCCGACTCAATCCCCGGCAGCAAGAAGCCGTGAACTACGTCGGCGGCCCTCTATTGGTGCTCGCCGGTGCTGGCTCCGGCAAGACCAGCGTGATCACCCGCAAGATCGCGCACCTGATCCAGAACTGCGGCATCCGCGCCCAGTACATCGTCGCCATGACCTTTACCAACAAGGCGGCGCGCGAGATGAAAGAGCGTGTCGGCACGCTGCTCAAAGGCGGCGAAGGCCGTGGCCTCACGGTGTGTACCTTCCACAACCTGGGCCTGAATATCATCCGCAAGGAGCATGCGCGGCTGGGCTACAAGCCGGGTTTCTCGATCTTCGACGAAACCGATGTGAAGTCGCTGATGACTGACATCATGCAAAAGGAATACGCAGGCGACGACGGCGTGGATGAGATCAAGAACATGATCGGCGCCTGGAAAAACGACCTGATCCTGCCGCCCCAAGCCCTGGAAAACGCGCGTAACCCCAAGGAACAGACCGCGGCCATCGTCTACACCCACTACCAGCGCACGCTCAAGGCGTTCAACGCGGTGGACTTCGACGACCTGATCCTGCTGCCGGTGAAGCTGTTCGAGGACCACGCCGACATCCTCGAAAAATGGCAGAACAAGGTCCGCTACCTGCTGGTGGACGAATACCAGGACACCAACGCCAGCCAATACCTGCTGGTGAAAATGCTGATCGGCAAACGCAACCAGTTCACCGTGGTCGGCGACGACGACCAGTCGATCTACGCCTGGCGCGGCGCCCGCCCGGAAAACCTGATGCTGCTCAAGGACGACTACCCGTCCCTGAAAGTGGTGATGCTGGAGCAGAACTACCGCTCCACCAGCCGCATCCTGCGTTGCGCCAACGTGCTCATCTCCAACAACCCCCACGAGTTCGAAAAACAGCTGTGGAGTGAGATGGGTCACGGCGATGAAATCCGCGTGATCCGCTGCCGCAACGAAGACGCCGAAGCCGAGCGCGTGGCCGTGGAAATCCTCAGCCTGCACTTGCGCACCGACCGCCCGTACAGCGACTTTGCGATCCTGTATCGCGGCAACTACCAGGCCAAGCTGATCGAGTTGAAACTGCAGCACCACCAGGTGCCGTATCGCCTGTCCGGCGGCAACAGCTTTTTCGGACGCCAGGAAGTAAAAGACCTGATGGCCTACTTCCGCCTGATCGTGAACCCGGACGACGACAACGCCTTCCTGCGCGTGATCAACGTGCCGCGCCGGGAAATCGGCTCCACGACCCTGGAAAAACTCGGCAACTACGCCACCGAACGCAAGATCTCGATGTACGCCGCCACCGATGAAATCGGCCTGGGCGAGCATCTGGACACGCGCTTCACCGACCGCCTGTCGCGCTTCAAGCGCTTCATGGACAAGGTGCGCGAGCAGTGTGCCGGCGAAGACCCGATCAGCGCGCTGCGTAGCATGGTCATGGACATCGACTATGAAAACTGGCTGCGCACCAACAGTTCCAGCGACAAAGCCGCGGATTACCGCATGGGCAACGTCTGGTTCCTGATCGAAGCGCTGAAAAACACCCTGGAAAAAGACGAAGACGGCGAGATGACCGTCGAAGACGCCATCGGCAAGCTGGTGCTGCGCGACATGCTCGAGCGCCAGCAGGAAGAGGAAGACGGCGCCGAAGGTGTGCAAATGATGACCTTGCATGCTTCCAAGGGCCTGGAATTCCCCTACGTGTTCATCATGGGCATGGAAGAGGAAATCCTCCCGCACCGTTCCAGCATCGAAGCCGACACCATCGAAGAAGAACGGCGCCTGGCCTACGTGGGCATTACCCGCGCGCGTCAGACGCTGGCCTTCACCTTTGCCGCCAAGCGCAAGCAATACGGCGAAATCATCGATTGTGCCCCCAGCCGGTTCCTCGACGAGCTACCGCCGGACGATTTGGCCTGGGAAGGCAATGACGACACACCGACCGAGGTGAAGGCCGTTCGCGGCAACACCGCCTTGGCGGATATACGCGCGATGTTAAAGCGCTAGAATCGACTACTTTTTAATCTACTTTCGGCGCACACCGCGCCATTAGAGGAAGCTTTCCGTGGAAGCACTGCACAAGAAAATTCGCGAAGAAGGCATCGTGCTTTCCGATCAGGTACTCAAGGTCGACGCTTTTCTGAACCACCAGATCGACCCGGCGCTGATGAAACTGATCGGCGACGAATTCGCCGCGCTGTTCAAGGACTCGGGCATCACCAAGATCGTCACCATCGAAGCCTCGGGCATTGCGCCGGCGATCATGACCGGCCTGAACCTCGGCGTGCCGGTGATCTTCGCGCGCAAACAGCAATCCCTGACGCTGACTGAAAACCTGCTGTCGGCGACGGTGTATTCCTTCACCAAGAAAGTCGAAAGCACCGTGGCGATTTCGCCGCGCCACCTGACCAGCAGCGACCGCGTGTTGGTGATCGATGACTTCCTGGCCAACGGCAAAGCCTCCCAGGCGCTGATCTCGATCATCAAGCAAGCGGGCGCAACCGTTGCCGGTTTGGGGATTGTGATCGAGAAGTCGTTCCAGGGCGGCCGTGCCGAGCTGGATGCGCAGGGTTATCGGGTTGAGTCGCTGGCGCGGGTGAAGTCGTTGGCGGGTGGCGTCGTCACCTTCATCGAGTAATTTGCAGCACTGCAAATCACATGTGAACAGAGATCAAAATGTGGGAGCGGGCTTGCTCGCGAAAGCGGTGTAACAGTCAATATATCAGTCGACTGATACACCGCATTCGCGAGCAAGCCCGCTCCCACATTTGGTTTTGTGTGGGCCGGTTAGTGCGCGGTGGCCTGCAGGCCGGCGAGCAGCAAGCGCTGATACAGATCCTCTTTCAACCCCTCCGGCTTATCCAAGCGCATCCGCTCCAGGTGCTTGGGAAACGCCTCCGGCTCCGGCGCATCCAGGGCTGCTTTGCCCAGCTCCAGAATCTCGGTCAGCTTGAACTTGCTCTTGAGCCAGTTCAGCGCTCGTAACAGATCCCTTTCCTCATCCGTGAAATCAGTGCCCAGCGGATACTCCGGGAACAACCGGTGATGCCGCGCCTGAATGGCCTTGAGCCGCTGCGGCGTATTGTCGGCAAAGCGCGGGTCCAGTTGGAAATCCTTGGGCAGCTTGCCAGCCTTTTGCGCTTGTTCGATCAAGTCATTCTGGAAGCGCGAGTCGGTGATATTCAGCAGCGCCTCGATCACCTTCGCATCCGTCTGCCCACGCAAATCGGCAATCCCGTACTCGGTGATGACGATATCGCGCAGGTGCCGTGGGATGGTGCAGTGCCCGTACTCCCAGACGATATTGGAACTGACCTCGCCCGCCGACTCGCGCCAGCTGCGCAGGATCAGGATCGAACGCGCGCCTTCCAGCGCGTGGCCCTGGGCGACGAAGTTGTACTGCCCGCCGACACCACTGAGCACACGCCCATCTTCCAACTGGTCCGCCACGCCCGCGCCGAGCAACGTCACGGTGATCGCACTGTTGATAAACCGCGCATCCAGGCGCTGCAAACGTTTGAGTTCTTCCTGGCCGTACAGCTCGTTGATGTAACTGATGCGGGTCATGTTGAATTCAAGGCGCTTGGTGTGAGTCATTTCCTGCAAGCGCTGGTAAAAACTGCGCGGACCGAGGAAGAAACCGCCATGAATCGACACGCCATCGGGCTGCGCGGCGTCGTCCAGGGTGCCGGCGTTGGCCTGCGCCTGGGTCGCCACATCCGGGTAGACCTTGCGGCGGATGATGCCGGCGTCGGCCAACACCAGCAGGCCGTTGACGAACATCTCACTGCAGCCATACAGGCCACGGGCAAAGGGCGCGACGCCGCCTTCGTGGCTGATTAAGGGCGCCCACTGATACACGTCGAGGTCGGTGAGTAACAGGCGATAGGCTTCGTTGTCTGCCTGGCGCGCCAGCAAGGCGGCGGTCAGTGCATCGCCCATCGAACCAATACCGATCTGCAAGGTGCCGCCATCGCGCACCAAGGTGCTGGCGTGCAGGCCGATAAAATGGTCCTGGAAACCAACGGGCATATTCGGCGTGGAGAACAGCGTGGTGCTGTCCTTTGCGTCGATCAGGTAATCGAACGCGTCCATGCCCAACTCGGCGTCACCTGGCATGTAGGGCAAATCGGCGTGAACCTGGCCTACGACCAGGATGGTTTCCCCGGCCTCGCGGCGCTTCTCGATCATCGGCAGCAGGTCGAGGGTGATGTCCGGGTTGCAGCTCAGGCTCAGGCGATCCGGATGTTCCGTACTGCTGGCCACCAGCTGCGCCACCAGATTAAGGCCCGCAGCGTTGATGTCGCGGGCGGCGTGGCTGTAATTGCTGCTGACGTAATCCTGCTGCGCCGACGCGCTGTGGAGCAGGCTGCCGGGCTGCATGAAGAACTGCTGTACGCGGATATTCGCGGGCAGGCTGTCTGTGTGCAGGTCGGCAAGGAAGTCCAGCTCGGGATAATCACCGAATACGCGCTCGATAAAAGGCTCGAGGAAGCGTTTCTGCAAACCATCGCCCATCGTCGGGCGGCCCAGGGCCAGCGCGGTATAGATCGTCAGCGCCCGCTCCGGCAACTTGGCGATGCGCCGGTACAGCGCGTTGACGAACAGGTTGGGCTTGCCCAAACCCAGGGGCATGCCCATGTGGATATGCGCGGGCAGGCGCGCCAGTACGTCGTCAACTGCTTGCTCGATTGAACACAACTGCACCATCCGACCCTCCTGAACATTCCATGATTAGGGGTTGGACCGAGCTTGCCGGGTCTTTGCTGCAATGAACAGCGATGAAGTACAAATCGCGGGCACAAAAAAGCCGCTGGGCAGCGGCTTTTTGGCGAAGATCGGCAGGTTACAAGCCAGACATCTTCTTGATTGCGCCTTCAAGGTCATCAAGGCTGCAATCGGAGCAGGTTCCCATTGGGGGCATCGCATTCAAACCATGCTTGGCGACTTGCGCCAGACCTTTGGTGCCTTTCTCGGGCGCCTCGACCTTGAGTTCTGCCAGTACTGCGTCCACATGGCCAAGCCGCTCTTTCCAGGCCGCCGTGTCACCGATCTTCGGCGCATTCAACAAGCCGGTGCCGTGGCACGCATTGCAATGCTTGGCGATGACCTCATCCGGCGTTTTAGCCGCTCCGCCGCCGCCCGCTGCCACTGCAACTTCCATCCCTTTGCATTCCTGGCCCTGAACACAGACCTGGCCCACAGGCTCCAGGCGCTTGGCAATTTCATCATTGGTCGCAGCTTGAGCGCTGACAGCCCATAGGGCCAGTACGGTTGCTGGTGCAGCCAGCATTTTCATAATTAGGTTCACGCGTTCACCCTCAATGGTGGCTATTCACGCCTGCGGCCACGGTTTCGCAGGCGGCGAAAGTATAACGGTTAGCCCGACCGGCCGAAACAACCCTATTAACTAAAGGGAGATTCGGTCGTGCGGAATACAGCTGCGGGAGTGTCTGCAACGCTGGCAGCACGCCTCTTCTGTCAAAAGTTCGCGGGTGTGGCTGCGCTGATTAGTCGCGCCGGCACGTCGAACGGGTTGCGAAAACGATGCGGCTTGGTGCTTTCAAAGTAGTAGCTATCGCCGGCTTCGAGCACAAAAGTTTCAACACCGACCACCAATTCCAGTCGGCCTTCCACCAGAATCCCGGTTTCCTCGCCTTCGTGGGTGAGCATTTCTTCGCCGGTATCAGCCCCCGGCGGGTAAATCTCGTTGAGAAACGCAATCGCCCGGCTCGGGTGCGCGCGGCCCACCAGTTTCATGGTGACGGCGCCGTCCGAGATGTCGATCAGCTCATTGGCTTTATAGACGATCTGCGTCGGTTTTTCCTGGAGGATCTCCTCGGAAAAGAACTCGACCATGGACATGGGGATGCCGCCCAGCACCTTGCGCAAGGAGCTGATCGAGGGGCTGACACTGTTTTTTTCGATCATCGAAATGGTGCTGTTGGTGACACCCGCGCGCTTGGCGAGCTCACGCTGGGAAAGACCCTTCAGTTTACGGATGGATTGCAGTCGTTCGCCGACGTCCAATGCAGGAGCCTCCTAGGATTCAGGCTTTGTTGTAATTGAGCGTTATCATGGCGACAGCGTTCAGTATTTACAACACTTGGGCCTAAATCCCGGCCGGCTCCACTCGTAGGCGGCGGTCAAGCCCCGGAATAGAGCCTTGGCACGCGACGCAGGTTGCAGAAGATCTGGTAGGGAATGGTCTCGGCGGCTGCCGCGACGTCACTGGCGAGGATATTTTTGCCCCACAACTCCACCGTGGAACCAAGCCCGGCCTGGGGCACGTCGGTGAGGTCGACACACAGCATGTCCATGGACACGCGGCCCAGCAGTTGGCTGCGCTGCCCCGCCACCAGCACCGGCGTGCCGGTCGGCGCATGACGCGGGTAACCGTCGGCGTAACCCATGGCAACCACGCCGATACGCATCGGCTTTGGCGTGATGAACTTGGCGCCGTAACCCACCGGCTCACCGGCCGGCAGTTCGCGCACGCAGATGACCTTGGACTCCAGGGTCATCACCGGCTGCAAACGCGCGGCAATGGCCTGGTCTTCGCCAAACGGCGTGGCGCCGTAGAGCATGATGCCCGGGCGCACCCAGTCGCTGGACACGCTCGGCCAGCGCATCACCGAAGGCGAATTGCGCAGGCTGACTTCAGCCGACAAACCTTGGCGCGCCGCCTCAAACACCGCGACTTGTTCATTGCTGCGTACACAGTCGAGTTCGTCGGCGCGGGCGAAGTGGCTCATCAATACGATTTTCGCCACGTTGCCGCTGGCCAGCAGACGCTGATACGCCTCGTGATAATCCTTGGGATGCAGGCCGACACGGTGCATGCCGGAATCCAGCTTGAGCCAGATCGTCAGCGGCGTGGTCAACCGCGCTTGCTCAATGGCTTCCAACTGCCACAGCGAATGCACCACGCACCAGAAATCATGCTCGATGATCAGCGGCAGCTCGTCGGCTTCGAAGAACCCCTCCAGCAACAGCACCGGCGCGCGAATCCCGGCGGTACGCAGCTCCAGCGCTTCTTCGATGCACGCCACGGCAAACCCATCCGCCTCAGCTTCCAGCGCCTGTGCGACACGCACGGCACCATGGCCGTAGGCATCGGCCTTGACCACGGCGAGGGCCTTGGCCCCCGTGACTTCACGGGCCAGTTGATAGTTATGGCGCAGGGCTTGGAGGTCGATCAGGGCACGGGCAGGACGCATGGCGGCAGGCTTCTAGGCGGCAGAGTGAAGAAAAAACCGGCACCGACAGACAGCATCGGCACCGGGAGAGGGATCTTGGTTTAAGGCAGCGCGGCCACAACGGACAGCTCTACCAGAATTTCCGGTTCGCACAGCTTGGCTTCGACCGTGGCACGGGCCGGGGCGACGCCTTTAGGCAGCCACTTGTCCCATACCGCGTTCATGCCGGCGAAATCGGCGTCGATGTCTTTCAAGTAGATCGTCACCGACAGCAACTTGGTTTTGTCGGTGCCGGCCAAGTCCAGCAAACGCTCGATATTGGCCAGGGTTTCACGGGTCTGCTGTTCGATTCCGGCACTCATGTCGTCGCCGACTTGCCCGGCCAGATAGACGGTGCCGCTGTGAACAACGATCTGGCTCATGCGCTCATTGGTGAGCTGGCGCTGGATTGACATGTCGTGCGGACTCCTGGTGGTTACCGTAACGGGAAATATCGAGGCCTGCGGCGCTGATCTGCGGCGTTTTCTTCGCCATCAGGTCGGCCAGCAAGCGGCCGGAACCACAGGCCATGGTCCAGCCGAGTGTGCCGTGGCCGGTATTCAGGAACAGGTTCTTGAATGGGGTGGCACCGACAATCGGCGTGCCGTCGGGTGTGGTCGGGCGTAAACCGGTCCAGAAACTGGCTTCGGTCAAATCGCCGCCCTGAGGATAAAGGTCGTTGACGATCATCTCCAGGGTTTCGCGTCGGCGCGGGTTCAGCGACAGGTCAAAACCGGCTATCTCAGCCATGCCGCCAACGCGGATGCGGTTGTCGAAACGGGTGATCGCGACCTTGTAGGTCTCGTCCAGAATGGTCGAGGTGGGCGCCATCGCGGGGTTTGTGATCGGCACGGTCAACGAGTAACCCTTGAGCGGGTACACCGGCGCCTTGATCCCCAGCGGCTTGAGCAGCTTCGGCGAATAGCTGCCGAGGGCCAGCACGTAGCGGTCGGCGGTTTCCAGCTTGCCGTCGATCCACACGCCGTTGATGCGGTCGCCCGCGTAATCGAGGCGCTGGATGTCTTGTTCGAAGCGGAACTCCACGCCCAGCTGTTTGCACATCTCGACCAGGCGCGTGGTGAACATCTGGCAATCGCCGGTCTGGTCATTCGGCAGACGCAGTGCACCGGCGAGGATATCGGTGACGCTGGCCAGGGCCGGCTCCACGCGGGCAATGCCGTCGCGGTCGAGCAATTCGAAGGGCACGCCGGACTCTTTCAGCACGGCGATATCCTTGGCAGCGCCATCCAACTGAGCCTGAGTGCGGAACAGTTGGGTAGTACCGAGGCTACGGCCTTCGTAGGCAATGCCGGTTTCAGCGCGCAGTTCGTCGAGGCAGTCGCGGCTGTACTCGGACAGGCGCACCATGCGCTCTTTGTTCACCGCATAGCGGCTGGCCGTGCAGTTGCGCAGCATCTGCGCCATCCACAGGTATTGATCGATATCGGCGGTGGCCTTGATTGCCAGCGGTGCGTGGCGTTGCAGCAGCCACTTGATCGCCTTGAGCGGCACGCCCGGCGCGGCCCAGGGCGAGGCATAACCCGGGGACACCTGGCCGGCGTTGGCGAAACTGGTTTCCATGGCAGCAGCAGGCTGGCGGTCAACCACCACGACTTCAAAGCCGGCCCGCGCCAAATAGTAGGCACTGGTCACCCCAATGACGCCGCTACCCAAGACCAGAACGCGCATTTTTATATCCTCATCGCGGGCTTGGCCGCTGACGTGTGTTATTCGAGCAATGATGAGCGCAGTGTAAAAAACTATTGCCAGTGCATTTCACTATATAAGCACCTATATTTGGCGACAATTCTCGGCAAAAACCCTTTTCACAGAGGCGTATCCCCTATGCGTAGCAACACCCAGACCAAGCGGGAGCTGGACAAGATCGACCGCAACATCCTGCGTATCCTGCAAACCGACGGGCGAATTTCGTTCACGGAGCTGGGGGAAAAAGTCGGGCTGTCGACCACGCCGTGCACCGAGCGCGTCCGCCGCCTGGAGCGTGAAGGCATCATCATGGGCTACAACGCGCGGCTCAACCCGCAGCATTTGAAGGGGAGTTTGCTGGTATTTGTCGAGATCAGCCTCGATTACAAGTCCGGCGACACCTTCGAAGAATTCCGCCGCGCGGTGTTGAAACTGCCGCACGTGCTGGAATGCCACTTGGTCTCAGGCGATTTCGACTACCTGGTGAAAGCACGGATTTCGGAGATGGCGTCGTACCGCAAATTGCTTGGCGATATCCTGCTCAAACTGCCCCATGTGCGCGAATCCAAGAGCTATATCGTGATGGAAGAGGTGAAGGAGAGCCTGAACCTGCCAATCCCGGATTGACCGATACATTACGGTCAATGTGGGAGCTGGCTTGTGTGGGAGCGGGCTTGCTCGCGAAAGCGGAGTGTCAGTCACCAGACTCATCGACTGATTCACCGCCTTCGCGAGCAAGCCCGCACACACTTTGACCGAGTACAGTCGCTAGACAAGCACCTGCCGGGTGCTGGCCATGTATTCATGGATCTGTTTCTCCACCCGAGGATGAATCAACTCCATCGGCCCCCGCCCATTGGGGCACGGCAGGGTCTTGGTGGTGCCGAACAACCGGCAAATCAGCGGCCGCTCGTCATACACCGTGCAGCCATTCGGCCCGAGGTGCACACAGTTCAGTTCGTCCATTGCCGCGTCCTGCTCGGCAGCGGTCTTACGCGGCAGGCGTGACATTTCCTCGGGTGAGGTGGTCACCGGCCCACAGCAGTCGTGGCAACCTGGCACGCACTCGAACGAGGGAATTTGCCTGCGCAGCGCGCTGATTTTCTGACTGTTGCAACTCATCGAAACCCATACCGAACAGCGAATAAGCGTGGATTCTGACGCAAAACGCCCTGCGCAGACAGCGTCGTCCGACCGCTGTATCCTGCGTCAAATTTTCCAAACAGGGATGCTCCCCATGACTGCCAGTGCCCGGCACACCGCTTCCTACTATGCCGCCAGCAGCGTCCCACAGCCCGAATACCCGGCTCTGACGGGCGAAGTCAGCGCCGATGTGTGCGTGATTGGCGGCGGCTATTCCGGGCTGAACACGGCGCTGGAACTGGCGGAGCGCGGTTTCAGCGTGGTGCTGCTGGAGGCGCGCAAGATGGGTTGGGGCGCCAGTGGGCGTAACGGCGGCCAGCTGATTCGCGGTGTCGGCCATGGCCTGGACCAGTTCGCCAACGTGATCGGCGCCGACGGTGTACGCCAGATGAAGCTGATGGGCCTGGAAGCCGTGGAGATCGTGCGCGAACGCGTCGAGCGCTATCAGATCCCCTGCGACCTGACCTGGGGTTATTGCGACCTGGCGAACAAGCCCCGGCACCTGCAAGGCCTGGCTGAAGACGCCGAAGAACTGCGTAGCCTCGGCTATCGCCATGAAGTACGCCTGCTGCAAGCCAACGAGATGAGCAGCGTAATCGGCTCCGACCGTTATGTGGGCGGCATGATCGACATGGGTTCCGGGCACTTGCACCCGTTGAACCTGGCCCTCGGCGAGGCCGCCGCCGCACAGCAGTTGGGCGTGAAGCTGTTCGAGCACTCCGAAGTGACGCGCATCGACTACGGCCCCGAGGTCAACGTGCACACCGCCCTCGGCAACGTGCGCGCCAAAACCCTGGTGCTGGCCTGCAATGCCTACCTCAAGGGTTTGAATCCGCAGTTAAGCGGCAAAG
Source organism: Pseudomonas sp. R76 (assembly GCF_009834565.1). Classification (GTDB taxonomy): domain Bacteria; phylum Pseudomonadota; class Gammaproteobacteria; order Pseudomonadales; family Pseudomonadaceae; genus Aquipseudomonas. The sequence continues at coordinate 6,593,855 of NZ_CP019428.1, forward strand.
TATTGCCCGCCGGTAGCTACATCATCGCCACCGAACCGTTGAGCCAAGCCCAGGCCACCAACCTGCTGCCGCAGAATATGGCCGTGTGTGATCAGCGGGTGACGGTGGATTACTTCCGGCTGTCCGCTGACCGACGACTGTTGTTCGGCGGTGCCTGCCATTATTCAGGACGTGACCCGCAGGATATTGGCGCCTACATGCGTCCGAAAATGCTCAAGGTGTTCCCGCAACTGGCCGAGGTGAAAATCGACTACCAGTGGGGCGGCATGATCGGCATCGGCGCCAACCGCTTGCCACAGATTGGCCGCCTGGCCGATCAACCCAATGTGTATTACGCCCAGGCCTACGCCGGCCACGGCCTCAATGCCACGCACCTGGCCGGCAAGCTGCTGGCCGAAGCCATCAGCGGCCAGCAGCAGGGCCGTTTCGACCTGTTCGCCCAAGTGCCGCACATCACCTTCCCCGGCGGCAAGCACCTGCGCTCGCCGCTGTTGGCGCTGGGGATGCTCTGGCATCGGTTCAAAGAGCTGGTGTGATCAGTCGCGCCAGAACGGTTTGAGGCCTTCCTGGCGCGCTTGTTCGGCGGTCAGCCCAACGTCGCGCAGTTGCTCGTGGGTCAAATGCAGCAAAGCCTTGCGCGTGTGGCGGCGATGCCAGAACAGACTCCAGCGGTTGATATCCCGCGGCGCCGTCGCCCGCTCCTGCCCTGCCTGCAATTCCTGACTGTGTAACATCAGACGCACATCGCTTATGCCGCTCATTTTGCTGCCCCTCATTCACCTGTTGCCATGAGTGACTAGAGTGAGCGCGGGCGCAAAAGCATTACAGATTCAACCTACTTTTATTAAATCCATACAGATGCTGCCCATAGACGCCTGAATCCTGTATTTTCGCCTTATCTGTACTGGTCTCGGGAGCGACCGCCATGACCCTTTACGTCAACCTCGCCGAATTGCTGGGCACGCGCATCGAACAGGGCTTTTATCGCCCCGGCGATCGCCTGCCCTCGGTGCGCGCCTTGAGCGTGGAACACGGGGTCAGCCTGAGCACCGTGCAACAAGCCTATCGTTTGCTGGAAGACAACGGCCTGGCGATGCCCAAGCCCAAGTCCGGTTACTTTGTGCCGGTCGGGCGCGAGCTGCCGGCGCTGCCCGAAGTAGGCCGCCCGGCCCAGCGGCCAGTGGAAATTTCGCAATGGGACCAGGTGCTGGAACTGATACGTGCAGTGCCGCGCAAAGACGTCATACAGATGGGCCGAGGCATGCCGGATGTATTGTCGCCGACCCTGAAACCCTTGCTGCGCAGCCTTGCACGGGTGAGTCGTCGTCAGGACTTGCCGGGGCTGTATTACGACAACATCCTCGGCTGTATGGAGTTGCGCGAACAAATTGCACGACTGTCATTGGATTCCGGCTGCCAGCTGACGGCCGAAGACATCGTGATCACCACGGGTTGCCACGAGGCGCTGTCCGCCAGCATCCACGCGATTTGCGAGCCGGGCGATATCGTCGCCGTGGACTCGCCAAGCTTTCACGGCGCCATGCAGACCCTCAAGGGCCTGGGCATGAAGGCCCTGGAAATCCCGACCGACCCGCTCACCGGCATCAGCCTCGAAGCGCTCGAGCTGGCGCTGGAGCAGTGGCCGATCAAGGTCATCCAGCTGACGCCCAACTGCAATAACCCCTTGGGCTACATCATGCCGGAGGCGCGCAAACGTGCGTTGCTGACGCTGGCGCAGCGCTTTGACGTGGCGATCATCGAAGACGATGTGTATGGCGAATTGGCCTACAGCTACCCACGCCCGCGCACGATCAAATCCTTCGACGAAGACGGCCGCGTGTTGCTGTGCAGCTCGTTCTCGAAAACCCTCGCGCCCGGTTTACGCATTGGTTGGGTAGCGCCCGGTCGCTACCTGGAGCGGGTGCTGCACATGAAATACATCAGCACCGGCTCGACCGCGACCCAACCACAGATTGCCATCGCCGAATTCCTCAAGAACGGCCACTTCGAACCGCATTTGCGGCGGATGCGCACTCAATACCAGCGTAATCGCGACTTGATGCTCGACTGGGTCAGCCGCTACTTCCCGGCCGGCACACGTGCCAGCCGACCTCAAGGCAGCTTTATGCTGTGGGTCGAGTTGCCGGAAGGCTTCGACACCCTCAAGCTCAATCGCGTACTGGTGGAGCAAGGCGTTCAGGTGGCGGTGGGCAGCATTTTTTCGGCCTCCGGCAAGTACCGCAATTGCCTGCGCATGAACTACGCTGCCAAGCCAACCCCACAGATTGAGGAAGCGGTACGCAAGGTCGGGGCCGCAGCCATCAAGATGCTCGCCGAGGCGGCAGACTGACCTTTCGCCGGTTTTAGCCGTCATATGCCCACAATCGCCCTGACCTGGAAGCAGCGCCCTTGATGATTCGACGGCTTTTACCGTTTTTCCTGTTGGCCGCCCTGGCGCTGGGCGGCTGCGCTACGGTCGACAGCCCGCGCATTCCCAGTGACGCGTTGCCCGCCGCGCAATCGTCGTTCGGCCGTTCGATCCAGGCCCAGGCGGCGCCCCATCAAGGTCGCTCGGGCTTTCGCCTGCTGCCCAACAGCAGCGAAGCCTTCATGGCCCGCGCCGAGCTGATCCGCAACGCCCAGAGCAGCCTCGACCTGCAGTACTACATCGTGCACGACGGCATCAGCACGCGCATGCTTGTGGACGAACTGCTCAAGGCCGCCGACCGTGGCGTGCGCATCCGCATCCTGCTGGACGACACCACCAGCGACGGTCTCGACCAAGTCATCGCCACCCTCGCCGCCCACCCGCAAATCGAAATTCGCCTGTTCAATCCGCTGCACTTGGGCCGCAGCACCGGCGTGACGCGGGCCATGGGCCGCTTGTTCAACCTGTCGCTGCAACATCGGCGCATGCACAACAAGCTGTGGCTGGCGGATAACAGCGTGGCCATCGTCGGCGGGCGTAACCTGGGCGATGAGTATTTCGATGCCGAGCCCAACCTGAATTTCACCGACATCGACATGCTCAGCGTGGGGCCGGTGGCTGAACAGCTCGGCCACAGTTTTGATCAGTACTGGAACAGCGCGCTGAGCAAGCCGATTGATGACTTCGTCTCCACCGCCCCGTCCAAACGAGACCTGGCCGCCGCACGTGTACGCCTGCAAGACTCGCTGGCCGAATCACGCCAACAGAACCACGCCCTGTATAACCGCTTGCGCACCTACCAAACCCAGCCGCGCATGGACATCTGGCGGCGCGAGCTGATTTGGGCCTGGAACCAGGCGCTGTGGGATGCGCCGAGCAAGGTGCTGGCCAAGGCCGACCCGGACCCGCGATTGCTGCTCACCACCCAACTGGCGCCGGAGCTGGAAGGCGTCAACCATGAGCTGATCATGATTTCAGCGTACTTCGTGCCGGGGCAGCCTGGGCTGGTGTACCTGACCGGCCGCGCCGATGCGGGGGTGTCGGTGAGTTTGCTGACCAACTCCCTCGAAGCCACGGATGTACCGGCGGTGCACGGCGGCTATGCGCCGTATCGCAAGGCATTGCTCGAACATGGCGTAAAACTCTATGAACTGCGCCGCCAGCCCGGCGACCCGAGTGCAGGCAGCGGCCCGCACCTGTTTCGCCGGGGCGCGTTCCACGGCTCGGACTCCAGCCTGCACAGCAAGGCGATGATCTTTGATCGGGAGAAGTCGTTTATTGGCTCGTTCAATTTCGACCCGCGCTCGGTGCTGTGGAACACCGAGGTCGGCGTGCTGGTGGACAGCCCCGAGCTGGCGGAACACGTGCGCAACCTGGCGCTGCAAGGCATGGCGCCAGCGTTGAGCTATGAGGCGAAATTGCAGGACGGCCAGGTGGTGTGGGTTACCGAGGATAACGGCCAATTGCACACGCTGACCCATGAGCCCGGCAGTTGGTGGCGCCGGTTTAATGCCTGGTTTGCTACTTCAGTCGGCCTGGAACGGATGCTCTAAACACAGTGAAAAACCCTGTGGGAGTCGGGCTTGCCCGCGATAGCGGAGTGTCAGGCACCAATAGGCTAGCTGACTCACCGCTATCGCAGGCAAGCCAGCTCCCACAGTTAATTGCATTTCACGTCAAGCAGGCTGGGCGGCACCGAATGCGCCCTGGCGCAGCAGCAACACCACCAATCCCAACGCTCCCGCCGCCATCAGCCACGGCAATGCATGCCCGCTGATCCACTGGCTGCCCGCGCCCGCCACCAGCGGCCCAATCAGGCAGCCGATGCCCCACAGCTGCGCCACGTGGGCATTCGCGCGTACCAGCGCATCGTCGCGGTAACGCTCGCCGATCAAAATCAGCGACAAGGTGAACAACCCACCGGCGCTGGCGCCGAAGATCACCCACACCGGCCAGATCAGTGGCGTGTGCAATAACAGCGGAATCGCCAGGCTCGACACCAGCAGCAACACCGCACAGCTCAAGAACAGCGTGCGACGCGGCAGGTAATCAGCCAAAGCGCCGATGGGCAATTGCAGCAATGCGTCGCCGACCACCACGGTGCTGACCATGGCCAAGGCAACCTCGGCCGTAAACCCTTGTTGCAGGCAATACACCGGCAGCAGCGTCAGGATCATCGCTTCGAACGCAGCGAATAACGCCACCGCCCAGGCAATCGCCGGCAGGCTCAGGCAAAAGCGCCATAGATCACTGAATGTCACACTGAAGGATTCAGCGGTCGGCGCGCCGGAACGACCAAGCAACAGCAGCGGCGCAACCATCAGCAAGCCAACGCCGACCCAGAAACCGTAATCATGGTCGGTGCCGAGCACGCCCAGCAGCAACGGCCCCGACAGTTGGCTCAAGGCATAACTGCAGCCATACAGCGCCACCAGGCGGCCACGCCACTGCTCCACCACCAACTGGTTGATCCAGCTTTCGCCGAGGATAAACACGATGGTCAGGATCACCCCAATCATCAGCCGCAGCACCAGCCAGACCGGGTAACTGGGCAAGATTGCCAGCAAACCGATGGAGACGGCACCCGCCCACAAACACAGGCGCATCAGGTTGGCGGTGCCCAGCCATGAGGCCATCCGGCTGGAAACCTTGGCGCCCAGCAGCACGCCGAAAGCCGGCATTGCCGCCATGACGCCGATAGCGAAACTGCCATAGCCCCAGCCTTCCAGGCGCAGGGACACCAGCGGCATGCTGACGCCCAGGGCCAGGCCAACGCTGAGTACCGAGGCCAGGACGGCGAAATAAGTCGCCCAACGCATTTCCACGCTCCTGTGGATAATTTTGAGAACACACAAAACAGTGTGGGAGCGGGCTTGTGTGGGAGCCGGGCTTTCCCGCGATGCAAGCACCTCGGTGTGTCAGTCACACCGAGGTGATGCTATCGCAGGCAAGCCAGCTCCCACAAAAGCCCGCTCCCACATTTGGCCTGCGGTGTTTCCTACAGGGTTACAGCTTGATCCAGGTCGATTTCAGTTCAGTGTATTTGTCGAACGCGTGCAGCGACTTGTCGCGGCCGTTACCCGACTGTTTGAAACCACCAAACGGTGCCGTCATGTCGCCGCCGTCGTATTGGTTGACCCACACACTACCGGCGCGCAAAGCCTTGGCCGTCAGGTGTGCCTTGGAGATATCGGCGGTCCATACGGCTGCGGCCAGGCCATAAACGGTGTCGTTGGCGATGGCGATGGCTTCTTCAGCGCTGTCGAAGGTGATCACCGACAGCACAGGGCCAAAGATCTCTTCCTGGGCGATCTTCATGGCGTTGGTCACGCCGTCGAAAATCGTCGGTTCAACATAAGTACCGCCCGTTTCTTCCAGGGTGCGCTTGCCGCCCGCCACCAGTTTGGCGCCGTCGGCGTGGCCGGCTTCGATGTACGACAGCACGGTGTTCATCTGCTGGGTGTCTACCAGTGCGCCGACGTTGGTTGACGGGTCCAGCGGGTTGCCTGGCTTCCAGCCTTTGAGGGCCTCGATCACCAGCGGCAGGAATTTATCCTTGATGGAACGCTCGACGAGCAGGCGCGAACCGGCGGTGCAAACTTCGCCCTGGTTGAAAGCGATGGCGCCCGCAGCGGATTCGGCGGCAGCTTGCAGGTCCGGGGCATCGGCAAACACGATGTTCGGGCTCTTGCCGCCGGCTTCCAGCCATACACGCTTCATGTTCGACTCGCCGGAGCGGATCAACAGCTGCTTGGCGATCTTGGTGGAACCGGTGAACACCAGCGTGTCGACGTCCATGTGCAGCGCCAGCGCGTTGCCCACGGTGTGGCCGTAGCCCGGCAACACGTTGAACACGCCTTTTGGAATACCGGCTTCAACCGCCAGGGCGGCGATGCGGATGGCGGTCAGCGGGGATTTTTCGGACGGTTTGAGGATCACCGAGTTACCGGTGGACAGCGCCGGCCCCAGCTTCCAGCAGGCCATCATCAACGGGAAGTTCCACGGCACGATCGCGCCGACAACGCCGACCGGCTCGCGGGTCACCAGGCCCAACTGATCGTGTGGCGTGGCTGCGACTTCGTCGTAAATTTTGTCGATCGCTTCACCGCTCCAGCTCAGCGCATTGGCTGCGCCAGGCACGTCAATGCCCAGGGAATCGCTGATCGGCTTGCCCATGTCCAGGGTTTCAAGCAGCGCCAGCTCTTCGGCATTGGCCTTGAGCAGCGCGGCGAAACGGATCATGGCGGACTTGCGTTTGGCCGGCGCCAGGCGCGACCAGACACCGGAATTGAACGTGGCGCGGGCATTTTCGACGGCGCGCTGGGCGTCGGCGGCGTCACAGCTGGCAACCGTTGCCAGTAAGCGGCCATCGACCGGGCTGATGCATTCGAACGTGTCGCCGGAAACAGCAGCGGTGTATTCACCATTGATGTAGGCGCGGCCTTCGATCTTCAGATCCTTGGCGCGTTGTTCCCAGTCGGCACGGGTCAGGGTGGTCATGCGAGTGTCCTCCTCTTGTTGAATACAAGGGCCAGGTGATGTCCCCCGGCAGCCTCAAAGAATTCTTGCCCGGCCAGCCTGCTGTTCGGCTCAAGGCAGCTGCCACCCTAAACCAGCGGCTGGGGGTGTTTCAATATATTTGACACAAGCCCGGTAAACGCCCTTGCGATGTTCATTTTAATAAACATAGACTTTGGGCTCTCCAACCGCAGGCCAGACGGGACACGCACATGAGCATCCAGGACATCGTCGACTTCAGCCAAGCCAGCACCGCCCCAGACCGCTACCGCCCGGCTGCCGAAAAAATCCTCAAGGGCGACCCCGAGCAAACCATTTACAACCACTACAACAGCCCATGCGGCCAGATGAGCGCCGGGGTCTGGGAAGGTGAAGTCGGGCAGTGGAAGGTCAATTACACCGAGCATGAGTACTGCGAGATTGTGCAAGGTGTGTCGGTATTGCGCGATGCCGACGGCAACGCCAAGACCTTGCGTGCCGGCGACCGCTTCGTCATCCCGGCCGGGTTCAGCGGCACCTGGGAAGTGCTTGAGCCCTGCCGCAAGATCTACGTGGTGTTCGAACAGAAAGCCTGAATCTACTGATCGCTCCCATGCTCTGCGTGGGATGCGTCAGCTCTTGAAAGCGTGACGCGGAGCGTCACAGGGGGCGTTACCACGCAGAGCGTGGGAACGAACAGGCAAAAAAAAGCCCGACTCGTGAGAGACGGGCTTTTTTTCACAAGGAAGAAAATCAATTACTTGATTTTGCCTTCTTTGTAGATCACGTGCTTGCGAACGCGCGGGTCGAACATTTTCTTTTCGAGCTTGTCCGGGGTAGTACGCTTGTTCTTGTCGGTAGTGTAGAAGTGACCAGTACCGGCGCTAGAGATCATTCGAATCAATTCACGCATGATAAAGCTCCTTAGATCTTGCCAGCGGCACGGATTTCGGCCAGCACGACAGTGATGCCACGCTTGTCGATGATACGCATGCCTTTAGCAGATACACGCAGGCGAACAAAACGTTTCTCTTCTTCAACCCAGAAGCGGTGATGCTGCAGGTTCGGCAGGAAACGACGACGGGTTTTGTTATTTGCGTGGGAAATGTTATTCCCAGTCACCGGACCCTTACCGGTAACTTGACAGACTCTCGACATGCCTCAGCCCTCTAAAACCACATGCCCAACCCGGCATGGGTTGGCCGCTTAATCTCTCAGTCATTTGGCGCCAGGCGCCGCGTTTCTTTAGGGTCTTACCGGCTACACCTACAGTGAAGGAACCGGGCCCCTAGAAAAGAGCGCTGCTTTATACCAGAAAGACCCCAGTGCAACAACAGCCCGTGTATTTTTACCGGCATAAATCTCGGCGACAGACGCCTGAACCGTTGCCAGGAGGGGCCGCTGTCACGGCCGACCGCTCGTCGCACAGAATGATTTACAGCGCCCGCCCGCACGATGAAGTGCACGGCGAAACGCGCTGAGGCGCCATCAAAACAGCATTTGCGCCAAAAGCACAGGCAAAAATGGACTGGTCATTTATCAGTCGGCCCACTACGGTAGGCTTTTTCCAGACTGCACTCGCAGATGGGCCTTCGATCTGCAAAGGAAACCGAATATGCGCCTCGCTGCCCTACCGCTATTGCTAGCCCCTCTATTTATCGCGCCCGCGGCCCTGGCTGCCACCAGCTTGAGCGTTTGCACCGAAGCCAGCCCCGAAGGGTTCGACGTGGTGCAATACAACTCGCTGACCACCACCAATGCCTCTGCAGACGTATTGATGAACCGCCTGGTGGACTACGACGCCAACAGCGGCAAGCTGGTGCCGAGCCTCGCGGACAGCTGGGACGTTTCGCCGGACGGCCTGACCTACACCTTCAAGCTGCACCCGGGGGTGAAATTCCACCGCACCGAATACTTCACTCCAAGTCGCACCCTGACGGCCGAAGACGTGCGTTTCAGCTTCGAACGCATGCTCGACCCAGCTAACCCATGGCACAAGATCGCCCAGAGCGGCTTCCCGCATGCGCAGTCGCTGCAATTGCCGACACTGGTGAAGAAGATCGATGCGCTCGACCCGCTGACCGTACGCTTCACCCTCGACCACGCCGACTCGACCTTCCTCGCCGCCTTGAGCATGGGCTTTGCCTCGATCTACCCGGCTGAGTACGCTGACAAACTGTTGAAAGCCGGCACACCGGAGGAACTCAACAGCCAACCGATTGGCACCGGGCCGTTCGTTTTTGTGCGCTTCCAGAAAGATGCCGTGGTTCGCTACAAAGCCAACCCGGATTACTTCGCCGGCAAACCGGCTGTGGATAACTTGCTCTTCGCCATCACCCCGGACGCCAACGTGCGCCTGCAGAAACTGCATCGCGACGAATGCCAGATTGCCCTGTCACCCAAGCCGCTGGACGTAGGCGAGGCCGAAAAAGACCCGGCCCTGAAAGTGGAAAAAACCGCCGCGTTCATGACCGCATTCGTGGCTATCAACAGCCAGCACCCGCCGCTGGACAAGCCGGAAGTGCGCCAAGCGATCAACTTGGCCTTCGACAAAAACAGCTACCTCAAGGCCGTGTTTGAGGGCACCGCCGAGGCAGCGAATGGCATTTATCCGCCCAATACCTGGAGCTATGCCAAGGACTTGCCAGGTTATCCACAGGACATCGCCAAAGCCAAAGCGCTGCTCGACCGCGCCGGGCTCAAGGACGGTTTCAAGACCACTATTTGGACGCGCCCTACCGGCAGCCTGCTGAACCCCAACCCTAACCTCGGCGCACAGCTGTTGCAGGCCGACCTGGCCAAGATCGGCATCCAGGCTGAGATCCGCGTGATCGAGTGGGGCGAGCTGATTCGCCGCGCCAAGGCCGGTGAACACGACCTGCTGTTCATGGGCTGGGCCGGCGACAATGGCGACCCGGACAACTTCCTGACCCCGCAATTCTCCTGCGCGGCGGTGAAATCCGGCACCAACTTCGCCCGCTACTGCGACCCCGCGCTGGACAAACTGATCAGCGCCGGCAAGACTACCAGTGAGCAAGGCGTGCGCAGCAAGCTGTATCAACAGGCCCAGGCGCAGATCCAGCAGCAGGCACTGTGGCTGCCACTGGCGCACCCAACCGCCTTTGCCTTGGCTCGCAAGAATGTCGAGGGCTATCAAGTGAGCCCGTTCGGGCGGCAGGACTTTTCCAAAGTCAGCGTCAAGCCCTGACAAACGGCCCCGCCCCACTGGGGCGGGGCTACATCCACCCGTATTCCGCCATCGACAGCGGGTCGCCATCGCCCACGATGATGTGATCCAACACCCGCACATCCACCACTTCCAGCGCCTTTTGCAGCAACTTGGTCAATTTTCGATCAGCCGCACTCGGCTCGACGCTCCCGGAAGGATGGTTGTGACACAAAATCAAGGCCGCCGCGTTGTACGCCAGGGCGCGCTTGACCACTTGCCGGGGGTAAACGATGGCGGCGTCGATGGTGCCGTGGAACAACGCCTCAAAGCCCAGAACGCGATGCTTTGAGTCGAGAAACAGGCAACCGAAGATCTCGTGGGGCTCATGCCGCAACAACGCCTTGAGGTAATCGCGCACGGCCAACGGGCTCTCCAGCACCGAGTCAGCGCGCAGGCGCTCGGCCAAATGGCGCCGGGACATTTCCAGCACCGCCTGCAACTGGGCAAACTTCGCCGGGCCCAACCCCAAATGCTGGCTGAACACCGTCTGGCTGGCCTCCAGCAACGGGCGAAGGCCACCGAATTGCGCCAACAAATACCGCGCCAGGTCGACCGCGCTGCGGCCAGACACACCGGTGCGCAGGAAGATCGCCAACAGCTCGGCATCCGACAGGCTCGCCGCGCCCCATTCCAACAGCTTTTCCCGTGGACGCTCCGCCACAGGCCAATCGCGAATACTCATCCCACCTCCGTGTGTATGCGGTCCGCTGTTGCCAGACGGACGCTGTGTTATCGTAAGCCCTCTTTTTTGCGTGCGATTTCTCCTGGGGAGGGGGCATCGCAGGCGTCACTGAACTGGCATCACTGAACTGGAAAGGCAAACCAATGCAGCGTCTGTATCGGAAACGCATCGTTCTCGGCGTCGGCGGCGGCATTGCCGCCTACAAGAGCGCAGAGCTGGTTCGCAGGCTCCTGGACCAAGGCGCCGAAGTGCGCGTGGTCATGACCCGCGGTGGCAGTGAGTTCATCACCCCACTGACCATGCAAGCCTTGTCCGGCCACCCGGTTCACCTCGACCTGCTGGACCCGGCAGCCGAGGCCGCCATGGGCCATATCGAGCTGGCCAAGTGGGCTGACCTGGTGCTGATCGCCCCGGCAACTGCCGACCTGATCGCCCGCCTGGCCCAAGGCATCGCCGATGACCTGCTGACCACTTTGGTACTGGCCACCGACGCCACCGTCGCCATTGCCCCGGCCATGAACCAGGCCATGTGGCGCGACCCGGCCACCCAAGCCAACACCCAGCTCCTGCAAAGCCGTGGCCTCAAGGTGTTCGGCCCGGCGTCCGGCAGCCAGGCCTGCGGCGACGTCGGCATGGGCCGCATGCTCGAAGCCACCGACCTGGCACTGTGCGCCGCCGAGTGCTTCCAGCACCTGGCCCTGACCGGCAAGCACGTGCTGATCACCGCCGGCCCGACCCAGGAAAACATCGACCCGGTGCGCTACATCACCAACCATAGCTCAGGGAAAATGGGCTTTGCCTTGGCGGAAGCGGCGGTTGAGGCAGGCGCGCGCGTCACCTTGATCACCGGCCCGGTGCATTTGCCGACCCCTGATCGGGTCACGCGCATCGACGTAGTCAGCGCCCGGGACATGTTGGCGGCCTGTGAGGCCGCGATTCCCTGCGACCTCTTTATCGCCTCGGCTGCGGTTGCGGACTACCGCCCTGAAGTCGTCGCCCCGCAAAAACTCAAGAAAGACCCTACAAGTGGCGATGGCCTGCTCCTGCAAATGGTGCGCAACCCGGACATTCTGGCATCCATCGCCACGCGCGCAGACCGCCCGTTCAGCGTCGGTTTTGCCGCCGAGACCGAACACCTGCTGGACTACGCCGCACGCAAATTGAAAGACAAAAACCTCGACCTGATCGTTGCCAATGATGTCGCCAACCCGAGCATTGGCTTCAACAGTGAGGAAAATGCCATCAGCGTGATCGACCGCGAGTTGCACGCCACCGTTTTCGCCCAGACCAGCAAAGGCAAGATTGCCCGCCAACTGATCTCATTTATCGCCCAACGGCTGAACCAGGTTTAATTTACATGCACGCTTTGCAAGCCAAGATCCTCGACCCACGCATCGGCAACGAATTCCCACTGCCGGCCTACGCCACCCCAGGCTCCGCCGGGCTGGACCTGCGCGCCATGCTCAAAGAGGACACTGTCCTTGAGCCGGGCCAGACCCTTCTGATTCCGACCGGCCTGTCGATCTATGTCGGCGACCCGGGCCTGGCCGCATTGATCCTGCCACGCTCGGGCCTCGGCCATAAGCACGGCATCGTGCTGGGCAACCTGGTCGGTCTGATCGACTCCGATTACCAGGGCGAGCTGATGGTGTCGTGCTGGAACCGTGGCCAAACCGCCTTCAACATTGCCGTCGGCGAGCGCATCGCCCAGCTGGTACTGGTGCCGGTGGTGCAGGCGCACTTCGAACTGGTACAGGAATTCGACGAGACCCAACGCGGTGCTGGCGGTTTCGGGCATTCCGGCAGCCACTGACTAAGCTGAACCAGGCCGGGCACGCTTGCCCGGCCCCATGCCACCGCAGATCTTTTCAGGACGGAGAATGCGCGGATTTATTCAGCGAGATTTCACCATTGAAATCAATGCATTACGCGACCACAAACATGGAGTACCGACTCCGGTGGCACTTTTGCACCACGAACTCTCTGCCGAAAAAGCCGTCATACCCTTCAGTTTGCGCCCGCCGGTCAGCCACATTCAGGCCAGCTTTGCCCCTTTCAGATGGAGTTTCCCCACGCGATGAGTACCGCAGCCCGAGTAGCCCCGACATTCCCCGACAGCATTTTTCGCGCCTACGACATTCGTGGCGTGGTGCCCAAAACCCTGACTGCCGAAACTGCCTACTGGATCGGCCGCGCCATCGGCTCCCAGAGCCTGGCCCAGGGCGAACCCAACGTCTCGGTCGGCCGTGATGGCCGCTTGTCCGGCCCCGAGCTGGTCGAGCAACTGATCCAGGGCCTGGCCGACAGCGGCTGCCACGTCAGTGATGTCGGCCTGGTGCCGACGCCTGCGCTGTACTACGCCGCCAACGTACTGGCCGGCAAGTCCGGGGTGATGCTCACCGGCAGCCACAACCCTTCGGACTACAACGGTTTCAAGATCGTTATCGCCGGCGACACCCTGGCCAACGAACAGATCCAGGCCCTGCACGACCGCCTGAAGACCAACGACTTGACCAGCGGCACCGGCAGCGTCACCAAGGTCGACATTCTTCAGCGCTACTCCGACCAGATCACCGGCGACGTCAAACTTGCCCGCCGCCTCAAAGTGGTTGTGGACTGTGGCAACGGCGCGGCCGGCGTGATCGCCCCGCAACTGCTCGAAGCGCTGAACTGCGAAGTGATCCCGCTGTTCTGCGACGTCGATGGCAACTTCCCCAACCACCATCCGGACCCGGGCAAGCCTGAAAACCTGGTAGACCTGATCGCCAAGGTCAAGGAAACCGGCGCCGACGTGGGCCTGGCCTTCGACGGTGACGGCGATCGCGTTGGCGTGGTGACAGACACCGGCGAAAACGTATTCGCCGACCGCCTGCTGATGCTGTTTGCCCGTGACGTGGTGGCGCGTAACGCCAACGCCGAAATCATCTTCGACGTGAAATGCACCCGCCGCCTCACGCCGCTGATCAAGGAATACGGCGGTCGCCCACTAATGTGGAAGACCGGTCACTCGTTGATCAAAAAGAAAATGAAAGAAACCGGCGCGCTGTTGGCCGGTGAAATGAGCGGCCATGTGTTCTTCAAAGAGCGCTGGTTCGGGTTTGACGACGGCATTTACAGTGCCGCTCGTCTGCTGGAGATCCTCAGCAAGGAAAAATCGACGGCGCAGGAGCTGTTTCAGACCTTCCCGAATGATATTTCTACGCCAGAGATCAATATCCATGTGACCGAGGAGAGCAAATTCAGCATCATTGACGCACTGCACGATGCGCAATGGGGCGAAGGCGCCAACCTGACCACCATTGATGGTGTGCGAGTCGATTACGCCAAAGGCTGGGGCCTGGTTCGCGCGTCCAATACCACACCGGTGCTGGTCCTGCGTTTCGAGGCGGATACCGAGGCTGAGTTGCAGCGCATCAAGGACGTGTTCCACGCCCAGTTGAAACGTGTTGCCCCTGATCTCCAATTACCGTTCTGATTTTTTACCGGAGCCCTGAATGACCCTCGAACGCGAAGCCGCTGCCAATACTGCCAAGGTCCTGTCCGAAGCGTTGCCTTACATTCGACGCTACGTCGGCAAGACGCTGGTGATCAAGTACGGCGGCAATGCCATGGAAAGCGACGAGCTGAAAACCGGCTTTGCCCGCGACATCGTGTTGATGAAAGCCGTCGGGATCAACCCGGTGGTGGTGCACGGTGGCGGCCCGCAAATCGGCGACCTGCTCAAGCGTTTGTCGATCGAGAGTCACTTCATCGATGGCATGCGCGTCACTGACGCGCAGACCATGGACGTGGTGGAGATGGTCCTCGGCGGCCAGGTCAACAAAGACATCGTCAACCTGATCAACCGTCATGGCGGCAGCGCCATCGGCCTGACCGGCAAGGACGCGGAGCTGATCCGCGCGAAAAAACTGACCGTTACCCGTCAGACGCCGGAGATGACCCAGCCGGAAATCATCGACATCGGCCAGGTAGGCGAAGTGATCGGCATCAACACCGACTTGCTGAACCTGCTGGTCAAGGGTGATTTCATCCCGGTGATCGCGCCAATTGGTGTGGGTGCCAATGGTGAGTCCTACAACATCAACGCTGACTTGGTAGCCGGCAAGGTGGCCGAGGCACTGAAAGCTGAAAAGCTGATGCTGCTGACCAACATCGCCGGCTTGATGGACAAGGAAGGCAAGGTGTTGACCGGCCTGACCACCCAGCAAGTGGACGAGCTGATCGCCGACGGCACCATCTACGGCGGCATGCTGCCCAAGATCCGTTGCGCACTGGAAGCGGTGCAAGGCGGCGTGGGTAGTTCGCTGATCCTGGATGGTCGCGTGCCGAATGCGATCCTGTTGGAAATCTTCACCGATACCGGTGTGGGCACGCTGATCAGTAACCGCAAGCGTCCCTAATCGCTGTCAATAAAAAGGCCCCGCTCAATCGCATTGAGCGGGGCCTTTTTATTTGAACTCGATCCAAATGTGGGAGCTGGCTTGCCTGCGATGCTGACACCTCGGTAAATCAGTTGTACCGAGGTGATGCTATCGCAGGCAAGCCAGCTCCCACATTGGTCCACGCCCCAGATGGGTTTGCGTGTCAGACGCCGAACTGCTCGCGGTACGCACGCACCGCTGGCAAATGCTGCTTGAGCTGCGGGTCATCTTCCAGGAACTGCAACACCTGGTTCAACGATACAATGCTCACCACCGGAATGCCGAAATCACGCTCCACTTCCTGGATCGCCGACAACTCACCGTTGCCGCGCTCCTGGCGGTTCAGGGCGATCAGAACGCCGGCGGCCTTGGCGCCGTCCTGGGACGCGATGATCTGCATCACTTCGCGGATAGCAGTGCCGGCGGTGATCACGTCGTCGATGATCAGCACGTCGCCTTTGAGCGGAGCCCCCACCAGGCTGCCGCCTTCGCCATGGGCCTTGGCCTCTTTGCGGTTGAAGCACCATGGCAAGTCCAGCCCGTGATGTTCAGCCAGGGCCACGGCGGTAGCGGCCGCCAAAGGGATGCCCTTATAGGCTGGACCGAACAGCACGTCGAAGGAAATACCGCTTTCAACGATGGCTGCCGCGTAGAAACGACCCAGCTGAGCCAGGGCCGAACCCGAGTTGAACAAGCCAGCATTGAAGAAGTACGGGCTGGTGCGCCCGGACTTCAAGGTGAACTCACCGAAGCGTAAAACGCCGCGATCGATGGCAAAACGAATGAAATCGCGTTGATACGCCTGCATGAAAAAAGCCTCAGATACCACGGATTTAGCTAATTAGGTAGACGGCGTGTATCATACACGCACGCGATTTTTGGGGCCATTTATGCGGATCATCAGTGTGAACGTCAATGGTATTCAGGCTGCAGTCGAGCGTGGTTTGCTCAGTTGGCTGCAAGCACAGAATGCCGACGTCATCTGCCTGCAGGACACCCGCGCCTCCGCCTTTGAACTGGACGACCCAGCCTTCCAACTGGATGGCTACTTCCTTTATGCCTGTGATGCCGAAGTCCCTGCCCAAGGTGGCGTGGCTCTGTACTCACGGTTGCAACCCAAGGCGGTCATCAGCGGCCTCGGCTTCGAGACAGCCGACCGCTACGGGCGCTACCTGCAAGCCGATTTCGACAAGGTCAGCATCGCGACCTTGCTGCTCCCTTCGGGGCAGAACGGCGATGAAGACTTGAACCAGAAGTTCAAGCTAATGGACGACTTCGCCCGTTATCTGGATAAACAGCGGCGTAAACGTCGCGAGTACATTTACTGTGGCTCGCTGTACGTGGCGCAACAAAAGCTGGATATCAAGAACTGGCGCGACAGCCAGCAATCCCCGGGCTTCCTGGCGCCGGAACGGGCCTGGATGGACGAGATTGTCGGCAACATGGGTTATGTCGATGCCTTGCGCGAAGTCAGCCGTGAAGGCGACCAGTACAGCTGGTGGCCGGATAACGAACAGGCTGAGATGCTCAACCTGGGCTGGCGTTTCGACTACCAGCTGCTGACGCCGGGCCTGCGCCGCTTTGTTCGCAGCGCACGCCTGCCACGTCAGCCGCGCTTCTCGCAGCATGCGCCGCTGATCGTGGACTACGACTGGACACTGACCATCTAAGGTCTTTTTCCAGGCACAAAAAAACCGACATCGCTGTCGGTTTTTTTATGGGCGCTCATTATTTGACCAGCCGCCAGGCAAAGGGATAGCGATAAGCGATGCCCTTGTTGGCCTTGATCGAACCGATGATGGTCAGCACCACTGTCGCGATTACCAAAGCAGTCATCAGGAAAAGACCAATAATCGCGAAGGCCAGTACGAAGCACACCATCCAGGCAATGGCCACGGTGATCTGGAAGTTCAAGGCTTCCTTGCCCTGATCATCAATGAACGGGTCCACTTCCCTCTTCATCTGCCACAGGATCAGCGGCCCGATGACACTGCCGAAGGGGAACACAAACCCCAGAAACGCCGCGAGATGGCACAACATTGCGCCTTGACGCACTTCGTAGGAAGGCGTCGGCACAGGTTGCTGGCTGTCATTCATGGCGTTTCTCCTTGAGGCGGGTTCAGTCAGCCAATGCGGCCTTCTGCAGTTCAAAGATTTCGGTCATGCCTTTCTGAGCCAGGGCCAGCATGGCGTTCAGGTCGGCTGGCTGGAATGGCGCGCCTTCAGCGGTGCCCTGCACTTCGATGAAACCGCCGGTGTTGGTCATTACCACGTTCAGGTCGGTCTCGGCAGCCGAGTCTTCCAGGTAGTCCAGGTCCAATACAGGCTCGCCCTGGTACATGCCGACCGACACGGCAGCAATCATCTGCTTGAGTGGGTCGCCGGCTTTCAGGCCGCCGCGCTTCTTGATCACTTTGAGCGCGTCAACCAAGGCCACCATGGCACCGGTGATGGAAGCAGTGCGGGTGCCGCCGTCAGCCTGGATCACGTCGCAGTCGAGGTACAGGGTCACGTCGCCCAGCTTGGACATGTCCAGCGCTGCGCGCAGGGAACGACCGATCAGGCGCTGGATTTCCAGGGTGCGGCCGCCTTGTTTGCCGCGGCTGGCTTCACGCTGGTTACGCTCGCCGGTGGCGCGCGGCAGCATGCCGTATTCGGCGGTCAACCAACCCTGGCCCTGGCCCTTGAGGAAGCGCGGCACGCCGTTTTCGACGCTGACGGTGCAGATCACCTTGGTATCGCCAAACTCGACCAGTACAGATCCCTCGGCGTGTTTGGTGTAGTTGCGGGTGATGCGGATCGAGCGGAGCTGATCGGCAGCGCGACCACTTGGACGTTTCATAGGGGATACCTGTACGGAGGACGAAAAACTGCCGAGCATTATAGAGCCGTGAACCGATTCGGGGCACTTCTAAAAAATTCGGTTACGAATGACTAGCCTGGCGCCCATTGTTTGGGCGCGCTCGCCTCACTGCGCTACAATCCTGCGCCTTCGCAGCCTGTCGGCTTCAATTTACCCATCAGCCCGCATTTGCGGGACTGCATCGCGAGGTACCTCCATGGTGCACAGCATGACCGCCTTCGCCCGCGTCGAAAAAGCCGGCGCCCAAGGCACCCTGAGCTGGGAACTGCGCTCGGTCAACAGCCGCTACCTGGAGCCGCACCTGCGCTTGCCGGAATCCTTCCGCGACCTCGAAGGCGCCGTGCGTGAAGCACTGCGCCAAGGCATTTCCCGCGGCAAGCTGGAATGCACCCTGCGTTTTACCGAGGAAACCACCGGCAAGCCGCTGCAGGTCGACCGCGACCGCGCCGCGCAACTGGTCGCCGCCGCCGAAACCATCGCCGGCTTGATCAAACAACCTGCCGCGCTGAACCCGCTGGAAGTGCTGGCCTGGCCCGGCGTGCTGGTGGCCGACGCCACCGACCCGCAAGCGCTGAATGCCGAAGCCCTGGCCCTGTTCACCCAGGGTTTGAAGGAGCTAAAGGCCGGACGCGAACGTGAAGGTGCCGAACTGGCGCGCCTGATCAATGAACGCCTGACGTCGATCGAAGCCGACGTGGTCACCCTGCGCGAGCTGGTGCCGCAGATGCTCGCTACCCAACGTCAAAAGGTCCTCGACCGCTTCACCGACATGAAGGCCGACCTCGACCCGACGCGCCTGGAGCAGGAAATGGTCCTGCTGGCGCAGAAGAGCGACGTGGCCGAAGAGCTCGACCGCCTGAGCACCCACATCCTCGAAGTGCGCCGCGTGCTCAAGTCCGCCGGTGCCGCTGGTCGGCGCCTGGACTTCCTGATGCAGGAACTCAACCGCGAAGCCAATACACTCGGCTCCAAGGCATTTGACCCGCGCAGCACCACGGCTGCGGTCAACCTCAAAGTGTTGATCGAGCAGATGCGCGAACAAGTACAGAATATAGAGTAAGGCAACTTTCATGACCCACAGCACCGGCACCCTTTACATCATTTCCGCCCCCTCGGGCGCGGGCAAGAGCAGCCTGGTCAAGGCATTGACCGACGCTGACGAGCAGATCCGCATCTCGGTCTCGCACACCACCCGCGCCATGCGCCCGGGCGAGGTGAACGGCGTGCACTATCACTTCGTCGAGCGCACCGAGTTCGTGAAGATGATCGAACACGGCGACTTCCTGGAGCGTGCCGAAGTGTTCGGCAACCTTTACGGCACCTCGCAAAGCCACCTGCAGCAGACCCTGGACGAAGGCCACGACCTGATCCTGGAAATCGACTGGCAGGGCGCCGAGCAAGTGCGTCAACTGATGCCCAAGGCGCGCTCGATCTTCATCCTGCCGCCTTCGCTGGAAGCCTTGCACCAGCGCCTGACCAATCGCGGCCAGGACAGCGACGAAATCATCGAAGGCCGCATGCGTGAAGCCGTCAGCGAGATGAGCCACTACGTCGACTACGACTACCTGATCATCAACGACGATTTCGCCCACGCCCTGGACGATTTGAAGGCGATTTTCCGCACCAATCAGCTCCAGCAAAAGCGCCAACAGCAGCGTTTTGGCAAATTACTCGCCGAACTGCTCGGCTGATTGGCCCTTCCCAAAACCGCTGCAAGGGCTTTACATTGGCACTTGTAGCGGTTTTGCGAGGGCGCGGGAAAAATCAGCGCTTCCCTAAACGCTGGTGATTTTTTAAACTGTTCAGTCCGCTCGCCCAACCGGGCAGCGCGCATCTTGCATTCGCTCCGAGGAATACCATGGCCCGCGTAACCGTTGAAGACTGCCTAGAACACGTGGATAACCGCTTTGAGCTGGTCATGCTCTCTACCAAGCGTGCCCGTCAACTGGCCACTGGCGGCAAAGAGCCCCTGGTCCAGTGGGAAAACGACAAGCCTACCGTTGTGGCCCTGCGTGAAATCGCTGAAGGCCTGATGAGCTACGAGTTCATCGCCAACGCCGAAATCGTTGAAGACGAACCGCTGTTTGCAGCGTTCGAGGACGAGTCCAACGAGGCCGTCTAAGCCTATGCCTGGTCGACGTAGCACGGCGCGGGGTCACAGCCAACGGCAGGAGTTAACACTTTGCCGAGCATAGACGCCCTCGCCGATCGCTTATCGACCTACCTCGGCCCAGACCAGGTCAACCTGGTCCGCCGAGCGTATTTCTACGCCGAACAAGCCCACGACGGCCAACGCCGCCGCAGCGGCGAGGCGTATGTCACGCATCCTCTTGCCGTGGCAAATATTCTTGCCGACATGCACATGGACCATCAGAGCTTGATGGCCGCGATGCTGCATGACGTGATCGAAGACACCGGCATTGCCAAGGAAGCGCTCAGCGCACAGTTTGGCGAAACCGTGGCCGAACTGGTCGACGGGGTCAGCAAACTGACCCAGATGAACTTCGAGACCAAGGCCGAAGCCCAGGCGGAAAACTTCCAGAAGATGGCCATGGCCATGGCCCGAGACATTCGGGTGATCCTGGTCAAACTGGCCGACCGGCTGCACAACATGCGCACGCTGGAAGTGCTGTCCGGCGAAAAACGTCGGCGCATCGCCAAGGAAACCCTGGAAATCTACGCGCCCATCGCCAACCGGCTGGGCATGCATGCCATTCGTATCGAATTCGAAGACCTCGGCTTCAAGGCCATGCACCCGATGCGTTCGGCGCGCATCTACCAGGCGGTCAAGCGTGCGCGGGGCAACCGCAAGGAAATCGTCAACAAGATCGAAGAGTCGCTGAGCCATTGCCTGGCGATCGACGAGATTGAAGGCGAAGTCAGTGGCCGGCAAAAACACATCTATGGCATCTACAAGAAGATGCGCGGCAAGCGTCGCGCCTTCAACGAGATCATGGACGTGTACGCGTTTCGCATCATCGTCGACAAGGTCGACACCTGCTACCGCGTGCTGGGCGCTGTACATAATTTGTACAAACCCCTGCCCGGCCGCTTCAAGGACTACATCGCGATTCCCAAGGCCAACGGCTATCAGTCGCTGCATACCACGCTGTTCGGTATGCACGGGGTGCCGATCGAGATCCAGATTCGTACTCGCGAAATGGAAGAGATGGCCAACAACGGCATCGCCGCCCATTGGCTGTACAAATCCAGCGGCGACGAACAGCCGAAGGGCACGCATGCCCGCGCCCGTCAGTGGGTCAAAGGCGTGCTGGAAATGCAGCAACGTGCCGGCAACTCCCTGGAATTTATCGAAAGCGTGAAGATCGACCTGTTCCCGGACGAGGTCTATGTGTTCACGCCCAAAGGCCGGATCATGGAGTTGCCCAAGGGCTCCACGGCGGTCGACTTTGCCTACGCGGTACACACCGACGTCGGCAACAGCTGCATTGCCTGCCGGATCAACCGTCGTCTCGCGCCGCTGTCAGAACCCCTGCAAAGCGGCTCCACGGTCGAGATCGTCAGCGCGCCCGGCGCACGCCCCAACCCGGCCTGGCTCAACTTCGTGGTCACCGGCAAGGCGCGCACACACATCCGCCATGCGCTCAAATTGCAACGTCGCTCCGAATCCATCAGCCTCGGCGAACGCCTGCTGAACAAGGTGCTCAACGGTTTCGACAGCGCCCTGGAGAAAATCCCGGCCGAGCGCGTGCAAGCGATGCTCCACGAGTATCGCCAGGAAACCATCGAAGACCTGCTGGAAGATATCGGCCTGGGCAACCGCATGGCCTACGTGGTCGCCCGTCGCCTGCTCGGCGAAGGCGAACAATTGCCAAGCCCCGAAGGCCCGCTGGCAATTCGCGGCACCGAGGGCCTGGTGCTCAGCTACGCCAAGTGCTGCACGCCGATCCCGGGCGACCCGATTGTTGGGCACCTGTCTGCCGGCAAGGGCATGGTTGTGCACTTGGACAACTGCCGCAATATCACTGAAATCCGTCACAACCCCGAGAAATGCATCCAGCTCTCCTGGGCCAAGGATGTGACCGGCGAATTCAACGTCGAGCTGCGCGTCGAGCTGGAGCACCAGCGCGGCCTGATCGCCCTGCTGGCCAACAGCGTCAACGCGGCCGACGGCAATATCGAGAAGATCAGCATGGATGAGCGCGATGGCCGCATCAGCGTGGTCCAGCTGGTCGTCAGCGTGCACGACCGCGTGCACCTGGCTCGCGTGATCAAGAAACTGCGCGCCCTGACCGGGGTGATTCGCATCACCCGCATGCGTGCATAGCCGATCTCTTACAAGGAGTCACTCATGACCAAGACTGTTATCACCAGCGACAAGGCCCCTGCCGCCATCGGTACTTACTCCCAGGCGATCAAGGCGGGCAATACCGTCTACATGTCCGGCCAGATCCCGCTCGACCCAAAGACCATGGAACTGGTTGAAGGCTTTGAAGCACAAACCGTCCAGGTCTTCGAAAACCTCAAGTCGGTTGCCGAAGCGGCCGGCGGTTCGTTCAAGGACATCGTCAAGCTGAACATCTTCCTCACCGACCTGAGCCACTTCGCCAAGGTCAACGAGATCATGGGCAAGTACTTCGAACAGCCGTACCCAGCCCGCGCCGCCATCGGCGTGGCCGCCCTGCCAAAGGGCGCACAGGTTGAGATGGACGCGATTCTGGTCATCGAGTAAAACACCCGGCGCAGCCTTCACAGGCTGCGTCGACTTCGTTTCAGAAGGATTTCGTAATGCGCAAAGCGCTAGTAGCCTCTTCGTTGCTTGCCCTGTTGCTCGGCGGCTGTGCCAGCAACCCCGCCGACCTGGATGTGAGCGGCACCTGGATCAACCAGCCCGCCATCAATGCGGCAGCCAAGGGCGGCCCTTTGCGTGAAGCCCTGCAAACCTATGGCCCGAACCTCGAATGGGAGGTCAACGCCAAGGCTTCGCAGGCGCGCTACTACAATGGTTTTGAAGTCGCCGAAGGCAAGCTGCTGAGTGAAAAGCCCGGCGCCTGGAGTGTCGATTTTTACGGCAGCTCCGCCACCGAACTCAAGCGTAAAGGCAAACAACTGCTGCAAGTGGCCAACGACAACGAGCCTGAGCAACTCTTCTCCCGCGCCAAAGACCCAGCCCCCGAAGGCGCGCCACTGGGCGCCAACTTCGAGCGCGCACTGTACGCAGCCTACATGGGCGGCGACTGGAAAATCACCGACGGCAATGGTGATGGCGCCACGGTACAGTTCCAGGCTGACGGCAAGGTCGCCGGTTTGCCAGGCGTCGATCGGTACTCGCTGTGCCTGGCCGGTGACTGCGCTTCCATGAGCGGCGGCTACGACAGCATCTGGCTGCAACTGAACGGCCAGGGCAACCCGTGGATCTTTGTGCGCAAGGGCAAGCAGCTGGAAATTTTCCAGGCAGTGAACACGGCGCAAACGGATGAAGTGCCTTCGTTTACACCTGGCCCACGCCAGTGGCTGCTTGAAAAGCAATAAACAGCCTCACGCAAAACTGAATGTGGGAGCTGGCTTGCCTGCGATAGCGGTATTTCAGTCACATCATTGTTGGATGTGACACCGTCATCGCAGGCAAGCCAGCTCCCACATTTTTTTGGCCGCGCTTCAGCCCTTCAGAATCGCTGCATACCCTTCGCGATAGGTCGGATACGTCGGCACCCAGCCCAGCGCCTTGGCTCGGGCATTGCTGCATTGCTTGCTGCCCGCCCGACGCACACTGGCGTCGTCAGCCCACTCGGTCACGCCCAGATAGTCGCGCAACCAAGCCACCACTTCTGCCAATGGCGCGGGCGCATCGTCCACGCCGATGTAGATCTTGTCCAGCGAGCCGCCCTGCTCCACGTGCCGCAACAAAAACGCCAACAGGCCTGCCGCGTCATCCGCGTGAATCCGGTTGCCATATAAAGGTGGATCCACCGCTACGCGATAGCCTTGGCGCACTTGGGTCAACAGCCATTCGCGGCCGGGGCCGTAGATTCCGGTCAACCGCACGATACTCGCCGGGATGCCACTGTTAAGCGCCACTTGCTCGGCTTCCAGCATGACTAGGCCGGAATAGCCCTTCGCCTGGGTGTCGGACGTTTCGTCGACCCACTCACCGTTTTGCTGGCCATACACGCTGCTGCTGGACACAAACAGTAAATGCTTGGGCGCCTGACCGTAGTCGCCCAGCCACTCCAACACATGCTGCAACCCTTGCACGTACGCCGCGCGATAGCCGGCCTCGTCGTGGTCGGTGGCAGCGGCGCAATACACCAGGTAATCCACCCCGCCGATCGGCCAGGTGTCCGGGCAATCCTTTTTGAACAGGTCACCGGCGATGCCGATGACACCCTCGGGAAGCCGCGAAACGTCGCGGCGCAGGCCATGAACCTCCCAGCCCGAGGCCAGCAATTGGCTAGCCAGCCGACTACCCACATCGCCGCAACCGGCAATCACAACAGAAGGCGCAGACATCATAAAACTCCATTCTTAAAGGCGCAGATTAGCCGCCGAAGAGGACCAGCGACCAGCAAAAGGACAAATTAAGTAACTGTATTACTTTTGTTAACAAGAATTACTTGCAATAATAACCGCCCATTTGTCCTCGACCCATCAGGGTCTGGCAGGACGATCACTCATTTTTTTCTCTCAGGTCCGGCCAGCATGACACGTAATACAAACCCCGCTTCGCCAACCAAGCCTCACAGCCCATCCCGCGCCTGGCGTGCGATTGCTGCGTTGCTGTTCAGCGTAATGCTGGCACCGACCGCTGCGTTCGCTGACGCTACTGCCCCAGCCGCTCCGGCTGCCGCCGAGCACAATGCAGCAACCCCCGCTGCGCCTGCTGCCGCGCCCGTCGCTACCGACCCGGCCCAGGCTGCAACGCCAGCACCTGCCGACGACTCCGGCGTGGTGCTGGAAGAAGACAACAGCCTGGGCATGGCCCATGACCTGTCGCCGTGGGGCATGTACCAGAATGCTGACGTGGTGGTGAAAGCCGTGATGATCGGCCTGGCCATCGCCTCGATCATCACCTGGACTATCTGGATCGCCAAGGGCTTCGAGCTGCTGGGCGCCAAGCGTCGCCTGCGCACTGAAATCGTCCACCTGAAAAAAGCCACCACCCTCAAGGAAGCCAGCGACACCGCGACCAAGAAGGGCACCCTGGCCAACCTGCTGGTACACGACGCGCTGGAAGAAATGCGCCTGTCGGTCAACGCCCGCGAAAAAGAAGGCATCAAGGAACGTGTCAGCTTCCGCCTGGAGCGCCTGGTTGCGGCCTGCGGCCGTAACATGAGCAGCGGCACCGGCGTACTCGCCACTATCGGTTCCACCGCGCCGTTCGTCGGTCTGTTCGGCACCGTGTGGGGCATCATGAACAGCTTTATCGGCATCGCCAAAACCCAGACCACCAACCTCGCCGTCGTTGCCCCAGGCATCGCCGAAGCCCTGCTGGCAACCGCCCTGGGCCTGGTTGCCGCCATTCCTGCGGTGGTGATCTACAACGTCTTCGCCCGTTCGATTGCCGGCTACAAGGCTCAGGTATCGGACGCGTCGGCAGAAGTCCTGCTGCTGGTCAGCCGCGACCTCGATCACCTGCCTACCGAGCGCAGCTCGCAACCGCACATGGTGAAAGTGGGGTAATCGGCCATGGGCCTGCATTTGAATCAAGGCGACGACGACCTCGTCGAGAACCACGAAATCAACGTCACGCCGTTTATCGACGTGATGCTGGTGCTGCTGATCATCTTCATGGTGGCGGCACCGCTGGCGACCGTGGACATCAAGGTCGACTTGCCCGCGTCCAGCGCCAAGCCTGCGCCGCGGCCAGAGAAACCGATCTTCCTCAGCGTCAAGGCGGACCAACGCCTGTTCCTGGGTGAAGAAGAAGTCAAAGCTGAAACCCTGGGGCCGGTGCTCGATGCCAAGACCCAAGGCAAGAAAGACACGACGATCTTCTTCCAGGCCGATAAAGGCGTGGACTACGGCGACCTGATGAGCGTGATGGATGCCCTGCGGGCAGCCGGCTACCTCAAGGTCGGCCTGGTCGGACTTGAGACGGCAGCCAAGAAATGATCACGACGCGCCACAAACTGACGCGTTATGGCACCAGCCTCGCCGTCGTGCTGGGCGTGCATGCCGTCGCGATCATCATCGCGCTTCAATGGTCCGCGCCGCACCAGGTGACGTTGCCACCGGCCGCCATGGTCATCGACCTGGCGCCGCTGCCGGCACCGCCGCCTCCGGCGCCGCCAAAGGTGGTCACGCCGCCGCAGCCGCCTGCCCCGGTGGAAGAGCTGCCCCTGCCGAAACTGGCCGAGGCACCCAAGCCAACGATCCAGGTGCCCAAGCCGGTCAAGCCCAAGCCCAAACCTCAGCCGCCAAAGCCTGTGGAGAAGAAGCCCGAGCCGCCCAAGGAAAAACCTTCCGAGGACCCGCCGAGCGAAACCCCGCAGACCAACGCACCAGCAGAAAAATCCGCCCAACCGGTGCCCGGCCCATCGCCAGCACAGGTCGCGGCCAAAGCGTCCTGGGAAGGCACCTTGCTGGCGCACTTGCAGAAGTACAAAAAGTACCCGCCAGGCGCCCAACAGCGTGGCAAGGAAGGCTTGAACCGCCTGCGCTTTGTGGTCGATGCTGAAGGCAACGTGCTGTCCTACGAGCTGGTGGGCCGCTCCGGCAACGCCGACCTGGACCGTGCAACCCTGGACATGATTCGTCGTGCCCAGCCACTGCCCAAGCCACCGGCCGACATGTTGAAAGGCGGCAGCGTCGAAATCGTCGCGCCGTTCGTTTACAACATCGAGAAGCGCCGCCGCTAAGCGGCAAACGGGAGCTGGCTCGTGTAGCAGCTGGCTTGTGTGGGAGCTGGCTTGCCTGCGATAGCATCACCACGGTCTGATGGCTAGATCGAGGTGTCTGTATCGCGGGCAAGCCAGCTCCCACATTTGATTTAATTGCCTCTAAAAACCCATCTTTCAGCTAAATCCTCCGCACTCCCCGCTCAATCCCCACCAAAGTTCTGATAACGTGCGTCTATCGATTGCAGCCGGTATGCTTGGCTCGCAACCTCATGGACGCCCGCTATGACTCTTACAGAATTACGCTACATCGTGACCCTCGCCCAAGAGCAGCACTTCGGCCACGCGGCCGAGCGTTGCCACGTCAGCCAGCCGACGCTGTCGGTGGGTGTGAAAAAGCTTGAAGACGAACTCGGTGTGCTGATTTTCGAGCGCAGCAAGAGCGCCGTGCGCCTCACGCCAGTGGGCGAAGGCATTGTCGCCCAGGCCCAAAAGGTGCTGGAACAAGCCCAAAGCATTCGCGAGCTGGCCCAGGCCGGCAAGAACCAGCTGACCGCACCGCTCAAAGTCGGCGCCATCTACACCGTCGGCCCGTACCTGTTCCCGCACTTGATTCCGCAACTGCACCGAGTCGCGCCGCAGATGCCGCTGTATATCGAAGAAAACTTCACCCACGTACTGCGCGACAAACTGCGCAACGGTGAGCTGGACGCGATCATCATCGCCCTGCCGTTCAACGAGGCGGACGTGCTGACCCTGCCGCTCTACGACGAGCCGTTCTACGTGTTGATGCCGGCCTCCCACCCGTGGACGCAGAAAGACACCATCGACGCCGGCCTGCTCAACGACAAGAGCCTGCTGCTGCTCGGCGAAGGCCACTGCTTCCGCGATCAGGTACTCGAAGCCTGCCCGACGCTGACCAAGGGCAACGACGGCGCCAAGCACACCACCGTGGAATCCAGCTCCCTGGAAACCATTCGCCACATGGTGGCTTCCGGCCTGGGTATTTCGATCCTGCCGCTGTCGGCCGTGGACAGCCATCACTACGCCCCCGGCGTGATCGAAGTGCGCCCACTCACGCCACCGGTGCCGTTCCGCACCGTGGCCATCGCCTGGCGCGCCAGCTTCCCACGCCCGAAAGCCATTGAAATCCTGGCCGACTCGATCCGCCTGTGTTCGGTGGCCAAGCCGCCTGCTGCGAGCTAAGTAAACGTATGACCGAGTTGTCGCAGGTGTCGGTAACCGCACTCAAGGGTGTTGGTGAGGCCATGGCCGAAAAGTTGGCCAAGGTCGGCCTGGAGAACCTCCAAGATGTGCTGTTTCACCTGCCCCTGCGCTATCAGGACCGCACCCGCGTAGTGCCCATCGGCCATTTGCGCCCTGGGCAAGACGCGGTGGTCGAAGGCACCGTCAGTGGCGCTGACGTAGTGATGGGCAAGCGCCGCAGCCTGGTCGTGCGCCTGCAGGACGGCACCGGCGGCCTGAGCCTGCGCTTCTATCATTTCAGCAACGCACAAAAGGAAGGCCTCAAGCGCGGCACTCGCGTGCGCTGCTACGGTGAGGCGCGGCCTGGCGCGTCGGGCCTGGAGATTTACCACCCGGAATACCGCGCCATTACCGGTGACGAGCCGCCGCCGGTGGACACGACCCTCACGCCGATCTACCCGCTGACCGAAGGCCTGACCCAACAACGCCTACGCCAATTGTGCATGCAGACCCTGACGATGCTCGGCCCGAAAAGCCTGCCCGACTGGCTGCCGGTGGAGCTGGCCCGCGACTACCAACTGGCGCCGCTGGACGATGCAATCCGCTACCTGCATCACCCGCCCGCCGACGCCGATGTCGACGAACTCGCGCTGGGTCATCACTGGGCACAGCATCGCCTGGCCTTCGAAGAACTGCTGACGCATCAACTGTCCCAACAGCGCCTGCGCGAAAGCATGCGCTCTCTGCGCGCGCCGGCGATGCCCAAGGCCACGCGCCTGCCTGCGCAATACCTGGCCAACCTCGGCTTCGCGCCGACCGGCGCCCAGCAGCGGGTTGGCAATGAAATCGCCTATGACCTGAGCCAGCACGAACCGATGCTGCGCCTGATCCAGGGCGACGTGGGCGCGGGCAAGACTGTGGTTGCCGCCCTCGCCGCCTTGCAAGCGCTGGAAGCCGGCTACCAAGTGGCGCTGATGGCGCCCACCGAGATTCTTGCCGAACAGCACTTCATCACCTTCAAGCGCTGGCTCGAACCCTTGGGCCTGGAAGTGGCGTGGCTGGCCGGCAAGCTCAAGGGCAAGGTCCGCGCGGCAGCGCTGGAACAAATCGCCGGTGGCGCACCGATGGTGGTCGGCACCCACGCACTGTTCCAGGACGAAGTGCAGTTCAAGAACCTCGCACTCGTGATCATCGACGAACAGCACCGTTTCGGCGTGCAGCAACGTTTGGCCCTGCGCCAGAAAGGCGTCGGCGGGCGGATGAACCCGCACCAGTTGATCATGACCGCCACGCCGATCCCGCGCACCCTGGCGATGAGCGCCTATGCCGACCTCGATACCTCGATCCTCGATGAACTGCCGCCCGGCCGTACCCCGGTCAACACCGTGCTGGTCACCGACACCCGGCGCGTGGAAGTGATCGAGCGCGTGCGTGGCGCCTGCGCGGAAGGCCGCCAGGCGTACTGGGTGTGCACGCTGATTGAAGAGTCCGAAGAGCTGACCTGCCAGGCCGCCGAAACCACCTTTGAAGACCTCACCAGTGCGCTGGGTGAGCTCAAGGTAGGGCTGATCCACGGCCGCATGAAGCCCGCAGAAAAAGCCGCCGTCATGGCCGAGTTCAAGGCCGGCAACCTGCAGCTGCTGGTGGCCACCACGGTGATCGAAGTCGGCGTGGACGTGCCGAATGCCAGCCTGATGATTATCGAAAACCCCGAGCGCCTGGGCCTCGCGCAGCTGCACCAATTGCGCGGCCGCGTCGGCCGGGGCAGTGCCGCCAGCCACTGCGTGCTGCTCTACCATCCGCCGCTGTCACAGATTGGCCGGCAGCGCCTGGGCATCATGCGTGAAACCAACGACGGTTTTGTCATCGCCGAAAAAGACCTGGAGCTGCGCGGCCCCGGCGAAATGCTCGGCACTCGCCAGACCGGGCTGCTGCAGTTCAAGGTTGCCGACCTGATGCGCGACGCCGACCTGTTGCCCGCCGTGCGTGACGCGGCGCAAGCACTGCTCGAACGCTGGCCGGAACATGTCAGCCCGTTACTGGATCGCTGGCTACGGCATGGGCAGCAATACGGCCAAGTGTGACGCCTGACTCACTTAGTCGACCAACAGTTGTATCAAGCTGGTTATACTTCGTTGACTGTACGCAATTGGATCAGGCCATGTCAGAAGTAGCCCTCGCCACAGCCCCACTGACCGCCCCGCCGGTCATTCGGGCTCTGCTCGCAAAGCTCGCCATCCCCTACACGGAAGTCGCCGAACAGGCTGGCCTGAATCCCGCGCGAAAGGTCCAGGCGGTGCTGCTGGAAGATGCCGTTGGCGCACTCATGGTGCTGTTCCCGCAGAGCCAGTTGCTCGACCTCAATCGCCTCGCCGAACTGACCGGCCGCCGCCTCATAGCGGTGTCACCGGACCGCGTCGAGCGCATGCTGGCCAAGCATGACCTGAGCCTGCTGCCGGGCCTGCCCGCGCTGACCAGCTCGCCGTGCCTGTACGAAGGCAGCCTGCTCAGCGAGCCGAGCCTGCTGGTGCATTCGGGTGAAGCCGGGCTGCTGCTCGAAATCGCCAGCGACGACTTCAAGACCATGCTCACCAAGGCCAGCGCCGGTCACTTCGGCGAGCCCTTGAGCAACATCCGCCCCAACCTCGACCGCCCGAATGATGACCGCGAGGAAATCACCCAGGCGATGCAGGCCTTCACCGCCCGCCGCATCCAGCAACGTCTGGAAGCAACCATCGAGATTCCGCCGCTGGCCGACACCGCGCAGAAGATCATCAAGCTGCGCGTCGACCCCAACGCCACCATCGATGACATCACCGGCGTGGTGGAAACCGACCCGGCCCTGGCCGCCCAGGTGGTGAGTTGGGCCGCGTCGCCGTACTACGCCTCGCCCGGCAAGATTCGTTCAGTGGAAGACGCCATCGTGCGTGTGCTGGGCTTTGACCTGGTGATCAATTTGGCGCTGGGCCTGGCCCTGGGTAAAACCCTGAGCCTGCCCAAAGACCACCCGCACCAGTCCACGCCGTACTGGCACCAGTCGATCTACACCGCCGCCGTGATCGAAGGCCTGACCCGCGCCATGCCGCGCGCCCAGCGCCCGGAAGCCGGCCTGACTTACCTGGCCGGCCTGCTGCACAACTTCGGTTACCTGCTGCTGGCCCACGTGTTCCCGCCGCACTTCTCGCTGATCTGCCGCCACTTGGAGGTCAACCCGCACCTGTGCCACAGCTATGTCGAGCAACACTTGCTGGGCATCAGCCGCGAACAGATCGGCGCCTGGCTGATGCGCTACTGGGACATGCCGGACGAACTGTCCAGCGCCCTGCGCTTCCAGCACGATCCGACCTACGACGGGCAATATGCCGAGTACCCGAACCTGGTGTGCCTGGCCGTGCGCCTGCTGCGCAGCCGTGGCATCGGTTCCGGGCCGGATGAAGCGATCCCGGACGCATTGCTTGAGCGTTTGGGCTTGAGCCGTGACAAGGCTGACGAAGTGGTCGGCAAGGTGTTGGATGCCGAGGTGCTGTTGCGTGAGCTGGCATCGCAGTTCAGCCAGGGCTAACTGTTTCGCCTGATAAACCGTTATCGCAGGCAAGCCAGCTCCCACATTCGACCCAGTTCCCCCTTTGGAATGCAGTCATATGTGGGAGCTGGCTTGCCTGCGATGAATTCAATTCGGTACACCTGAATAACCCCCTCAAACCTTCTTCTTTTTCTCCGACTTCAGATACGTGGTCAGCACCGGGCTGCCTTGGATCTGGATCGATTTGTCCTGAATCGCACCAAGAACACCCGCTAATTATTAGTCGCCTACAAGGTAGGCGAAAGCAACTTTGACACACATACTGCAATGAAAGTCATTAAACCTACATACCTTTGAAACAATGAGAAGCATATAGCGCGGAACGCTCGGAAGTTATCTACCCACATAAGGAATGCAAGTAAACTTTCCTACTAACACAGTTCCGGAATCGCTAAAATGAACTCTATTTCCAATATAGGCGTAAGTATTTATCCACCACCAACAGCCACCGCACCGTCTATAAATGTGAACGGCACCCTCACCCCTAGAAGAGACGAATATTGGTCTGTACTGGTGATAACGACTCCGGATCCGAAGGTGCCAGTTAACGCTGAAGGGCGTGATTACCATCCTGCCTCCGACATAAAGATTTACACAGGGCACGCGGATGATACGATCGACATAAAAGTTATAAACAACCGTGTCGTTGCCGTCATCAATGGTATCTCGGTCAAGTTGGACATGGATGCGTCTTCCCTGGGTAAACTGCATATAGAAACCGGCGGCGGCAATGATAAAGTAACGATAGCCCCTAACGTAAAAGTGGATGTAAATGTTGATACGGGGCCAGGTCAAGACACCGTTAATACGGGAGGTGGCTTCACTGAGGTACGTCTGGGTGACGGAAACGATAAAGCCAGTCTGGGCCCTGGCGGGGGTGTCTTATACGGTGAAGACGGTGACGACACGCTAGAGGGCGGGACTGGCAACAACTTCCTTCTAGCTGGCGCAGGGACCAATACTATAAAAGGCGGTACACCAAGCGATTCATCTTCCACCGCGATAGCCGCCGATGGAACAAGGGATAATATCGAGGTTCGCGACAGCGAAACGTCCATTCAGATCAAGGCCCAATTTACATCAATACGGTTACACCGCGAGTTCGATGTCCTACTCGATATTTATGAAAGTGCCGGTAATACTGAACTCATCGAGGACAAGAATTCCACTGGATGGGTGAATTACACACGTCGGAACGACCCCACTAAGGACCGTCGAATACGCGCAAACGCACCAGACTAAACGCCTCCGACACGAAAGACCCTCGGGGCCTTCACAGCCCCGAGATTACAAGAGCCACAACATCCGGAAATGAATAAACCGGAACTCCCGCCCTGCACTCAGACACACAGAGTGCGTATGTCTTCAGTCGCTCATTGCCAAACCCTTTCTTCACTGGGCAATTACCCTATTCCTACTTGGAGCCCTCGTATGACGCTCATTTCGCCTTCAATTCCTGCACCTATTCCTACAACCTACAATCCACCTGCACCCAAGCAGAAACCTGCCGTTAAGATTGTCCACGGTAGTGATTCAAAAGGCCCTGTCGTCAGCATTAGCGTTACCCATCAACAGGCCGATATCAGGATTAAAAAAGACGCTAATAACAACGTTGTCGCGTTTATTCACGGCAAACCGTATCCGTTAAATATCCCAAACTCCGACCTGAGTACCCTCAACATCACTACAGGCCGCTACCGGGATTATGTACGGATTGATGACAACGTTAAGGTCTATGCCTACATAAAAACAGGATCCGGTGACGATTTTGTAAAAACGGGAGGCGGCAAGGCTACTGTGGAAGCAGGCCCTGGTGACGACCACGTACAACTCAGCACGGGTGGAGGACTCGTACGCGGCGGACGCGGCAACGATAAAATGTTCGGAGGCACTGGCGAGAGCGTGCTTTATGGCGAAGGCGGAGAAAACTATTATTCCACCGACATACCCAAATACTCACCCGGGCCGACTGCAATATACTCATCAGGAACCGAGGACACGATACGTGCTGACGCTGGCGAAGTGGATATCACGGTTTACAGTGGTAAGACCAACATTCAAGTAGGTAAGTCTGCATCGGCCCACGTTCGCCTTTATGGCGGTGCTGACCGCAGCAACATCACCATCGAGAGCCGTCTTGACGAGAAAAAGGTCACCGTCGAGGGAAAAAAGAAAAACGATAATATTATTTATAAATAAAATGCACTTACTTGATAGCAGTTGCCCGGGGCACGCGACGCCCCGAGAACCGAGAACAACTAACCCACCTTCTTCTTGCGCGGCTTCAAATACTTGGTCAACCCCTGGAACCAGATAACCAGCGCCGGATTGCCTTTGATCTGGATCGACTTGTCTTGAATCCCCGTCATGAACGCCAGCTGCTTGTTCTTCGCCTGCATCGTGGCGAAGCCGTAGGCGGCATCCTTGAAGGCGATAGCAAACGCGGGCGCTGGGTGAACACCCGAGCGGCTGGTGATGCGCTGGTCTTTGACGATGAAGTGACGGGCAACCTTGCCGTCGAGGGTCTGCAACTGGAACGCCAGGTCTTTGTCACCCAGTTGTTGCTGAAAGGCAGGATTGGTGCGGCTGGCTTTGCCCATCATCAGGCCCAGCACCCACAGCAGAAGACGAAATTTCATGCACACGGCCTCGGTGTAATTATTAAGTGGCCGCAGCAGTGTAACGATTTGCTTAAAGAACGCCACCGATCTCGCGCTTTAGCAGGAGATCGGCTGGCGTTTAACGCTTATAGCAACATGTTACTTAAACGTTAGGGCAAGGCACTGGCGCCCAGTCGGCGAGGTTTGGATCGCGGCAGGTGCCTTCGATCTGCGCCTTACCGGCGCTGGCGACCTGCTTGCTTTCAGCTTGCTTGGCCTGCACGGTCTGGATGCTCTTCTCGGTGGTCACCGCTTCTTTCGGCACGGTTGGCAGAGATGCCTTCTTCGCTGGTTTTACAGGTTTTTTGCCTTTGGCCGGCACCACTGGCGTCGTGTCGGCGGTCGCTACCGTCACCACGTCGTTGCGCTGCACACCCACTTGTTGCAGGTCTTTCTCGTAAGCCTGGGTGTAGTTGTTCAGGTCTTCACTGGCTTTGCCGTTGACCGCGACGATCAGGTCATTGGACTCCTTCAAGCCCGCTACGATTTCCGCCAGGCGCTTGCGGCCTTCGGTGTCGTTGACGGTCTTGGCTTTGCGATCATTCACCAGCTTGGTGAATGCGCTCTGGTAGCACTGCTGGGACGCCTTGGCGTACGCGGTGCTGCGGTCGATGTCGGCGGCGCTTTTGTTGAAGTCGGTGGAGTACGACGCGATGCGCTGGTTGTCATCGGTGATCTGCTTTTGACGCTCGGTGTAGTAACCCGCCGCGCCGCCGGCCAGGGCACCGCCCGCAGCACCGATGGCGGCGTTACGGCCGCGCTTGTCGGAGTCGCCGGTCAACGCGCCCAGCAGTGCACCGCCGGCAGCGCCGAGGGCCGCGCCGGTAACGACCGACTTGGTCATGTCCGAATCCGTCGCGCGCAGGTGCTGCACCGGCTCGTAGCAGTTCGGGTAGTACTCGACCTTGGTGCTCGACGCGACCTTGGAGGACGGCGACGTGGCGCAACCGGTCAACACGGTGCTGAAACCGGCCGCGATCAGCAGCAGGTGACGCTTGGAAACCGTCTTACGGGAAAAAAGCATAGGTGTGTTCTCTTTTAAGTTTGACTTGCCCAGCACGGCCCACCGCCGCCTGAGTCCCTTCCAAGCTCGCTATACAACCAGCGATCAAGACCGCTGACCGCTCGCTGCGAGCAATTCCTTCAAGATCGTTGCCGGGTCGGCCCGCTGTTGCTTGCGGTAGTTGCCGACATGGCGAACGAACAGTGTTGCGCGCGTCACCAGGCTCTTGCCGAGCACGGGCTTGCGATCCAACTCTTCCTTGATTCGTTGAAACTGCGCCTGGATCACCGCATCGGTGTAGCGCGTGCCGGTCGCCAGGTTGTCGATGTAGATCGCCACCGCGCCATCCAGCGCACTACGGCCATTGGTGATGGCCATGTCAAACAGCTGCGCGCTGGCCGCGTCCTTGTTGTCCAGGGCTTGCTGACGACTTTTCTGCAGGTTGGCCAGGCGGATGTTGTAGTTGGCGATGGTCTCGGCCACCAACGCGGCCGACTGAATCAGGTTGCCCGCCGCTTCTTCGCGTTGCTGGGCGATCAGCGAAACGTTGCGCTTGAGCTCTTCGTTGACCAGCCCAAGCTCGGCTTGCAACTTGGGATCGACACTGGCGGCGATGATGCTGTCCAGGCGCTTGGTCGGGTCCTGGGCGTCGTCGATGGCGTCAGTCAGCGAGGCCAGGCGGCCTTCTTTCTGCCACTGCGCGAACAATTCCTTGTAGCGCGAGCGCGGCGCCGACAGCGCGCCAATCGCCACGCGAAAACCGGTGGTCTCGTTGCTTTGCTCGGTGCCGTCGGCGGCGAACAACGGGTACTCACGGCGCATGCCGGTAAACAGCGTGCCCTCGCCTTCGAGGTAGTTGCCGCCCTTGACCACAAAGCCGCCATAGGTGCCCTGGCGACGCCCGGCGTGCACCAGTTGGAACGACTCCTGAACCATTTCCGCCGCATTGCCAATCACGTCGAACATGCCAATCGGGTTGGGCAGTTTGGTGCCAATCGGCATCAGCCGTGCTGCCTGGCCGGTGCCGCCAGCGACCTGGTTGAACACCGCGTAATCACCCAACGGGCCGTCGCTTTCACTGCCTTCGACGCGGCGCGGAAACAGCCGCCCTTCGAGGTCCTGACGGCTCACCGCCTGGCCACCGCGCGCGGCGAACTCCCATTCCACTTCCGTCGGCAAGCGCACAAAGCCCAGGCCGCCGTCTTCCGCCGATGAACCGCGACCACTCACCGGCAGCAAGTCGCGGTGATATTTCATCAACCAGGCGCTGTACACCGCCGAGAAGCGCTCGGCCTCAAAGCGCGACAGTTTCACCTTGGGCAAACGCGCGGCCATGCCGGTGGGCGCATCGCACGCCGGCGCCGGCTCGCCACTGGCCAGCGACTGCGCCTGGGACATCACCTGGGCGTATTGGCGTGCGGTCACTTCGTACTTGCCGATGAAATACAGCATCGGCTTGAGCGGGGTTTTGGCGTCGGTCTTCGGCATCAAGGGCGCGATGACGGTGTTCCAGTCTTTGGGCAAATCCTTGAGGGTGAACTGGCCGTTGATAAAGTCGCGGCGGTAGCCGGAAATAAACGACTGCTGATAACCGGCCTCGCCTTCGCTGAACGGGTAGCCGAGGCTGATTTCGCGGTCATCCAGGGTGCCTTGGGCCAGCACGTAGGCGTAGCGGAACACCATGTTGCCGTCGCACGGCAGCGGCAGGCTCACGTCATCCGGCAACGGTTTGGGGTTGTCGAGTTTGTCGCTCGCCTCATCCGCCCACGCCAGCGAAGCCAAGCTCAGCGCCACGCAGGCGCCCAGTAACTTATACATCTCTGATTCCTTCAGAAGCCTGGATACGCGCCACTCGCCAACCGCCACAAGCCGCCGCCACGGCGCTGACGCCAAGGATTGCAACCAGGGCCAGGCCGTAGTGACGCGCCAGCAGGTGGCTGGCGTATTCACCCGGCACCTGCACAAATAATTTATTCAAACCCGCCTCGGCCACGCCATACAACCCGGCACTCAGCACGGCGGCAACGCCTGCGCTGTAAAGCGCTTGCAGCACCACAAACAGCAACAGCCCGGCGGTGGAAAACCCCAACAACCGCAACACCGATAACTCTCGACGCTTGCGCGCCACGGCCGCCAACGCCCCGGCAAAGATCGCCGCAAACGCGCCCGCGAAGGCCAACCCGGCGATGATCCAGAACACGATCGACAGGTTGCGGCTCAACGACTGCACCTGGGCGATGGTGTTGGCCTGGGTCGACACCAACAGGTTCTGCCCGGCAAAAAACACCCGCAACGGTTCCACATCGGCGAGGCTGCGGGCGTACAGGCGAAACGCCGGGTACACACGCTGCTCACTCGCGCCGACCGCATCGCCTTCCCAATCCAACGCCGGCACTGCACGGCCATCGCGATAATCTTCCGCCGCTTCCAGCAAGCCCAAATCAGCAAACAAACCGTCACGCGCAAACGCTTCCAGTGGCAGCACCGCCATCACCTGCAACCGCGTGCGCTGGGCTTCGACGCGCCCCGCCACTTGCCGCGCAAAGTGGGTCTCCAGCCAATCGCCCGGCCGCGCCGCGAGTTTTTCCGCAGCGGTGTGGCTCAGCACGATCTGGTCCAGGCCGCGAGGCATCGGCAAATCCACGAGCAACGGATCACCCGGCGCCGTCGGCAGCATTTCCAAGGTCAGCGTGCCCACTTGCGCCGTCGCCGCAATCTGCCGTGTACGCGGCACGGCAAAGGCCACATCGCTACGCTGGGCAAGCTGCTCGATAAACGCCGCGTTGAATCGACCACCGCCCAACGGAATAATTTCACGAGTGGCCGGGTCGGTCTCCAAGCGTTCGGTCAAACTGCTAACCAGTCCAAATTTCAGCCCGAATAACACCAGCAACGGCGCGATGACGGCCACCAGCGCCAGCACCGAACAGGCCGACAGCCAGGCGTCGTTGCGGTAATCCTGCCAGGCCAGCGACGCCACCAGGCCGATACGCATCAGCACACCTCCCCGAGCGTGGCGGTGACGCCGCCATCGGCGTCGCGCCGGCAACTGATGCGCCGCACCTGCAAGCCACTGGCGCGGGCCAAGGGTTCGTCATGGGTGGCGATCACACAGGCCGCGCGGTGCTCACGGGCCTGGGCCAACAGCGCCTGCATCACGCGCTCAGCATTCAGCGGGTCCAGCGACGCGGTCGGTTCATCCGCCAATACCAATTGCGGCGCATGGGCCAAGGCGCGGGCGCAGCTCACGCGTTGGCGTTGGCCTACCGACAGCGCCGCCGGTTTCTTGGCCAACTGATCGCTGATTTCCAACTGCTCGGCCAGGCGCGCCACGCTGCCGTCGTCCTTCAAACCCAGCAATTGCCGGGACAAGGCGATATTGCTGCGCACATCGAGAAACCCCAGCAGGCCGCCGGTTTGCAGCACATAGCCCAGGTTTTTGCTGCGCAACTCGGCCAAGGTGGATTGCCGATCAGCACGCCACAGCCCGCCGATATCAACCTGATCAAACTCAAACTGGCCAACCTGATCCGGCGCCAGCACCAGCGCCAGCACATCGAGCAAGGTACTTTTGCCGCAGCCACTGGGCCCGACAATCGCCAATTGTTCACCCGCGCGCAGTTGCAGCGCCGGAATCACCAGGCTGTAGCGCTGGCTGCCGACGCCGCGGCTTTTGTGCACTGCGCTCAGGTTCAGCATTACGGCAGCGTCGACAAAGGCACGCGGTACAACGCATCGCCCGGCTCGGCATCGCCGAAACGGACCCAGTTGGCCACGTCATTGTGGAAGGTTTCGTAGAGACGGATTTTCGAATCCAGCTCGTCGATAAAGTCTTCCTGCTCGGCCACGCTCAACGACAACCACAAGTCCTGGGTCATGTTCAGCGACTTGCTGCGGTACGGCAGGCCTTCCAGGTATTCGCCGAGGATGCCGCCATCGGCGAGGTTGCCGCCCTTGCGCAGGGCTTGCGGGTCGCGGCTCATGTACGCCGAGGCGCTGGCGATTTCCTGGAAGAAGTCCTTGGGCGAGGTTTGGGTTTTGCGTGCGGCGTCGACGATCAGCTTCAGCGACTGCTGCAGGTCATTGAGCTGCAACTTGGTCAGCATCACGCACACCTGAAACGCCGGCAGCGCCGGGTTGGTCAGGTCGCGGTCGGCGGTCCAGGCGCTGACCAGTTGCGGCGCCTGGATGGCGGTTTTGCGGCCGAGGAAATCCATGTGCATGGCGTAACCGACGGCGGCGGACTTGTCGGCCAAGGTCGGCGCGGCGCTCAACAGCGGCACCGGCTGTGGCGTGTTGCTGCGCACCTGGTGCACGAGGTTGGCGAACACGCTGCCGATCTCGTCGACACGCTCACCCAATTTGCGCACGTCACCACCCGGCACCGGCGTGTAGAGGTCGCCGATCTGCGGGTTGGCGTCGGCAGTCAGCACGCGGTACTGGGTTTCGGCACCGGCGTGGGTTTTCTTGCCGGCGTCGGTGCGCAGGTGCAAGGCGTAGATCTTGATCTGCTTGCCCAAGGCGGCCTGGCGCACTTCGGCTTCGTTCATTTGCGTGGCGGCGAACGGGTCGTTCTTGCGCAGCGCACCCGCGTCGGTGACCAGCAGAATAATGCGCCCGCCGTAGCCGGACCAATCCATGCCATCCACCGCCTGCATCACCCCGGCAAACGCGTCTTCGTTGAACGAGTGGCTGGACACGGTGGAGGCTTTGACCTGGCGTGCCATGTCGAGGAAGCGTTGCGGATCGCGGCCTTGATCCAGCGTGATCAGCGTCTTGGCGACGTATTCCAGGCCGGGGGTTTTCTTGATGCTGTTGCGAAAGCCCACCAGGCCGAAACTGACGCTGTCCAACTCGCCGCGCTCGGCGATGCGGGTCTGCAACTCGTGCACCACATCGCGGACCTGGTCGATGTAAGGCTGCATCGACACGGTGGTGTCGACCACCAGCACCACGGCAGTGCGGAAGGCGTCGGCGCTGGTGTTGGTTGCGCGAGCAGTCGGCTTCGCAGCAGCGCTGCTGCCGGGATCGATAGAGGCCACATTCAGCAACTGCACCGGCTGGCCGTTTTCGTCGAAGCTCTCTTTAGAGTCGAAGATCGGCAGCAGGTAAAACTGGTTCTGCGGTACGGCGCTGGCCGTCGGTTCCAGCGCCAGCACTTGCTGATTGTCTTCGCTGTTCTTCTGCGCCTTGGCCAGCACGCCTTTGGCCGCCGCAGGATCAGCCAACAGCTTTTCCACCTCGCTGGATTGGCGCAGGAACATCACCGGCGCGCGGCCCGAGCGCTCGGTGAACTTGAGCACCAAACTCTGCTTCCAGTCGCTGACCTGGGCGGCCGGCAGCCAGCCATCACTGCGCCCATCGGTGGCGGTACCGACACGCA
The DNA here is from genome assembly GCF_009834565.1 of Pseudomonas sp. R76. Classification (GTDB taxonomy): domain Bacteria; phylum Pseudomonadota; class Gammaproteobacteria; order Pseudomonadales; family Pseudomonadaceae; genus Aquipseudomonas. The sequence continues at coordinate 6,634,608 of NZ_CP019428.1, forward strand.
CCCAGGGGCTGCCGTCGACGTCTTTGCGCTGGTACACGTAGAGCACCGAAAACGCCGGCAGCGCTTCGCCGGAGGCACCACCGGCGTCATGGGACAGCTTGGCGCCCGGCTTGCTGAGCACGCGCTGGAACAAGGTCTTTTTACCCGCCATCAGCAAGGGCCGCTGGCCGCCGTCCGCATCGGCCACAGCCGTTTTTACTTCAGGGGGCGCGGGCGTTTTTGGCACCACCGCAGCGGGCGGTGCCGCCGGCGTATCGCTACCGCTCAGCCACCAATAACTCGTACCACCAATGGCCAGCGCGACAGCCACCGCGACCGCAGCCAGAGCCAACACCGGCCCACGACGCTGCTCCGATACGGCGTTGTGTTGGGTTGGCGTCACCACCGGCTGGCGCACCGGTTGCGGCTGGGGCTTATCGGTCGGAATCTCGATAGACACCGGCGTCATGCCCGCCAAGTCAAAACTCAGCGGAATAGGCAACGGCCGCACCAGCGTAGCTTCCGGCGACTCCGCCGGCAGCTGGTCCAGCGCGCGCAGCAACGCCGCCGCATCCGGGAAACGTTCCGCCGGGTCTTTGGCCAACAGCTTGCGCAGCACGTCCTGATAACGGCCGTGGTGCACCGGCAATTCGGGCAGGGGTTCGGTCAAGTGCGCAAGCGCCGTGGAAAGCGCATCGGTGCCGGTGTAAGGCAGCTTGCCGACGAGAATTTCATACAGCACCACGCCCAATGCGTAGAGGTCGGCGCGGCCATCAATCTCCTGGCCCCGCGCCTGTTCCGGGCTCATGTAGCTCGGCGTGCCCACGGCAAATCCGGCCTGGGTGAACTGGGTGCGGTCATCCAGGGATTTGGCGATGCCAAAGTCCGACAACACGGCTGTGCCGTCGGCGCGGAACAGAATGTTCGCCGGCTTGACGTCACGGTGCACCAAGCCTTGGGCATGCGCATAGCCCAGGGCCGAAGCGATCTGGCGGATCAGCGTCACGCCCTGCTCCGGCGTCAGCCCGGCGGCAATGCGCTCTTTGAGCGTGCCGTTGGGCAGGTATTCCATGGCCATGTAATACAGCTCACCGACATTGCCGATGTCATGGATGGTCACCGTGTGCGGGTGCGACAAGCGCGCCAGGGTCTTGCCCTCACGCAGGAAGCGCTCGCAGAAACTCGGGTCGGCCGCCAGCGCGGCAGCCATCACTTTCAAGGCCACCTTGCGCTCCAGCGAGCGCTGGGTCGCCAGGTACACGCTGGCCATGGCGCCTTCGCCGATCTCGCCTTCGATGTCATAACCCGGAATCACGATGTTCATGGCGAAACCTTCACGACAATGGCGGTGATATTGTCCGGCGCGCCTCGGTTGAGGCCCAGGTGCACCAGGCTGCGCACGATTTCGTCCGGCGCGTCATGGCCCAGCACCTCGCGGATTTCATGGTCTTCGACGGTTTTGTTCAGGCCGTCGCTGCACAGCAGGTAGCTGTCACCGGGGGCGATCAGCAAATCGACCACCGACAGTTCCAACTGGGCTTCCACGCCTATCGCGCGGGTGACGATATTGGCGCGCGGGTGCACGCGGGCATCGGCCTCGCTGAGCAGGCCGCTGTCTTGCAGGTCCTGCACGTAGCTGTGGTCGCGGGAAATGCCTTCGAGCACGCCGTCGCGCAGGCGGTACAGGCGGCTGTCGCCAGCCCACAAACACACGCCACGCAGACCGCGTGCGGCCAATACCACAACCGTACTGCCCATCATGGTCACGCCACGGTTGGCGGTTTCTTCGCGCACGGCTGCGTTGATGCGCAGCAGGTCATTGCGCAAGGCCGCCGAGTATTCGTCGAGGGAACGCCCCACCGGCACATTGCGCAGGCTGTCGACGATCAAACTGCTGACGTAGTCCCCCGCCGCATGCCCGCCCATGCCGTCGGCCACCACCCACAGGCGGTTCTCCGGCAGGTCCAGGCACGCGTCTTCATTGACCTGACGGACCATGCCCACATGGCTTTTGCTCGCGGATTTGAACGTCGACCCCATCTACATCACACCTTCTTGTCCGAGCAAAAACTGCGCAAAATCGCCGGCGGCAGGCAAGCCCTGACACCGCAATAAACCAGGGGAAATCACCTGCGAGCCACGGCCCCACCACAGGCTCGCGCCCTCGCAGGCCTGTTCGGCGAGCGCGGTCATGCGGCTATGGGGCACGGTGGCAGCCACCCGCTGCAGGCCAGCAAAACGGCTGTCCACCGCGCGTTGCTCACTGGCCGGAATGCCGAGTTTGTCGACGCCATCGTTGAAGCCTTCAAAGGTCGCGCCGGCATCCAGCGTGCTGAGCAGCAGCTCTTCGGCCTGCTCGAACCAAGTGTCCGGCCCGCCGACCAGCGACGCCGGGTTGGTGTCGTGATCGAGCAACGCCACCACCGCCAGCGGGAAATACCGCCCGACCCGGTCAATGCTCGGCATCACCACACCCGCCGCCGCATCCGGCCCGCACACACCCGGCGCCAGCACGAAGCGCCACAACGGGCTGACCAAATACACGTTGAGCCAGTCACCGCCGAGGCTGTTCTGGCTGGCAAGCAAGCCCGCCGCCAGCCAGCTGTCCCACGGGCCGATAAAACTCTGGGGCAAGGCGCGGCTGACAAAGTCACCGCGGCTGGCCAACTTGCCGTAGAAACCCAGCGTCGTCATAACCGCTCCGGCAGGCTGAAGCCGCTGAGCACACGGCTCTTGAACGGGTTGAAAGCACTGTTGGCGCGCAACTCGTAGGCGATGCTCGCGCCGTCGACCCGCAGGCGCAGGTTGAAGCGGTCCGGCGAGTTGCCGGCGGTGAGGTCCGACTGTTCCAGCAAGCGGAACCAGGCCCACGGGCCGTCCAGGGTCACGCCGGAACGGCCACTGGCCGATGGCGGCATGATCGAAATACGCACCACGCCGATGCTGCCGGGGTTCGGCCATTGCATGGCCACCGGGCGGCTTGGGCCGTGGTCGTAGCTGATTTGCTGGCCGTCCAGGTCGAGCAGGAACTGGGTGATGGTCGGATCCATCGACACCGGTTTAAGCTCGAAACGCACGATCGGCTGGGTGCCGCCCGCGCGGAAGAACGCATCACGAATCGCCGCCGCACGCTGGAAGGTTTGCAACACGCCCGGCGCAATCCCGAGCTTCTGCGCAGCGCCCGGCTGCCAGCGCCAGGTCTGTGCGGAGGTGTCGACGTAAGGCTGCAGGTACTTGCGGAAGTAGTTGTCCATCACCCCGCCGACGCCGAAGAACTGACCAAAGTCGTCCAGCGTGGCGTCACGCGCGCTGCCCGGCGCCATCGGGTAACGCCCGGCCAGGGACTGACGGTACACGTTGACCACTTCGCTGACCCACGCCGCGTTGAGTTGGTTGCGCACCCCGCCCATCATGCTGTTGGTGGTGGAATTGACCACCGACTTGACCATGCCCTGCACCAGCGGCGGCTGGCGTTCGGCATTCAGGCTGACCCGCGTGGCCGCAGCCGCCGCCTGGTTCTTCGCCTCGCCGAGCAAGGCATCGCCACTGGCGCCGACCATGGCGCTGACCTGCACATACAGCGCGTTCATGTCCGCCAGCAAGCCATCAATGGCAGCCGGTTCGCCTTCATTCTTGCTGACGATACTGTTGAGTTCGGCGAAGTGCGCGGTCACCGGATCGTCTGCCGCCTGCGGTGCGTTGGCGGTCGGTTGCTCCTGGCCAAGCAGGCTGCCAAGGCGCTCCTTGAGTTTGTCGACACCCCCTTCCACCGGCACGCCTTTGGCGGCCAATTGGCGTTCTTCGGCTTGCAGATCGGTTTCCTTGGAGACGGCCACCAGCAGCTTTTTCAGCGGCGACGTAGGTCCGGAAATCACCCGCAGCACATCGGCCGCCTGGGCGACGCTGGTGATCGGCACGAAGTCGATGTCGGCAAGCAACGCGTCCCACTGGCGCTGGTAATCCTGGAAGTACAGGCGGCGCACATCGGCGGCGAGGCTGACCACGTTCTGCTGGTCGGCCTGTTCACGGCCCAGCACCCATTGCTCTTCGGCGAGGGTGCCGGTCTGGTTCAGGCTGCTGAGCAGGAATGCCTGGCGATAACCCTTGGCGGTGAAGAACCCACTCAGCGGCTCGCCCAACGGCTTGCCACTTTTGCGGCTGAATACCAGCGCAGCGTCGCGGCCGGCAGCTTCGTTAATGCGAAAGTCCGGGACACCTTCGGGCAGTTTCTGGCGTTTTACCCGGTCATACACGCGCTGGGCCACCGGCAGTTGTTGCAGCTGCCGACGCAGGTCGTCGATCAGCCGTGGGTCGAGGCGTGCGTTCGGCGGGTGGCGTTCGAACAGCGCCTGCAAGTGCCCGCTCAACGCCTGGCGCTGATCGGCCGGCAGGTCGCGCGGCAGGTTGCGGTCCCAGTCCAGGGCGATCCAGGCCTTGATGAAGTCCGGGTCGTAATGCTCGGCGTCGGCGAGCATCAAGTAGGCCTTGAGGCCTTCGTACAGGAAGTCGGAATTGCCGCCGCCGTGCAGTTGTTCCTCGATGCGCGTCACCAGGCGTGGCGCGAATACGGCGATCAACAGCTTGCGGTAGACGCTGGCGGACTCGGCTTCAAGCATGTCGCCTTGGTACAGGCCCAAGCCTTCTGACCAGCTCGGCGAATCACCCGCGAGGTTCTTCACCGCATTCAGCAACGGCAGCACAGCCAGTACTTCGCGCTGCGCCGGGCTGAGGTTCTGCACGGTCTGGCCCAGCGGCGCGACCTTCTGATCGACCTGGACGATGTACGCCTGGTTGGCGCGGTAACTCAACCACCACAAACCGCTGACCACCACCACCAACGCCACGGTCGCGGCCAGCACGCCGCGTGCGATCCATTTGCGCCGACGCTCGACCTTCGGGTTCACACCCACTAGCCCACGCTCGGCAAAGGCCACGGCGGTGAACAGTTTTTCGATGAAATAACTGCGACCGGTGCCGCTCTGGCGCGCCAGGTGCTGGCGGTCCAGGTTCATGCTCTGGGCCATGGCGCCGATCAGGCGATCAATCGGGCTGCCTTCCTGGGTGCCGCTGGTGAAGTACACGCCGCGCAGCAACACGCGCTCTTCAAAGGCGTTGGGTTTGAACACACCTTCGAGGAAGCCTTGCAGGCAATCCTTCAAGGCACCGAATTGCTGCGGGAAACCGTAGATCAGGTCGCGCCGGGCTGGGTCGCGCTCTTGTTGCAGGCGCTCCACCAAGCGTTCGTTGAGGCGCTGCTCCAAGCCGGCGAATTCGCTTTGCAGCGTCGCCAACGGGCTGTCGCTGTTTTTGCCGTCGTCCAGGGCAAAGGTCATGCCCCATACCTGGGCGCGGTCTTCCTTGCTCAGGTTGTCGAAGTACTCCATGAAGCCCGGCACCAGGTCGAGCTTGGTCAGCATCAGGTAGATCGGGAAACGCACGCCCAGCTGGGTGTACAGCTCCTGGATACGCAGGCGAATCGCGGCGGCATGGGCCGCGCGCTCGGCATCCGTGCCGAGCAGCAGATCCGACAGGCTAATGGCGATAAACGCGCCATCGATCGGGCGGCGCGAACGCTGCTTTTTCAGCAGATCAAGGAAGCCCAGCCACGCGGCTTTATCCACCGTGGAGTTGCTGTCCTGGGTGGTGTAGCGGCCCGCGGTGTCGAGCAAAACGGCTTGGTCGGTAAACCACCAATCACAGTTGCGCGTGCCGCCGACGCCGCGCACCGCACCGGCACCCAGCTGCGCGGCCAGTGGGAAGTGCAGGCCGGAATTGACCAGCGCGGTGGTCTTGCCCGAACCCGGTGGGCCGATGATTACGTACCACGGCAGCTCGTAGAGGTTGCGACGCTCATCACCGCCGAGCTTGGCCTTTTTCAGCAATGCCAGGGCTTCGTCCATGCGCTGGCGCAGGGTCGATAACTCTTCGGCAGTGGCGACGCTGTTGGGGTCGACCGGGGTTTCGGCGGCCAGGCTGCGCATCACTTCGGCAGCTTGGCGCCGGGCCTGGATAATGCGGAACACGCGGTAAGCGATCCACACCGCAAATACCAGGATGATCAGCGCCCAACGGCGCCCTTCCGGCACCAGGAAGTCGAGCAGCGGCCCGACAAACCAGATGATCAGGCTCAGGGCAATCAGGCCCAGCACGGGGATCACCCAGCGAATCATGAAACTGAAAAACGCCTTCACTCGACGCCCTCCGCCAATACGGTGATTTCAACCCGACGATTGCGGGCACGGCCTTCGGCAGTGGCGTTGGTGGCCACAGGCTCAGTGTCGCTTCGGCCTTCGGCGCTGAAGCGCTCCGCCTGGCCGGTCTTGGCTGCCAGAATCTCCAGCACCGACTTGGCGCGGGCTTCGGACAGCGCCCAGTTGGACGGGAAGCGCAGCGTGGCAATCGGGCGGTTGTCACTGTGCCCGGTGACGCGCACCTGGCCCTTGACCTTGCGGATGGCGTCAGCGATGCGCAGCATCAACGGCTGGTAGTCATCGACGATGCTGGAGCTGGCGGACGCGAACAGCTCATCGCCACGGATCGTCACCACAGAGCGGTCGACCTTGTCTTCCACGGCCACGCGGCCTGCCTTGATGTCTTCCACCAGGAAACCGGCCAGGCGTGGCCGCTCAATGACTTTGGGCTGCGCCACCGGCCGGTCGATGGCCTGCACCGGAATCTCGCCCAGGGCATGGATGTTCTTGAACACCGGCTCGGCGTCCGAGGCCAGCTTCATGCGCAAGCCGAACAGCAACGCCAGCAGCAACGCCAGGCCGATGGCCACGGCGATCCACGGCGGCATGAATTGCGCCAGGCGATCACGCGCCACGGTCACGCCGCGCCAGTGCGGCGACAGCTCGCGCTCGTGTTCGCCACGCGCACTGCGAATGGCGGCGGCGGTGCGTTCACGCAAGGCTTCCAACTGGCTGCGACCGTCATTCATCACGCGGTAACGGCCCTCGAAACCCAGGCACATGCACAGGTACAACAGCTCCAGCAAATACAAACGCTCGCGCGGGCTTTGCAGGCAGTGGTCGAGCAACTGGAAGACTTTTTCGCCGCCCCAGGCTTCGTTGTGCACGGTGATCAACAGGCTCTGCTTGCCCCAGTCGCTGGTGCTGCCCCACGGCGTACTGAGCACCGCTTCATCGAGCGCGGTGCACAGCGCGTAACGCGCCAGCAGCACTTCATTGCGCGCCACGCCAGCGGCTTCGGCGCGCTCTTCGAACTGGCGCAAGTAAGCCAGCAACTGCGCGCGCAGGCTGGCCGGTGCCGGATGCGCGATGGTGTTGCGCAGGCGCGTCAACAGCGCCAGCAGTGGGCCGGCAGCGCTTTCCAGCGGGTTGAGGCCTTGGCTTTTGCCGGTCAGGATCGGCGCGGCCGGCATCGATAAAGGCGCCGGTTCTGCACGCGCAGGTTCCGGCGCACGGCCACCCGGGCGCGGCATGAACTGGGTGCGGTCATCATCATTGGGATGCATCGCGGATTATCCTCGGATCGCCCAGAAGGCCAGGTTCAAGCCCGGGAACTGCCCGGCGATGTGGAAGGCAAAGCCACCGGAGTTGTTCAGCTGTTGCCAGTACTCGCTGCCACGGTCCAGTTCGTAATAGGTGCTGCCCGCGTGGTACGGGATCTGGCGTGGCGCCACCGGCAACGGCAACAGGCCAATACCCGGCAGTTGCAGGTTGACCATGTCGCGGATGTGTTCCACCGAACCGACTTTGCTCTGTTGGCCGAAGCGCGCGCGCAGGGTTTCGCCGGGCACATCGGCGCGCACCACGAGGATGAAACTGGCGCTGTCGAGCAGGGTTTTGTCGGCGAGCATCGCCACGTGGATGCCGTAGGCTTTCTCCACAATCGGGATCGGCGTGGCTTTGCTGTCGATCAGCATCGACAGCGCTTCACGCAAGGCCGCCATCACCGGGGCGAAGCTCAAGGCCAGGTCGTCGTGCTGGTAGTGCGGGTATTCCTGGGGGCGCCGACCCGAAGTCGAGAAGGTGGAAAACTCGCCGGCCAGGCTCACCAGCTCACTGAAGAAACGCTCCGGGTGCAGCGGGCTCAACTGGCTGAAATGCTGGAGCAGCGGCTGCGCGCGGTTGACCAGTTGCAGCAGCATGAAGTCGGCAATCTCCGACGCACCACCGGCACCCGAGGCGACCACACGACCGGCCAGGGCTTCGCCACGCTGGTGCAGCAGGCCGAGCAGTTCGCTGCGAAAGGCGGTCAGCGGTTTGCTGGCGGCCACGTCGAGTACCGGTGGAATGTAAGTGTCGTCGAGCACCAGCGCGCGGTCGGCGCGTTTTTCCTTGATGCGCACCAGGCCAATGGCGGCGTAATCGCTGATGCCATCTTGTGCCGTCAACAGGCGCAGCGCGCGCGAGCCCACGGCTACCGGCGCGCGGTTTTCGAACGGGGCATTGTCATCACGGACTTCGCGCACCTGGCTGACATAACGTGCGGCGCCGAGGTCTTCGCCGTCGTCTACCGTGTCACGCGCGCCTGCGCGCTTGAGCGGCAAGGCCAGGTAGACCAGGCCGTCGCGCAGATTGTCGTCGATATTCAGCGGGCTCGGCGCCAAGTCATCCTGGGGAATATTGAACGGCGTGCCATCCGGCAACAGGCCGCGCGCCGACACGATGGCCAGCTTGCCCTGGGCCAGCAGGCCCTGGTCAATCAACAGCTCGGAAAAACCCCACGCGCCGGCAGACAACGGGCGGCTGCGGGCGTCGATCAGGTTTTCCAGGTAACGGTCATGCTGCTGGAAGTGCTGCGTTCCGATGAACATGCCTTCCGACCAGACCACGCGATTGTTCCAGGACATGGGGGCTCCGATTGCTTCTTATTGGGCAGGGCTGGATGGGGGAACCACGACGTCAGCGCGCACCGCGCGCACATCGAGGCTGATCTGGTATTCGGTGTATTGGCGCGCCGGTACGGTGAGCACCGTGCGCCATTGCGCGCGGTCCAGTTCGCGGTAGCCCACCAGCAAGCCGATTTGGCGCGTGGACGGGTCGAGGTCGCGTTGGATACTCAGTTGCTGGCCGGGCTGGACCATCACTTCGTCCTGGTCGAGCAGGTCCAGGCCGAGGGTGGATTGCGCGCGATCAGCCAGTGCGAAGTAGTCGGAGCGGCTGAAGGTGGCGGCGTTTTTCAGCTCGAAGATGCGCACCCGCACCGGGGCGGCCTGGCCGTTGGCGCCGGGGTTGAGCCCGGCAATCGCGTGAAAGTGCAGCTCGACGGCGGCGGTGTCCGCCTCGGCTTGCGCGGCGGCCTCGGGTTTGACGGCATCCTTGGCACACGCCGTCAGCAGCAGCGCGGTGGCGGCTGCGAGTAAAAACCTGGGAATCATCCTGCGTCCTCAATGACGTACTTAGCTATCCGTTTTATCCATTACTGCGTCGCGCTTTAACGACGCTGTCGTGCGCTGTGTTCTTCGTAGGCGCGACTGAATTCGCGACCAAACAAGTCCTGGAAGTCCTCTTGGGCTTCGCGGGAAATATTGCTGTAAAGCTCGGTGAACTGCTGCCAGTACTGGGCCTGGCGCGAGCCGTTAAACAGGCTCGACAGCCCGGCGGGCTTGCCCATGCGCTCTTCCAGCTGCGCCGGTTCAAAGCGCGTGAGCAGGTGTTTGATTGCCGCCTCCACACCGGCCATTACCGCCAACTGATGAGCGCGCAGGTCGTCGAAACTGTCGCGCACGGCGATGTCCGGCGCCATAAACGCTTGGTTTCCATGACGAAGCAACAGCAGTAAGGCTTCGTCGGCATTCGGTGCGAATTTCAACGGGTTGTTTTCGGCAGGCTGGATCATTGTCTGCTGCATGCGGAACTCGCCCTTGAGGCTGGCGCGGGCGCGCAATACGTCGATCAGGCCTTCGACCATCAGCCGGTAGCTGCGGCCGATGCTTTCCATCTGCGCGCGCGCGTCGGCTTTGTCGAGGCGCAGTTGGTCGAGGCCGGCGCCGCGCAGGAAGGCTTGCAAGAGGTCGGGCTGTTGGCTGTCGGCCACGGGGGGCACGGGCTCGACCACCGGTGGCGGCTGGACGACGGGCGGCGCAGCCGGCGGTGCGACGGGTGTCGGAATGCTGACAACGGGCGCAGGCGTGTCGGCAAACAGGTCCCAGTCTTCAGGAATGACTGAGCCCGACACCACCGGCTTCTCGACTACGGGCACGGCGACCGGGGTTGGCGGGCGGAAGTCGTGCTGCTCGGAGGGCACGTGGTCTGCCACGGTCGGTGGTGGCACGGCTGTCGGCGTGAGGAAGTCGAACAGGTCGGGCAGCGTGTCCATCGACGAAGCACCCTGAAACTGCGGCGCGATCACCGGCACTGGCGCTGGCGTGTTCGCCACTGCGCCCATCAGCGCTTCAAAACTGTTCGGCGAATCACCGGTAAACGGCTGGCTATCAACGGCTTGCACGTTGAAGTCGATGCGCGCCTGGATTTCGTAATCGCCGATGCGGATCAGCTCGCCATCTTGCAGCAGCTCGCTGTTGCCTCGGCGCATACGAATGCCGGCGTTAACCAGTTCCACGCCGTTGGTGCTGTTATCGGTTAAATAATAACGGCCATCTTTGTATTGAATAACACAGTGTTGCGAGGAAACCAGGCGCTCCGGATCAGGCAACACCCAGTCATTATCCGAGCTGCGGCCGATAGCCATCGAGCCCTGATTCATGGACTTTTCGGGGCACTGCCCAGGGGTAATCTTGTGATAACTAGTGATAGTCAAACACAGCGACATCTTGCCTCCTTGCTGATACTTCGCGCGCAGTCGAGTCCCGGGACGACGGTTCCCGAGAGATCCCCACCAGGTCGTGCAATCGACCTTCACAACCTGTTTTTGTCAGCATGATCGCTGATCTTAACGGGGCTCCATGACAAAAATCCTGTCCCGGTGCGCCACTCGACCCACCAGTCGCGCAGGTTGTTAAGCACCGCACATCTGTCACAGAGGGCGAATAGCTTACCTTGACAACGCGTAACTACTACACCAAAAATGCACAACTTCTTGAACATCAGTGATGGCGCATTAGTGGCACTCTGACTATATGACCAAGAAAACATGCAAAGTTCATTGCGCAACTAATGCATGCATTGCCCGGTATCTAACGGGCGGATAGGGAGATCAAATCAAGTGGATGTGCCGTTGCTGCTCGCCGCCGTTTCCGCGACTTCGCCGTGTGGCGAAGATATGGAATATGACGCGCAATTTCTCCAATTGGAGCGTGACGCCAAAGGCCAACCCGAGCGCAGCATGGGCGACTCGATCTTGCCCGCTGAACCGCCGGAATGGCGCAGCATCCAGCAGCAGAGCCTCGACCTGTTGCAGCGCAGCAAAGACCTGCGCATCACCCATTTCCTGTTGCAAAGCTCCCTCGCCCTGCAAGGCGTGGCCGGGCTGGCCGAAGTTCTGACGCTGATCAACGCGCTGCTGCGCGAATACTGGGCCGACCTGCACCCGCGCCTGGATGCCGACGACGATAACGACCCTACCGTACGCATCAATGCCCTGTCCGGCCTGACCAGCGACGCGACCATTCGCCTGCTGCGCGAAAGTATTCTTACGCGCTCGCGCACGTTCGGGCCGGTGAGCCTGCGCGCCGCGCTGAACGCCAGCGGCTTGATGAGTTTCCCCGATGAACAGCTCGGCGCCCAGCAACTCAACGCCGCGTTCCTCGACAGCGACCCCGAACAACTGCAAGCCACCCGCGACGCCTTGAGCGCCGCGCGTGCCGCCTGCGAAGCCATCGAACAACAGGTCAGCGACCAGGTCGGCTCGGCCCAGGGCGTGGACCTCAGCCTGTTGAAGCAACCGCTCAAGCAGGCGCTGCAAGTCCTCAACCAATGCGTACCGAACAGCGATACCAGCAGCGAGCCCGAGGCCGTCAGTGACGACAATGCCCCCTCGGTTGAATACGCTGCTGCCCCCGCCGCACCACGCCCGACGGGCGACATCGCCAGCCGCGATGACGTGCTGCGCAGCCTCGACAAGATCCTTGCGTACTACACCCGGCACGAGCCTTCGAGCCCGCTGCCGGTGCTGTTGAACCGGGCGAAGAATCTGGTGCACGCCGACTTCGCGGCCATCGTGCGCAATCTGATTCCCGACGGCATGTCCCAATTTGAAAACCTGCGCGGCCCGGACGACGAGTAAGCCGCCGGACTGTGCAGTAACAACACCGTCGCTCAAGCGACCAGGAGCAGCAACGTGGCGAAGCAAAGTTCTCAGAAATTCATCGCGCGCAACCGTGCGCCTCGAGTGCAGATCGAGTACGACGTCGAGCTTTACGGCGCCGAGAAAAAGGTCCAGCTGCCCTTCGTGATGGGTGTGATGGCCGACCTCGCCGGTAAGCCTGCCGAGCCTCTGGCGCCCGTGGCCGACCGCAAGTTCCTTGAAGTGGACGTCGACAACTTCGACTCGCGCCTCAAGGCCATGCAGCCGCGCGTGGCATTCCACGTACCGAACGAGCTGACCGGCGAAGGCAACCTGAGCCTGGACATCACCTTCGAAAGCATGGACGACTTCAGCCCGGCCGCCGTGGCCCGCAAGGTCGACTCGCTGAACCAGCTGCTCGAAGCCCGCACCCAGCTGGCCAACCTGCTGACCTACATGGACGGCAAGACCGGCGCTGAAGAAATCATCATGAAAGCGATCAAGGACCCGGCACTGCTGCAGGCCCTTGCGAGCGCGCCGAAGCCTGCTGGGGATCAATAATCATGACCGACAATACCGCCCGCGAAGGCGCACAGAACCTGGGTGCCACCCAAGAAGCCAGCGAGTTCGCGAACCTGCTGCTGCAAGAATTCAAACCCAAGACCGAGCGTGCCCGCGAAGCCGTGGAAACCGCCGTGCGCACCCTGGCCGAACAGGCTCTGGCACAGACGGATCTGGTCTCGAATGACGCGATCAAGTCGATTGAATCGATCATCGCCGCCATCGACGCCAAGCTCACCGCCCAGGTTAACCAGATCATCCATCACCAGGATTTCCAACAGTTGGAAAGCGCCTGGCGTGGCCTGCACTACCTGGTCAACAACACCGAGAGCGATGAGCAGCTGAAGATTCGCGTGCTCAACATCTCCAAGCCGGACCTGCACAAGACCCTGAAGAAATTCAAGGGCACCGCGTGGGACCAGAGCCCGATCTTCAAGAAGATGTACGAAGAAGAATACGGCCAGTTCGGCGGCGAACCGTACGGCTGCCTGGTCGGCGATTACTACTTCGACCAGTCGCCACCCGACGTGGAGCTGCTGGGCGAGCTGTCGAAAGTCTGCGCCGCCATGCACTCCCCGTTCATCGCTGCGGCCTCGCCGACCGTGATGGGCATGGGCTCGTGGCAGGAACTGTCGAACCCGCGCGACCTGACCAAGATCTTCACTACCCCGGAATACGCCGGCTGGCGTTCGCTGCGTGAATCGGAAGACTCGCGCTACATCGGCCTGACCATGCCGCGCTTCCTGGCGCGCCTGCCGTATGGCGCCAAGACTGACCCGGTGGAAGCCTTCGCCTTCGAAGAAAACACCGACGGCGCCGACAGCTCCAAGTACACCTGGGCCAACGCCGCGTACGCGATGGCGGTGAACATCAACCGTTCGTTCAAACACTACGGCTGGTGCTCGCGCATCCGTGGCGTGGAATCCGGCGGTGAAGTGGAAAACCTGCCTGCCCACACGTTCCCGACCGATGACGGCGGCGTGGACATGAAGTGCCCGACCGAAATCGCCATCAGCGACCGCCGTGAAGCGGAGCTGGCGAAAAACGGTTTCATGCCGCTGCTGCACAAGAAAAACACCGACTTCGCGGCCTTCATCGGCGCCCAGTCGTTGCAGAAACCGGCCGAATACGACGACCCGGACGCCACCGCCAACGCCAACCTGGCCGCGCGCCTGCCGTACCTGTTCGCCACCTGCCGTTTCGCGCATTACTTGAAGTGCATCGTGCGCGACAAGATCGGTTCCTTCAAAGAGAAGGACGAGATGCAGCGCTGGTTGCAGGACTGGATCCTCAACTACGTCGACGGCGACCCGGCGTACTCCACCGAAACCACCAAGGCCCAGCACCCGTTGGCGGCTGCCGAAGTGATCGTGGAAGACGTCGAAGGCAACCCGGGTTACTACAACTCCAAGTTCTACCTGCGCCCGCACTATCAGCTCGAAGGGCTGACCGTGTCGCTGCGCCTGGTATCGAAGCTGCCTTCGGCGAAAAGCGCATAACCACGAATGAGCCGGCTCTTCTGTGGGAGCCGGGCTTGCCCGCGATGCAGGCGGCGCGGTCTGCCAGTCAGACCGCGGTGATGCAATCGCAGGCAAGCCAGCTCCCACAGAACAGCATTGCCCATTGGGCTTAAACAAATATCGTGGCTGAGTCCACACAGGGAGAAAACATGGCTGTTGATATTTTCATCAAGATCGGCGACATCAAGGGCGAGTCCATGGACAAGGCCCACAAGGACGAAATCGACGTGCTGAACTGGAGCTGGGGCATGGCTCAGTCCGGCAACATGCACGTTGGCGGTGGTGGCGGCGCGGGCAAGGTGAATATCCAGGACCTGTCGCTGACCAAGTACGTCGACAAAGCCTCGCCGAACCTGATGATGCACTGCGCCAGCGGCAAGCACATCGACAAGGTCAAGCTGACCGTGCGCAAGGCCGGTGGCGAAAGCCAGGTCGAGTACATGGTGATCAACCTGGAAGAAGTGCTGGTCACATCCCTGAGCACCGGCGGCTCGGGCACCGATGATCGCCTGACCGAAAACGTCACCCTGAACTTTGCCCAAGTGATGGTCGACTACCAGCCGCAGAAAGCCGACGGCACCAAAGACGGCGGCGCGATCAAGTTTGGCTGGAACATCCGTTCCAACACCAAGCGCTGATAAACCCGGTGGCCGTGGCTCTCCGCCACGGCCCCAGGTATCTGCCCCTCGCAAAAACAGTCCCTCTCACAACCCGTCCGTGGAGCTGCTTTGGTGGTAACTGAAATCGCTTCCCGCGACCGTCTGCAACCGTCCCTGTTGGACCGGTTGACCGACGACGACCCAACCAACCCCAAGGAAAGCGCCGACAAACGCGTGCTGTCCCTGACCCAATTGAAAGCCTCGGTTCTGCGCGACCTGGCGTGGCTGCTCAACACCACGTCGTTGCTGGATGCCGATGCCACGCTGCACACCCCGGCCGGTACGTCGGTGGTCAATTACGGCCTGCCGGCACTCGCGGGCAACAGTGTTTCCAGTGTCGATATCAAGGCGCTGGAAGCGTTGATCTACCAGGCCATCGCCACCTTTGAGCCACGCATTTTGCGCCACACCTTGCGCGTCAAAGCCCGCGTCGGCCACGGCGAGATGAACCACAACGCGCTGAGTTTCGAGATTGAGGGCGACCTGTGGGCGCAGCCGGTGCCGTTGCGCCTGTTGCTGCAAACCGACCTCGACCTGGAATCCGGCCACGTACGCGTGGTAAATGCCGACCAGCGGAGGCGCCCATGAACCCGCGCCTGCTGGAGCTGTACAACCAGGAACTGCACCACGTGCGCGAAAGCGCTGCCGAGTTCGCCAAGGAATACCCGAAGATCGCCAGTCGGCTGACTTTGTCCGGCATGGACTGCGCCGACCCGTATGTCGAACGCTTGCTCGAAGGTTTTGCCTACCTGACTGCCCGCGTCCAGCTCAAGCTCGACGCCGAGTACCCGACCTTCACCCACAACCTGCTGGAAATTGCCTACCCGCACTACCTGGCGCCGACGCCGTCGATGACCGTGGTGCAATTGCAGACCGACCCCGACGAAGGCTCACTGGCCAGCGGTTTTGCGCTGCCGCGCGACACCGTGTTGCGCGCCGCCCTGGGCCGCGAAACCCAAACCTGCTGCGAGTACCGCACCGCGCACCCGGTGACGCTGTGGCCGTTGCAGGTCAGTGGCGCCGAGTACTTCGGCAACCCCGCCGCCGTGCTCGGGCGCCTGGCCGCCAGCGAGCCGAAAGCCAAGGCCGGTTTGCGCCTGACCTTGCGCACCGGCGCCGAATTGCCGTTCAACAGCCTCGACCTCGACAGCCTGCCGCTGTACCTCAGCGGCGCCGACGAGCAGCCGTTCCGTCTTTACGAACAATTGCTCGGCAATGCCTGCGCGGTGTTTGCACGCAAGCCCGGTGGCGATTGGGTCGAGCGCCTGCCGCAAGACGCGTTGCGCTCACGCGGTTTTGACGACGCCGACGCCGCCATGCCGGTGGTGGCCCGCGCGTTTCAGGGCTATCGGCTGTTGCAGGAATACTTCGCCCTGCCCCACCGTTTCCTGTTCGTCGAATTCGCCGAACTGAGCCGCGCGGTCAAACGCTGCGACGGCCAGGAGCTGGAACTGATCGTGCTGTTCGACCGCCATGAGCCGAGCCTGGAAGGCAGCGTCGGTGCGGCGCAATTCATGCCGTTCTGCACGCCGGCGATCAACCTGTTCCCCAAACGCGTGGACCGTATTCATTTGTCTGACCGCGTCAACGAACACCACGTGATTGCCGACCGCACGCGGCCGATGGATTTCGAGATTCATTCGCTGAACGGCATCACCGGCCATGGCACCGGGCCGGAGCAGCCGTTCCTGCCGTTCTACGCGGTGCGTGATCCGTCGCGCTATGGCCGCGATCAGGCTTACTACACACTGCGCCGCGAGCCGCGCGTGTTGTCCAGCGACCAGCGCCGCAACGGCCCTCGCTCTACGTACGTGGGCAGCGAAACCTTTGTCAGCCTGGTCGACAGCCAGCAAGCACCCTACCGCCATGACCTGCGCCAACTCGGCGTGACCGCGCTGTGCACCAATCGCGATCTGCCGTTGTTCATGAGCGTGGGCAACGGCAAGACTGACTTTACGTTGGCCGACAGCGCGCCGGTGTTGTCGGTGCGCTGCGTCGCCGGGCCGAGCCGCCCGCGCGCCAGCCATGCCCACGATGCCAAGGCCTGGCGCCTGATCAGCCAGTTGTCGCTCAATTACCTGTCGCTGAGCGAACAAGGCCAGGGCGCCGGCGCCTTGCGTGAACTGCTGCGCCTGTACGGCGACAGCAACGACGCGGCGCTGCAATTGCAGATCGAAGGCCTGCGCGAAGTCAGCAGCAAAGCCGTGACCCGGCGCCTGCCGATGCCCGGCCCGATCGTGTTTGGCCGTGGTTTGGAAATTACCCTGGAATTCGATGAAAACGCGTTTCGTGGCACCGGCGTGTTTCTGCTCGGTGCGGTGCTGGAACGCTTCCTGGCACGTTATGTGTCGATCAACAGCTTTACCGAGACGGTGATCCGTACCACCGAACGCGGCGAGATCATGCGATGGAAAGCCAAGCCCGGGCGGCGTCCGACCCTGTGAACACACTGGATGCGATGCATCAGGAGCCCTGGGAATACGATTTCTTCCAGGCACTGCGGCGTATCGAGTGCGAATCGCCGGAACTGCCGCGCCTGGGCCATTCCCTGCGCCTGGCGGATGACCCGCTGCGCCTGGGGCAACAGGCGGATTGCACCTTCGCTCCGGCGACCCTGGCTTCGGTCGACCCCGGCGGCGACGGCAAGCCCGCGCGCCTGGAGCAGTTTTTCTTCGGCCTCGGCGGCCCCAACGGCCCGTTGCCGCTGCACATCACCGAGTACGTGCGCGAGCGTCAGCGCAACAACGCCGACAGCACCAGCAAACAGTTTTTGGATGTGTTCCACCATCGGCTGCTTAGCCTGTTTTACCGGGCCTGGGCCGAGGCGCGGCCGACAGTCAGCCACGACCGCCCGGACGATGATTACTGGTCCGCACGCCTGGCGGCGCTGAGTGGCCGGGGCATGCCGAGCCTGCTCAATCAGGGGTTGATTCCCGACACGGCGAAGCTGCATTACAGCGGCCACCTGTCGGCGCAAACCCGCTACCCGGACGGCTTGAAGGCGATTCTCAGCGAGTACTTCGGCCTGCCGGTGGAGATCGAAGAATACGTCGGCCAATGGCTGGAGCTGCCAGAGCGCAGCCGCGTAAGCGTCAGCGCCAACAGGCTGGGCGTGGACTTTTGCCTGGGCAGCCATGTGTGGGACCGCCAGCATAAATTCCGCATCCGCCTCGGCCCGCTCACGCTCGATGACTACATGGGCATGTTGCCCGGCAGCCAGCCGTTCAACGAGCTGGTGGCGTGGGTGGCCGAGTACCTGGGCCATGAATTGGACTGGGACCTGAACCTGGTTTTGCAACAACCCGAAGTACCGGCGCTGCAACTCAATGGCCAGTTCCGCCTGGGCTTCAACACCTGGCTCGGCCAACCTGCGCACGACGCCAACGACCTAATCCTGGCCCGGCATTACGCCGATCACGCCACCACCTCAAGGAATCCAGAGCATGGGTGAAATCAGTCGCGCCGCACTGTTCGGCAAACTCAACAGCGTGGCCTACAAGGCCATCGAAGCCGCCACCGTGTTCTGCAAACTGCGGGGCAACCCGTATGTAGAACTGGCCCACTGGTTTCACCAGTTGCTGCAACTGCAGGACTCGGACCTGCACCGCATCATCCGCCAGTTCAACGTCGAGCCCGCACGCCTGGCCCGTGACCTGACCGAAGCGCTGGACCGCCTGCCACGCGGCTCGACCTCGATTACCGACCTGTCCTCCCATGTGGAAGAAGCCGTGGAACGCGGTTGGGTCTACGGCAGCCTGATGTTCGGCGAGAGCCAGGTGCGCACCGGTTATCTGGTGTTGGGTATTTTGAAGACCCCAAGCCTGCGTCATGCATTGCTGGGCTTGTCGTCCGAGTTCGACAAAATCAAAGCTGAAGCCCTGAGCGAACGCTTTGATGAATACGTCGGTGATTCGCCCGAGAATGCCTTGAGTGCCAGCGATGGTTTCAACGCGGGCGCCGTTCCAGGCGAAGCCAGCGGTGCGATGGCGCCGAGCGCGATGGGCAAGCAGGAAGCGCTCAAGCGCTTTACGGTCGACCTGACCGAACAGGCGCGCAGCGGCAAGCTCGACCCCATCGTTGGCCGTGATGAAGAGATCCGCCAACTGGTGGATATCCTGATGCGTCGACGCCAGAACAACCCGATCCTCACCGGTGAAGCCGGTGTGGGCAAGACCGCTGTGGTCGAAGGTTTCGCCCTGCGCATCGTCGCCGGTGACGTGCCGCCTGCGCTCAAAGACGTGGAGCTGCGCAGCCTCGATGTGGGCCTGCTGCAAGCCGGCGCCAGCATGAAAGGCGAGTTCGAACAGCGTCTGCGCCAGGTCATTGAAGACGTGCAGGCCTCGCCCAAGCCGATCATCCTGTTTATCGACGAGGCCCACACGCTGGTGGGTGCCGGTGGCGCCGCCGGGACGGGGGATGCGGCCAACTTGCTCAAGCCGGCTTTGGCCCGTGGCACCTTGCGCACCGTGGCCGCGACCACCTGGGCCGAGTATAAAAAGCACATCGAAAAAGACCCGGCCCTGACTCGCCGCTTCCAGGTGGTGCAAGTTGCCGAACCGTCGGAAGACAAAGCGCTGCTGATGATGCGCGGCGTGGCCTCGACCATGGAAAAACACCACCAGGTGCAGATCCTTGATGAAGCCCTGGAAGCCTCGGTGAAGCTGTCGCACCGCTACATTCCGGCGCGCCAGCTGCCGGATAAATCCGTGAGTTTGCTGGACACCGCCTGCGCCCGCGTCGCCATCAGCCTGCACGCGGTGCCAGCCGAAGTGGACGACAGCCGCCGTCGTATCGAAGCGCTGGAAACCGAGCTGCAAATCATCGCCCGCGAGCATGCCATCGGCATCGCGATTGGTGCCCGCCAAACCAACAGCGAAGCCTTGCTGACGGCCGAACGCGAGCGCCTGGCAACCTTGGAAAGCCGTTGGGCTGAAGAAAAAACCCTCGTCGACGAACTGTTGGCTACTCGCGCAACCTTGCGTGAAAAAGCAGGCGTGGTGGACAGCGGCAACGATGAATTACGCGCACAGCTTGTGGACCTGCAACAACGCCTCACCGCCCTGCAAGGCGAAACCCCGCTGATTCTGCCGACCGTGGATTACCAGGCCGTGGCCTCGGTGGTCGCCGACTGGACCGGCATTCCGGTGGGCCGCATGGCGCGCAACGAACTGGAGACGGTGCTCAACCTCGACCAGCACCTGAAAAAACGCATCATCGGCCAGGACCACGCCCTGCAGATGATCGCCAAGCGTATCCAGACATCCCGCGCCGGCCTCGACAACCCGAGCAAGCCGATTGGTGTGTTCATGCTCGCCGGCACCTCGGGTGTGGGCAAGACCGAAACCGCCCTGGCCCTGGCCGAAGCGATGTACGGCGGTGAGCAGAACGTGATCACCATCAACATGAGCGAGTTCCAGGAGGCCCATACCGTGTCGACGCTCAAGGGCGCACCACCGGGCTATATCGGCTACGGCGAAGGCGGCGTGCTGACCGAAGCGGTACGGCGCAAACCCTACAGCGTGGTGCTGCTGGACGAGGTGGAAAAAGCCCACCCGGACGTGCATGAGATCTTCTTCCAGGTGTTCGACAAGGGCGTGATGGAAGACGGCGAAGGCCGGGTGATCGACTTCAAGAACACGCTGATTCTGCTGACTACCAACGCCGGCACCGAGCTGATTTCCCAGGTCTGCAAAGACCCGGCGAACATTCCCGAGCCGGAAGAAATCGCCAAGGCGTTGCGCCAGCCGCTGTTGGAGATTTTCCCACCGGCATTGCTTGGTCGCCTGGTGACGATTCCGTACTACCCGCTCAGCGATGAGATGCTCAAGGCGATCACTCGCCTGCAACTGAACCGCATCAAAAAACGCGTGGAAACTACGCACAAAGTCGCTTTCGACTACGACGATGCTGTGGTCGATTTAATCGTTTCGCGCTGCACCGAAACCGAAAGCGGTGGCCGCATGATCGACACCATCCTGACCAACAGCCTGCTGCCGGACATGAGCCGTGAGTTCCTCACGCGCATGCTCGAAGGCAAGGCACTGGCGGGCGTGCGGATCAGCAGCCGGGATAATGAATTGCACTACGACTTCAGCGATTGAACTGACGGATCACAGTCAAAACTGTGGGAGCGGGCTTGCTCGCGAAGGCGGTAAATCAGTCACCGAATGCATCAACTGACACACCGCCTTCGCGAGCAAGCCCGCTCCCACATTTGGATTGAGTTCCTTCAGTTATTAGGGTTAACCGATGCTATTCAACCAAGCCTCACGCCTGGCCAAGATCACCAGCCCGCTCGGGCCGGATGTGCTGTTGCTCAATGAAATGGGCGGCGGCGAAGAGCTGGGCAGGCTGTTCAACTATGAGCTGCAACTGACGTCGCTGGACGCCAACATTGACCTCAACCAGTTGCTCGGCAAGCCCATGAGCGTCGGCCTGCAACTGGCGGACGGTGGCGAGCGGCACTTCCACGGTATCGTCGCGCGTTGCAGCCAGAACATCGACCAGGGCCAGTTCGCCAGTTATCAGGTGACGCTGCGCCCGTGGTTCTGGTTGCTCAGCCGCACCTCCGATTGCCGGATTTTCCAGAACCTGAGCATCCCGCAGATCATCAAGCAGGTGTTCCGCGACCTGGGCTTTTCCGACTTCGAAGATGCCCTGAGCCGCCCGTACCGCGAGTGGGAATACTGCGTGCAGTACCGCGAGACCAGCTTCGATTTCGTCAGCCGCTTGATGGAACAGGAAGGCATTTACTACTTCTTCCGCCATGAACAGGACCGCCATGTGCTGGTGCTGGCCGACGCCTACGGCGCCCACACCACGGTGCCGGGCTATGCGTCGATTCCGTACTACCCCAAGGACGAGCAGCAGCGCGAACGCGACCATATGCACAACTGGCACCTGGCGCACGAAGTACAGCCGGGCTCGCTGGAGCTCAACGACTACGACTTCCAGCGCCCCAGCGCCAGCATCGATGTGCGTTCAGCCATGCCACGCCCGCACACCGCTGGCGACTACCCGCTGTACGACTACCCCGGCACCTATGTGCAAAGTGAAGACGGCGAACACTACGCACGCACGCGCATCGAAGCCTTGCAAACCCTGCATGAGCAAATCGAGTTCAGCGGCAACGCCCGTGGCCTGGGCTCGGGTCATTTGTTCAGCCTCACCGGCTTCAGTCGCCAGGACCAGAACCGCGAATACCTGATCGTCGGCTGCCGCTATTACATCACCCAGGAAAGCCTGGAGAGCGGCGGCGGTTCGGGTTCGGCGCAGTTCGAAAGCAGCCTCACCTGCATCGACGCCCAACAGAGCTTCCGCCCGCTGGCGAACACACACAGGCCCATCGTCAAAGGCCCGCAGACCGCATTGGTGGTCGGCCCCAAAGGCGAAGAAATCTGGACCGACCAGTACGGCCGCGTCAAGGTGCACTTCTACTGGGACCGCCACGACCAATCCAACGAAAACAGCTCGTGCTGGATTCGTGTATCGCAATCCTGGGCCGGTAAAAATTGGGGCTCGATGCAGATACCACGCATCGGCCAGGAAGTGATTGTGAGCTTCCTTGAGGGTGACCCGGACCGGCCAATCATCACTGGCCGCGTGTACAACGCCGAGCAAACGGTGCCTTACGACCTGCCGGAAAACGCCACCCAGAGCGGCATGAAAAGCCGCTCGAGCAAGGGCGGCACGCCGGCCAACTTCAATGAAATCCGCATGGAGGACAAGAAGGGGTTGGAGCAGTTGTACATCCATGCCGAGAGGAATCAGGACATCGTGGTGGAGGTGGATGAAAGCCACTCGGTGGGGCATGACCGCAATAAGAGCATTGGGCACAACGAGACGGTGACGATTGGGAATAACCGCCTGCGCATCGTCAAGCAGGAGGACATTCTCTCGGTGGGCCAAAGGAAGACCGACAGCATCAGCCAGAGCTACGTGATTGAAGTGGGCGAGAACCTGCGGCTGGTCTGCGGCGAAAGCATTCTGGAGTTGAATGCCAGCGGGCAGATCAACCTCACGGGTGTGAACATCAGTTTCTATGCCAGCGGCGATGCCGAGTTTAATACCGGCGGCCTCCTGCACCTGAACAACGGCGGTGGCCCGGGCGCCACACCCGATGGTCAAGGCCAGAAAGCCAGCATCGACGCCAACATCAAAGCCGCGTTCCCCACGCCTAAAAGCTCCTGACGAGACCTGTTTGCCATGACGTACCGAATCAACGAATTTCAGTTCCAGCTGCCGGCCGCAGAGTTGCAGGACGCAACGATCAATATCCTCAAGTTCCCGGAACTGGGCACCTCCCTGATCATCAGCCGCAGCCTGCTCGCCGAAGGCGAAACCCTGCACAGCAACTTCGACGACCAGCTCAAGCGTCTGGAAAAACAGGTGCAGGACTTGCGTTGCCAACCGAGCGTTACCGTGCGCTTGGGCGCGGCTCAAGAGGTGGAAGGTATCGAGTTGCGCAGCCAGTTCAACAAGGGCAATGACAAGGTGTTCCAGTATCAGTTGGCGCTGGTGTTGCCGGGTACGCGCAAGATGCTCGCCTTGAGTTATGTAAAGGCCGAAAAACTCGGGGAAGCCGAGGCAGCGCACTGGGCGACGATTAAAAATTCGCTGTCGTTTGACGCTATTTCTTGATGAGCTGCCTGCATGTCTGACGCGTTATGGGCAGCCCGGATGGGCGATGCGCTCTCCCACACTTCGATGATGGCGGACATCCTTGGCGGTGTGCTGGAAGTGGCGGCCAATATCGCGATCACGGCGGTGGCGACGGCTGCCGTGGTTGCTGCCACCGGCATTACCGTGGTCACCGGTGGCCTCGGCTGCTTTCTGCTGGGTGCGGTGGTGGGCACGATTGTTGGCCTGGCCATGAGCAAAAGTGGCGCGGACAAAGGGCTGACCAAGATATGTGATGCCTTCAGTAACGCCCTGTTTCCGCCCACGGTGCAGGCGAATATTCTCACCGGGTCCACCAATACGCTGACCAACAACATTCCCGCCGCCCGCGCGGCTGGGGCGATCAGCTCCCATGTCACCCCGGCCGGCACTGAGCTGGAAGAAGCCAAGCCCGAGCCGGAAGCCAGTTACCTGGATATGGCCGCAGGTTTCTTCTCGCAGATGTGGCGCCCCACCGTCGCGACGCCCGCGCCGGGCGCCGTGCCAAAACCGCTGGACCTGGTGGTGTGCATGAAGCACCCGCCAATGCCGCCGCAGTTTCTGGCCGAGGGTTCGGAAAAGGTCACTATCAACGGCCAACCCGCCGTGCGCAGTGGTGATCGCAGTACCTGCGACGCGACGGTGGTGTCGTCCGGCTTGATCTCATCCAACGTGGCCATCGGCGGCGGCTCGGTGGTGGTGCGTGAAATTCGCAGCGGCAAGACGCCCGGAGTCGGGCTGGCGGTTACAGCGCTGTTGATGCTCAAGGGTGGCAAGGGCAAGTTCTTCAGCAAGTTGCCGTGCATGTTGGTCAGCGGCGCGACCTCGATGGCCATCAGCAGCGCCATGGGCGCTGCGGCCAACGCCGCGATGGGCTCGTCGAATCCGGTGCATGCTGCGACGGGCGCAAAGGTCTTGGGCGGTGTCGACGACCTGGATTTTGTGCTGCCGGGTATCCTCCCGATTGACTGGCAGCGCTTCTACAACAGCCGCGATGAACGCCAGGGCAGCCTGTTTGGCGTCGGCTGGAGCGTGGCCTACGAAGTGTGCGTCGACATTCAGCCGCATCCCGAGGGCGGCGAAACGCTCGTGTATACCGACGAGCAGGGCCGGCCCATCGACATGGGCTCGATTCCATTGGGCGGCGCGGTGTTCAGCGCCGGTGAAGGGCTTGCGGTGCGGCGACACCTCAACGGGCAATTGCTGATCGAAAGCGACGACGGCATGTACCGTTTGTTCGAAGCTGCTCCAGCAGACCCGTCGCGACTGCGTCTGACCCAACTGGGTGATCGTAACGACAACCGCATCTACCTCGACTATGACGAAACCGGCCACTTGGTGCGACTGCGCGATACGTTCGATCTGGTTCAGGTTGAGCTGATTCGTGATCAGGGTCATGTGGCTCATATTGAGCGCCTCTACCCGGATCAACGTCGCGAAGTGCTCGTGAGCTACGGCTACGACGCGGCGGGCAATCTCGCGCAAGTGCGTGATGCAACAGATCAAGTCCAGCGGCGCTTCGTCTACGATGCCGGGCGCCGAATGGTGGAACATCAATTGCCCACCGGATTGCGCTGTTTCTATGAGTGGGCACTGGTTGAAGGCCTGGAATGGCGCGTGGTCAGGCATTGGACCGATGAGGGCGACGCTTACCAGTTCGACTATGACCTGCAGGGTGGCTTAACGCGCATCACCGATGGCCTGCAGCGCGTGAGTACGCGGTACTGGAACACTCAGCACCAGATCATTCAATACAGCGACAACCTCGGCCAGACTTGGCTGTTCGAATGGAACGATGAGCGCCAATTACTCAGCGCCACTGATCCGCAAGGCGGGCGTTATGCCTACAGCTACGACGAAAGCGGCAACCTGATCGGCGAAACCGACCCGCTGGGCCGCAGCGATTCGACGTTGTGGCTGGAGCACTGGGCATTGCCATTGGTGGAAACCGACGCCGCCGACAACAGCTGGCAGTATCGCTACGACTCGCGCGGCAACTGCATCGCCGAGACCGACCCGCTGGGCTATATCACCCGCTACCGCTATGACGCCCACGGCCAGATCGTGGAGATTGTCGACGCCACCGGCAAAAGCAAAAAGCTGCGCTGGAATGCATTCGGGCAACTGGTCGAGCATATCGATTGCTCGGGTTATCCAACGCGGTTCGGCTACGACGACCGTGGCTATTTGCAGGTCATCACTGATGCCTTGGGTGAACGCACGCAGTTCAGCTATGACGCCCAGGGGCGTTTGCTCAGCAGCCAATTACCGGATGGACGCACCGAGCAGTATCAGCGCGACGCCAGTGGGCAGTTGGTGGGCTACACCGATCCCGCCGGGCACACCACGCTCTACCAACACAACCGGCGCGGCCAGGTACGCCAGCGCACCGATGCCCATGGTCGACAGGTGCAGTTTGGGTATGACAACTATGGGCGGTTGCAGGCGCTGGTCAACGAGAACGGTGAAAGCTATCGGTTCGCATGGGATGCAGGGGATCGGCTGACCGAGCAGCAAGACCTCGACGGCAGCGCCAAGCGCTACGACTACGACGTGCTCGACAACATCACCGCGGTGACTGCGATTCCAGCGCCTTACGGCAATGGCCTCGCGGTGGTCCCGGAGACGCCACCGGCGCCTATCGTTCACCGGCTGGAGCGCGATGCGGTTGGTCGGCTGGTGGCCAAAACCACCGACGATGGCCGCACCGACTACAGCTACGATGCGGTCGATCAGCTCACAGCCGTCACCTTCACCGACCTGCAGGGCAATGCCCAAGCCTTGGCTTTCGCCTACGACGCTGTTGGCCAGTTGCTCGCCGAACAGAGTGCCGGCGGCAACCTGCAATACCACTACGACGAACTCGGCAACCTGATCCAGACCCACCTGCCGGACGGCCGCTGGCTCAACCGCTTGTACTACGGCAGCGGCCATTTGCACCAGATCAACCTGGACGGCCAGGTGATCAGCGATTTCGAACGCGACCGCCTGCACCGCGAAGTACTGCGCACCCAAGGCCAACTCAGCACCCGCAGCGAATACGACCGCAGCGGCCGCCTGCGCTCACGCCAACGCCGCCTGAACAGCCAGCCATCGCTGATGCCCGCAGCGGCGCAAAAGCAGTTCGAGTACGACCCCGCCGACAACCTGATCGGCAAACTCGACCAACAACCCACCGCGCAACATCGCCAATTGCTGCACTACGACGCCACCGGCCGCATCATCGCCAGCCAGGACAGCCTGCACGGCCAGCGCGAAACCTTCGCCTATGACGCTGCCGCCAACCTGCTGGACGGCCCGCAAGCGGGCGCCGGGTTGGTGGTGCATAACAAGCTACTGACGTATCAGGACAAGCGTTATCGCTACGATGCGTTTGGGCGGATGATCGAGAAGCGCAGCGCCAAGCGCGGTGTGCAGCGGTTTGCGTATGACGCGGAAAGTCGGTTGGTTGAAGTGCGCAATGAAAACGGCAGTGTGGTCAGGATGGCGTATGACCCGCTGGGACGGCGGGTTGAGAAAACCGAGCATGGCAGTGATGGGTATCCCCTCGGAGAAACCCGGTTCATGTGGGATGGGCTGCGGTTATTGCAGGAGCATAAACACAGCCAGACCAGCCTGTACGTCTATGAAGATGAGGGCTACCAGCCTCTGGCTCGCATCGACGGTGCCGGGCCGTTGCAGAAGATTCGTTACTACCACAACGATCTGAATGGGTTACCGGAGCAATTGACCGAGGCTGATGGGCACACGCTCTGGCAAGCGACTTATCGGGTGTCGGGCAACACGCTGGAAGAGGTGCGCGAGCCTTATTACATTGAAGAGCAGAACCTGAGATTTCAGGGGCAGTATTTGGACCGGGAGACGGGGCTTCATTTCAATACGTTCAGGTTTTATGATCCGGAGATAGGGAGATTCACGAGTCCAGATCCGATCAGTTTGCTGGGTGGCATCAATCTGTACCAATACGCACCAAACCCAATCACATGGGTCGATCCATGGGGCTTATTTAATTGGAACTACAAAAACATGCCTGGAATCGATGGATTCCAAAAGCACCATATTATTCCTCAATCGCTGGCCGATCATCCTGCTCTGAAAAAGGCTGGATTCGACATACACAAAACCTCCAACATCATTTACTTGCCTACCGAAGAGGGCAAGAGCAAATATCGCACCATTCACAAAGGCTCACATCCGGGTTACAACAAAGCTGTTCGGGCGCAACTCAATGAAATATCCATTGCAGGCAAGGCTGGAAAGTGGAAAAAAGCCCAGTACGCACAGGCTGTGAAGCAGGTTGTCAGCTCTCAAAGGTCGGGGTTACGCAACGGGCGCACTCGACTGAATAAAAACTCAACTCAAGCAGGTCGCTGCGGGAAATAATATGTACCTATTGGACATCAGTGAAAGTTACTCGGAAACTTACTGGTTCAAATACGACCAGAATAATTCTCCGGACCACCTCTTGTTTATCAGTGGCGAAAAGCAATCATCCATTGCTAGCACGCCGATCTTTAGAAACAAGAAAAAGGTCAGTAAACCTCGCTTACTGTCCTTCGATCTTCTTCAAAGTGACACGCTTGAATTTGTAAGCGCGGCAATGGCCAGCGTACTACGCGAGTTCCCGGAAGACGTTCAGCTTTTCCCTGCTGACGTTTACCTCAAGGAAGAAAAGCTGGACGGTTATTATGTGTTCAATGTGATCCAGACATTGCCTTGTATTGACTTGGATAACTCTCAGCATGGCCCTATGTTTAGCTTTATGCCCGACGGCCCTCGTACATTCACAATCCTTCAAAGTCTGCCGCCCGCTGCTTTAGGCAATCATCATATCGCTAGGGCAAAAGAAAGTTCACAACGCATCTTCGTTTCCCAGCAGTTCAAGGAGCAGTGCGAAACTTCCCAACTTAAGGGGCTACGATTCGTAGACTGTTCCAAAGGCATTCAAGTCTGAACTCCACCCACAAAAAATGGGCACCCGACTCAGTCGGCGTGCCCATTTTTTCCAACCCGCCTTCCTTCAGACGGTACCGCGCTTACGGGTTGACGCTGTCTTTGAGCGACTTGCCCGGCTTGAACGCAACGGTGTTCCTGGCCTTTATTTTCACCAAAAAAATCGAACGGTTTTTATTTACCATCTCGCTTGAGTTCCTAAATAGAAGCGTCCCCTTTTCCGTTCACTGACCTGCAAGGCAACGCCCAGGCTCTGGCTTTCGCCTACGACGCTGTTGGCCAGTTGCTCGCCGAACAGAGTGCCGCCGGCAACCTGCAATACCATTACGACGAACTCGGCAACCTGATCCAGACCCAGCTGCCGGACGGCCGCTGGCTCAACCGCCTGTACTACGGCAGCGGCCATTTGCACCAGATCAACCTGGACGGCCAGGTGATCAGCGATTTCGAACGCGACCGCCTGCACCGCGAAGTACTGCGCACCCAAGGCCAACTCAGCACCCGCAGCGAATACGACCGCAGCGGCCGCCTGCGCTCACGCCAACGCCGCCTGAACAGCCAGCCATCGCTGATGCCCGCAGCGGCGCAAAAGCAGTTCGAGTACGACCCCGCCGACAACCTGATCGGCAAACTCGACCAACAACCCACCGCGCAACATCGCCAATTGCTGCACTACGACGCCACCGGCCGCATCATCGCCAGCCAGGACAGCCTGCACGGCCAGCGCGAAACCTTCGCCTATGACGCTGCCGCCAACCTGCTGGACGGCCCGCAAGCGGGCGCTGGGTTGGTGGTGCATAACAAGCTACTGACGTATCAGGACAAGCGTTATCGCTACGATGCGTTTGGGCGGATGGTCGAGAAGCGCAGCGCCAAGCGCGGTGTGCAGCGGTTTGCGTATGACGCTGAGAGCCGGTTGGTTGAGGTGCGTAATGACGATGGCAGCGTGGTCAGGATGGCTTACGACCCGCTGGGGCGCAGGGTTAGCAAAACCGAGCATGGCAGTGATGGGTATCCGCTGGGGGAAACGCGGTTCATGTGGGATGGCCTGCGCTTGTTGCAGGAGCACAAGCACAGTCAGACGAGCCTTTACGTCTATGAAGATGAAGGCTACCAGCCTCTGGCCCGCATCGACGGTGCCGGGCCGTTGCAGAAGATTCGTTACTACCACAACGATCTGAATGGGTTACCGGAGCAATTGACCGAGGCTGATGGGCACACGCTCTGGCAAGCGACTTATCGGGTGTGGGGCAACACGCTGGAAGAGGTGCGTGAGCCTTATTACATTGAAGAGCAGAACCTGAGATTCCAGGGGCAGTACCTGGACCGGGAGACGGGGCTGCATTTTAATACGTTCAGGTTTTATGATCCGGATGTGGGGCGGTTTACGACGCCGGATCCGATTGGGCTGCTCGGTGGTTTCAACCTCTATCAGTACACACCTAACCCACTCACATGGATGGACCCGCTCGGGTTAAGTTGCTCGATTGATGCGAAAAAACTTGCAGGACGCCTGGGTAAGGCTCCAAACAAAGACTACCGCGCCCACCACATTGTGATGTCCAATTCAAAAGACGTACGTATGCGCTGGCTGAGAAGACGTATGGACAGACTTGGAATAGATATAAACCAAAAAGAAAATGGAATATGGCTGCCTGCCAATTCCAAATCTCGTCTGCCAAATACAAAAGCAACTGCTCATGCTGGAGAGGGCGTCCATGGCAACGCCTACAAAAAACACGTATGGGAGACTCTAAAAGGTGCAAAAACAAAATCCGAATTTGAGCAAGGTCTAAAGACACTCAACCTCGAACTTAGCGGCGGCAAAACTTTTCCGCTGGCCAAATAGGACGCTCTAATGAAAAACCTTTTGCTCTCACTACTTGATGAATACAAAGATAAATATTCCGAGCTCATATCTTTCGTAGCGCATGCTCATAAAGCAAAGCAGTGGGGCATGGGCATCATGCCCTCATACAATCCCGCCCCCTATAACTGCGAACTACAGGGGTGCAAACCTGGCCGTTTACTTAAAAAGGACTGCGAGCCAGCCAAAGACAGGCAATGCTATTTCTTTGATGAACATAAAAAAATAATGTGCGAGGTTCAATACGCAAAACATGTGAAGCTTAAAAACCAATGGATTGTGTATAGAAGATTCTTTCTGAACAAGCCAGACAGCATCATAGAGTTGACATTCGGCAGCAACCTTGAGGGGAGCATGGAGGCTAATCTTGACTCAGTCGCCATCACAACATTCGAACTTGAGCGTGCGACAGCCCACTACAGCTTGCTCAATACCGGCGAGTACTTCGAAACGCTGTATCAATACACAGCTGAAAAAATCACCTCAATCACTGAGAACATATGGCGGGAAACTTTCACCACAAGAGCATATGAAATACTGCATACAGAAAGTAATTTAACTATATTTGAAGTCTTGCCAAACAATAACAAAATTATAATTTATCCTGAAAGCTGATTAAAAAGGATTAAATCGAGGCAACAAAAACGGGAGCAACGTTATTAATAGCAGCAACTCAAGCAAATCCGCCCCCTATCTTCAAGCAAAGGGGAGATACCTATTTAAACTTAAGTAGACACGCAAATAAATTTGTTCCCTTTACCCTTATTGGAAGGTCTACCGAAATGGGGAAGTCCAAGGGCGCATAGCCCCTAAGGACTTTGTAAAATACGAAAAAATCTTCGACAACCCAGTTTTTGTAGACGGCACGTTAATGAATGCCCCGAAATAGAGGTCGCTATGGATTTAACTAATGCAATAGTCCCGAAAACTTCGATCGGTGGAATAACCATCGGCGAAAATATTCCCCAGGTTCAGGCACGCTTATCAAGCAGATACAAAATCCATAACGGCCCCACCTCTCTCACGATCAACGACGGCTTAATTACGGCTTACCACGGCGCCGATGGCACCATTTCTGCCATCTCTTGCAATGCTGCATTCAAGGGTAATTATGAAAGTAAACTCTGGCCGGGAATGACGGTAGCCGATGTTCTAAAGCTCTCCAAAACGCAAATGGCTTGGTCCGGGTTCGTGCAAATAGACCATATCAGCGGCATAGGCCTCTCTTTGCCGGAGGAATACGATGACTTCGATTCTTTGACCGCTCATTTCGACCTCGACTTCGTATTCACTGAGCTTTGGGTTTACGACTTTTAAGTTGATGGCGAACTAGTCCCCACAAAAAATGGACACCCAACCCAGTCGGCGTGCCCATTTTCTTACCAACCCGCCTCCCTTCAGACGGTACCGCGCTTACGGGTTGACGCTGTCTTTGAGAAACTTGCCCGGCTTGAACGCAACGGTGTTGCTGGCCTTGATTTTCACCGGCTCACCGGTTTGCGGGTTTTTGCCGGTGCGGGCGCCACGGTGGCGCTGCAGGAAGGTGCCGAAGCCAACCAGGGTGACGCTGTCCTTGCGGTGCAGGGCGCCGGTGATTTCTTCGAGAACGGCGTTGAGTACGCGGTTGGCCTGTTCTTTGGTGAGATCTGCTTTTTCAGCAATGGCGGCTGCGAGTTCTGGTTTACGCATAAGTGAAGCCTCTTTGACGGTTTTTTGTTGTTATGTCCGTGCTGCTCTCTTGTGGAGCAGCGCCCAAGGCGCCGCAGGCTCTACTCTGCGGCAGACGGGAGTGAGGATGGCATGCCCTCGCACGCTCCGCCAGTCTCGCGGCGACCTTTCTGGCGGTAAGAACGTGCTGATTCCGACAGAACGACCAGTATTTACGCCAGTAACGGCGGGAGTTCCTTGTTCAGGGCCAGTTTTTCCATCACGGCGCTGCCGGTCAGCGCATAGCCCAGCAGGCGGCCGCTGGCGTCGCGGCACAAGGCCTTGATGTCGGCGCCCTGCCCTTCGACGCTCCATACGCCTTCGGTGCCGCGTGGCGGTGGCGAGACCACCAGCGGGCAGATCGGGGTTTTCACGGTGATCGGCATCGGCCCGTAGCTGACCGCCGTGGCGTTGCCCGCCAGGGTCTGGGCCAGGGCGCGGGCGCAGCTCATCAATGGCATCACGTACAGCAGGTTCAAGCCGTCGACCTCGGCGCAATCGCCCAGGGCGTAGATGTTGGCGTGGGAGGTCTTGAGGTGGCGGTCCACCATAATCCCTCGGTTGATCTGCAGGCCTGCGGCGGCGGCGAGGTCCACGCGCGGGCGCAGGCCGATGGCTGAGACCACCAGGTCGCAGTGGATCACTTCACCGTCCGACAGGTGCGCTTCCAGGCCGTCAGCCGTGCGCTGCAGGCGGTTGAGCACCGGGCCGAGGTGGAAGCGCGCGCCGAGGCCCTCCAGCCCGGCTTGCACCGCTGCGGCGGCTGCCGGGTGCAGCAGGGTCGGCATGACTTGCTCGCACGGCGCCACCAGGTCGATTTCATAGCCGCCAAGGATCAGGTCGTTGGCAAACTCACAGCCGATCAGGCCGGCGCCGAGCAACAGCACGCGGCGCTTGCCGGACGCAGCGGCACGAAAGCGTGCGTAATCTTCGAGGTCGTTGATCGGGAAAATGAGTTCAGACGCGTCGCCTTCGACCGGAACACGCACAGTCTCTGCGCCCCAGGCCAGGATCAGGTCGCGATAAGCCACCGCTTCTTCGCCGATCCACAGGCGCTTATGGCCCGGGTCGATGCCGCTGATGCGCGTGTGGGTGCGCACTTCGGCCTTGAGTTGCTCGGCCATGGCGCCCGGTTCGGCCATGCTCAGGCCGTCAGCGTCCTTGTTCTTGCCAAAGCCGGTGGAGAGCATGGGCTTGGAGTAGGAGCGCCCGTCATCTGCGGTGATCAGCAGCAATGGGGTCTCGCTGTCGAGCTTGCGAAATTCCCGGGCCACGTTGTAACCGGCCAATCCTGTGCCGATGATCACGACAGGTGCGTTCATTCCTTTCTCCTTGTAGTACGTTTCTTAAACTTCGAATTAGCCGATTTCGATCATTTCGAAATCCATTTTGCCCACGCCGCAATCCGGGCACAGCCAGTCTTCCGGAACGTCCTGCCACAGAGTGCCCGGCGCGATACCGTCATCCGGCCAGCCGTCTTTTTCGTCATAGATCAGGCCGCAGACTACACATTGCCACTTCTTCATTACTTGCTTCCTCAGGGTCCAGGCATCTTGGCCGACGGTCGATAGATCAACATTGCCGTGCGGCTCAGGGCGTTTTGTACTGATCGGGGCCGGCAGATGCAAGCGTGATCGACGCATGGGGCCGGTTCAGCCCGGCAAAAGTCCGGGGCGCCATGGTAAGCTCGCCGCCTCTTTTGCTGCCGATACTGACTCACCGTGCCGCACTCAATCGACTTTCCCGATGCTTGCCAATGGCTGACCCAGAGCCTTCTGAGCCCCCTGCCCGCGCCTTTGACCCTCAACTGGCTGTTCGACGAAGGCTCGCTGACGCGCCGGCTCACGTGGCTGTCCAACGACGGTTTCAGCGTGACGCCGTTGTTCGAAGGCTGGCAACCATTGCGTGACGATGAATGCGCCGCGCTGGGTCTGGACCCGGCAACTGTCGGTTGGGTGCGCGAAGTGTATTTGCGTGGGCACGGCCAGCCGTGGGTATTTGCGCGCAGTGTGGCGGCGCGCAGTGCCTTGCAGGGCGACGGCTTGCACATGGATGAGCTGGGCAGCCGCTCATTGGGCGAGCTGCTGTTCTGCGACCGCGCCTTCACCCGCCAGGCCATCGAGGTGTGCCACTACCCACGGCAATGGCTGCCGTCTGCGGACCAGGCCGACGGTTTGTGGGCCCGCCGCTCGCGTTTTGATCGCGGGTCACTGAGCGTGCTGGTGGCAGAAATCTTCCTGCCGAGCCTGTGGCAAGCGGTGCATGAACACCCGGAGAACTGCTGATGTATCAACGTCTGCTCAAATCCCTGAACCACCTGAACCCCAGGGCCTGGGATTTTATTCAGCTGACCCGCATGGACAAGCCCATCGGCATCTACCTGCTGTTGTGGCCGACGCTGTGGGCGCTGTGGATCGCCGGCAAAGGCTCGCCTTCTTTTATCAACATCGTGATTTTCGTCTTGGGCGTGGTGCTGACCCGCGCCGGCGGCTGCGTGATCAATGACTGGGCCGACCGCAAAGTCGACGGCCATGTGAAGCGCACCGAGCAACGCCCGCTGGTGAGCGGCAAGATCAGCTCGAAAGAGGCGCTGGTGTTTTTTGCGGTGCTGATGGGCATCAGCTTCCTGTTGGTGCTGCTGACCAATGCCACCACCATCCTGCTGTCACTCGGCGGCCTGGCGCTGGCGGCGAGCTACCCGTTCATGAAGCGCTACACCTATTACCCGCAGGTGGTGCTGGGTGCGGCGTTTTCCTGGGGCATGCCCATGGCGTTCACCGCCGAGACCGGCCACCTGCCCGCCACGGCGTGGCTGCTGTACATCGCCAACTTGCTCTGGACGGTGGGCTACGACACCTATTACGCCATGACCGACCGCGACGATGACTTGAAGATCGGCGTGAAATCCACGGCTATTTTGTTTGGCGATGCAGACCGCGTGATCATCCTCACCCTGCAAGGCCTGTCGCTGGTGTGCCTGTGGTTGGCGGGCCTGCGGTTTGAGCTGGGCGGCTGGTTTCACCTGGGGCTGCTGGCGGCGGCAGGCTGCTTTGCCTGGGAGTTCTGGTACACCCGGGACAAGGATCGGATGAAATGCTTCAAGGCGTTTTTGCACAACCACTGGGCGGGGTTGGCGATTTTTGTCGGGATTGTGGCGGATTACGGGTTTCGGTAATTCAGTGCTGACGCCATCGCGGGCAAGCCCGCTCCCACATTTGGACCGCGTCCTCCTGTGGGAGCGGGCTTGCCCGCGATGATTTCAGCGGCTCCTCGAAATCAAGGCTTGGCGACTTTCCAGGCCCCGTCCATTTTGCCTTCACCGGTCATGTCACCGGCCTTTTTGTCCATGACGAAGGTGTAAAGCGGCTTGCCGCTGTAGGCCCATTGGCTTTTTTGATCATCACGGGTAATCACGGTCCACTTGCCCATCGGCTTGTCGGTGGATTCAGCCATCAACGGCGGCCAGTTGGTGGCGCACTTGTCGTTGCACATGGATTTGCCATCGGCGTCCTTGGCGAAGGTGTAGAGCGTCATGCCCTTGTGGTCCACCAACATGCCGTCTTTGGTCATTGCCGGGTCGGCGGCAAATGCCAGTGTCGGCAGCGTCAACGCGGCCGTTACCAGCAGGGCTTTCCAGGAAACATTGCAGTTAGTCATCGGAACCTTCCTTTTGTGGTTGTCAGGATTCGGACCCAAAGGGTAGTTCAGAGTGCCGTTAATTGCCCAAGCGACTAAATTACTGTCACACGACTGCAATAATTCCGTTATCTAATGCGGCGCAAGACAGTTAAATGACAAGAGGATTTTGAGCATGGTTGGCAGGAGCATTCTGATCGTTGACGACGAAGCGCCCATTCGCGAGATGATCGCCGTTGCGTTGGAAATGGCCGGCTATGACTGCCTGGAGGCGGAGAACTCCCAGCAGGCCCATGCCATTATCGTCGACCGCAAGCCGGACCTGATCCTGCTGGACTGGATGCTGCCCGGCACCTCCGGCATCGAACTGGCCCGCCGCCTCAAGCGCGATGAGCTGACCGGGGACATCCCGATCATCATGCTCACCGCCAAGGGCGAAGAGGACAACAAGATCCAGGGCCTGGAAGTCGGCGCCGATGACTACATCACCAAGCCATTTTCCCCACGGGAGCTGGTCGCTCGTCTGAAAGCCGTACTGCGCCGCGCCGGGCCGACTGATGGCGAAGCCCCGATCGAAGTCGACGGCCTGATTCTGGACCCGATCAGCCACCGCGTAACCATCGACGGCAAGCCGGCCGAGATGGGCCCGACTGAATACCGCCTGCTGCAATTCTTCATGACTCACCAGGAACGCGCCTACACCCGCGGCCAGTTGCTCGACCAAGTGTGGGGCGGCAACGTGTACGTGGAAGAGCGCACGGTTGACGTGCACATCCGCCGCCTGCGCAAAGCCTTGGGCGATGCCTACGAGAATCTGGTACAAACCGTGCGCGGCACCGGCTACCGCTTTTCCACCAAAGGCTGAGCCAGCCCTTCCCTTTCCTTAACAGCTGACAAGGACGCATGTTTAAGTGAACCAGAACTGGCATGGCACCCTGATCCGCCACATGCTGCTGTTGATCACCGGCTGCCTGGTGGTGGGTTTGGTCAGCGGCCAATACGGCTGGAGCCTGGCCGTTGGTATCGGCCTATATTTGGGCTGGACGCTCAAACAGCTGCTGCGCCTGCATGAATGGCTGCGCCAGCACAAACCCGATGAAGCGCCACCCGACGGCTACGGCCTGTGGGGCGAGGTGTTCGACAGCATCTATCACCTGCAACGCCGTGACCAACGTGTACGGGGGCGCTTGCAAGCGGTGATCGACCGCGTACAGGAATCCACCGCCGCGCTCAAAGACGCAGTGATCATGCTCGACAGCGACGGCAACCTGGAATGGTGGAACCGCGCCGCCGAGACCCTGCTGGGCCTCAAGACGCCCCAGGACAGCGGCCAGCCAGTCACCAACCTGGTGCGCCACCCGCGCTTCAAGGAGTACTTCGAACAGGAGAACTACGAAGAAGCGCTGGAAATCCCCTCGCCCACCAACGACCGCGTGCGCATCCAGCTGTACCTGACGCGCTACGGCAACAACGAGCACCTGATGCTGGTGCGCGACGTGACCCGCATCCACCAGTTGGAACAGATGCGCAAAGACTTCGTCGCCAACGTCTCCCACGAGCTGCGTACACCGTTGACGGTGATCTGCGGCTACCTGGAGACGCTGCTGGACAATGTCGACGAGATCAACCCGCGCTGGAGCCGTGCCCTGCAGCAGATGCAGCAGCAAGGTTCGCGCATGCAAACCCTGCTCAACGACCTGCTGTTGCTGGCCAAACTTGAAGCCACCGATTATCCGTCGGATAACCATCCGGTGGCGGTGCAGAGCCTGTTGCAGACCATCAAGAACGACGCCCAGGCGCTTTCCGGCGAGCGCGGGCAACAGATCACCCTGGAAGCCGACCCGCTGGTGCTGCTCAAAGGCAGCGAAGGCGAGTTGCGCAGTGCGTTTTCCAATCTGGTGTTCAACGCGGTGAAGTACACCCAGGACAAGGGCAATATCCGCATCCGCTGGTGGGCCGACGAACACGGTGCGCACCTGAGCGTGCAGGACTCCGGCATCGGCATCGACGCCAAGCATCTGCCGCGCCTGACCGAGCGTTTCTACCGCGTCGACTCCAGCCGCAACTCCAACACCGGCGGCACCGGGCTGGGCCTGGCCATCGTCAAGCATGTGCTGTTGCGCCATCGCGCACGGCTGGAAATCAGCAGCGTGCTGGGGCATGGCAGCACGTTTACCTGCCACTTTCCACCGGTGCAAATGACCCGCTCTCGGGTGATCGGCACAGATGAATAACCCGAAAACAACACAACCTTAAATGTGGGAGCTGGCTTGCCTGCGATAGCGGTGGGTCAGCTGAAAACAGGTCAACCGACCGTCCGCTATCGCAGGCAAGCCAGCTCCCACATTGGATTTGCATCGTCTCCAGGAATGTATTCCAGGCCCCACCCGGCAGCGGGCACTAGGCAAGCGCCCCGTCAGCCGCTACATTGGCCGACTTGCGCCTGTCTTTCAGGCCCTTCTGTCACTCCTTATTGAACACACGGAACCTGCAAAAGCCCATCATGGACCCTTCCCCTGGTATCACCCTCGCTACGCTCTTCGCCGACTTCGGCATGATTCTTTTTGCACTGATCCTGGTACTGCTCAACGGTTTCTTCGTTGCGGCGGAATTTGCCATGGTCAAACTGCGCGCCACCCGGGTCGAGGCCATCGCCCACAAGAACGGCTGGCGTGGGCAGATCCTGCGCACCGTGCACAGCCAGCTCGACGCCTACCTGTCGGCCTGTCAGCTGGGTATCACCCTCGCCTCCCTGGGCCTGGGTTGGGTCGGTGAGCCGGCGTTTGCGCACATCCTTGAGCCGTTGCTGGGCGCCGTGGGCGTGCAATCGCCGGAAGTGATCAAGGGCGTGTCGTTCTTTGCCGCCTTCTTCGTGATTTCCTACCTGCACATCGTGGTCGGTGAATTGGCGCCTAAATCCTGGGCCATCCGCAAACCCGAGCTGCTGTCGCTGTGGACGGCGGTGCCGCTGTACCTGTTCTACTGGGCGATGTACCCGGCGATCTACCTGCTCAACGCCAGCGCCAACGCCATCTTGCGTATCGCCGGCCAAGGCGAGCCTGGCCCGCACCATGAGCACCATTACAGCCGTGAAGAACTCAAGCTGATCCTGCACTCCAGCCGTGGCCAGGACCCGAGCGACCAAGGCATGCGCGTACTCGCCTCCGCCGTGGAAATGGGCGAGCTGGAAGTGGTCGATTGGGCCAACTCCCGCGAAGACCTGGTGACCCTGGACTTCAACGCCCCGCTCAAAGAAATCCTCGCGCTGTTCCGCCGCCACAAATTCAGCCGCTACCCGGTGTATGACGCGGTGCGCAACGAGTTTGTCGGCCTGCTGCACATCAAGGACCTGCTGCTGGAACTGGCGGCGCTGGACCACATCCCCGAGTCGTTCAACCTGGCCGAGCTGACCCGCCCGCTGGAGCGCGTGTCGCGGAACATGCCGCTGTCGCAACTGCTGGAGCAGTTCCGCAAAGGCGGCGCGCACTTCGCCCTGGTGGAAGAAGCCGACGGCAAGATCATCGGCTACCTGACCATGGAAGACGTGCTGGAAGTACTGGTCGGCGATATCCAGGACGAACACCGCAAGGCCGAGCGCGGCATCCTCGCCTACCAGCCGGGCAAACTGCTGGTGCGTGGCGACACGCCGCTGTTCAAGGTGGAACGCCTGCTGGGCGTCGACCTGGACCACATCGAAGCCGAAACCCTGGCCGGGCTGATCTACGACACCCTCAAACGCGTGCCGGAAGAGGAAGAAGTGCTGGAAGTTGAAGGCTTGCGCATCATCATCAAGAAGATGAAAGGGCCGAAGATCGTGTTGGCCAAGGTGTTGTTGCTGGATTGATCACCAACGCCTTCGGCTAAACAAAGAAGATCAAAATGTGGGAGCGGGCTTGCTCGCGAAAGCAGAGTGTCAGTCACCGAAGATGTTGACTGATAAACCGCCTTCGCGAGCAAGCCCGCTCCCACATTGGTTATGGGGCGCCGTGTAGATCACGCACCCGGCACAAAGTGCTTTTGCGCCGTGCCGCGTGCGATCAGGCGGGAGATGTAGTCGAGCTTCTGAGCGTCCTGGTCGATGAACCGGAAGGTCAATTGCAGCCAGTCGCTGTCGGGCTTGGGCTCGTAGGCGACGATGGCGTGCAGGTAGCCGTTGAGGCGCGCGACTTCGGCGTTGTCGCCTTGCTCAAGGTCGAGTACCGCGCTTTCCAGCACTTGGGGCAGGACTTCACCGCGACGCACCACCAACAGCGCCTCCTTGATG
Source organism: Pseudomonas sp. R76 (assembly GCF_009834565.1). GTDB lineage: Bacteria > Pseudomonadota > Gammaproteobacteria > Pseudomonadales > Pseudomonadaceae > Aquipseudomonas. Next base: position 6,674,565 of record NZ_CP019428.1, read on the forward strand.
CTCAGCGCCTTGATCACGCACTGCTGGGTGCCGCTGGACAGACGCAGTTGGCCCTGGCCACGACCACCCGCCGGCGAGGCGGCCGGCGCTGCCTGCACGGGCGGGCTGTTGAGCAGGCCTTTGCTTGGCGCGGCCGCCACTGGTGCCGGTTTGACGGCTTCAGGCTTGCCGCCGGTCAGGGCGCTCAGGGAATCGTTGCCGAAGGCTGAGTTCATTTTTGTCGGTGCGCTGGCGATCAGGGCGTCAAGGCGGCCAATCTTGTGCAGGGCCTGCTTGACCTTGTTCAGCAACTGCTCGTTGGTGAATGGCTTGCTGACGTAGCCGGAAACCCCGGCCTGGATCGCCTGGACCACGTTTTCCTTGTCGCCACGGCTGGTCACCATCACGAACGGCATGGCCTTCAGGTGCGGCTGTTCACGGCACCAGGTCAGCAGTTCCAGGCCTGACATTTCGGGCATTTCCCAGTCGCACAGCACCAGGTCGAAGGTCTCGCGCATCAGGATGGATTGCGCCTTTTTGCCGTTCACCGCATCTTCAATCTTGATCCCGGGGAAGTAGTTACGCAGGCACTTCTTCACCAGGTCGCGGATAAACGAGGCGTCATCCACCACCAACACACTGACTTTACTCATCGACCCTTCATCCTATAAAAACTTCGGCACGCAAAACGCCTGACTGATAGCATTTTGCCAAAACTCGCTGGTCACAGAAGGACTTTATTGCTCCTGCTGCGCAAAAAATTCAGATGCCGCAAACGAAAACGCCCGACCAATGGCCGGGCGTTAATTTCTCGGGCAACTTACTTATCGTCAGGTACGCCCGGAACATTAGGGATTTGATCGGCTGTGCCTTCAACTTCGGCTTTCATGCGCTTGAGGCCCATGTGCCGTACGTCGGTGCCGCGCACCAGGTAGATGACCAGCTCGGAGATATTGCGCGCGTGGTCGCCGATACGCTCCAGCGAACGCAGCACCCAGATAATGTTCAAGACCCGCGAGATAGAGCGTGGGTCTTCCATCATGTAGGTGGCCAGCTCGCGCAGCGCGGTTTTGTATTCGCGGTCGATGGTCTTGTCGTACTGCGCCACCGACAGCGCCAACTCAGCGTCGAAGCGGGCAAAGGCGTCCAGCGCATCGCGCACCATGTTGCGCACCTGGTCGCCGATGTGGCGCACTTCCACATAACCACGCGGCGCTTCGCCTTCTTCGCACAGCTGGATGGCGCGGCGTGCGATCTTGGTGGCTTCGTCGCCAATGCGCTCCAGGTCGATCACCGACTTGGAAATGCTGATGATCAAACGCAGGTCGGAGGCCGCCGGCTGGCGACGCGCCAGAATGCGCAGGCATTCTTCGTCGATGTTGCGTTCCATCTGGTTGATCTGGTCATCGATTTCACGCACTTGCTGGGCCAGGCCCGAGTCGGCCTCGATCAGCGCGGTGACGGCGTCGTTGACTTGCTTCTCCACCAGCCCGCCCATCGCCAGGAGGTGGCTGCGCACTTCCTCAAGCTCGGCGTTGAACTGCGCGGAGATGTGATGGGTAAGGCCTTCTTTGCTAATCATGTTGGCGTCCTTGGAACGTCCGGTAAGGTGCGGAGAACCGCAGCATTCAGTGCAATCAGAACCACCGCGTTCTAGCCGTAACGACCGGTGATGTAGTCTTCGGTCTGCTTCTTCGCCGGATTGGTGAACAGGGTATCGGTGTCGCCGAATTCCACCAGTTTGCCCATGTACATGAACGCGGTGTAGTCGGAAACCCGAGCCGCCTGTTGCATGTTGTGGGTCACGATGACGATGGTGAACTTGGATTTGAGCTCGTAGATCAGCTCTTCGACTTTCAGCGTCGAGATCGGGTCGAGAGCCGAGCACGGTTCGTCGAGCAGCAGCACTTCCGGCTCCACGGCGATGGTACGGGCGATCACCAGACGTTGCTGCTGGCCGCCGGACAGGCCGAGTGCCGAGTCGTGCAGGCGGTCTTTGACCTCATCCCACAGTGCCGCGCCTTTGAGGGCCCACTCAACGGCTTCGTCGAGGATGCGTTTTTTGTTGATGCCCTGGATGCGCAGGCCGTAGACCACGTTTTCGTAGATGGTCTTGGGGAACGGGTTGGGCTTCTGGAACACCATGCCTACACGGCGACGCAGCTCGGCCACGTCTTCGCCCTTGCGGTAGATATTGGTGCCGTAGAGGTTGATCGCACCTTCTACGCGGCAACCGTCGACCAGGTCGTTCATGCGGTTGAAGGTGCGCAGCAACGTGGACTTACCGCAGCCGGACGGGCCGATGAAAGCGGTCACGCGCTGTTTCGGGATGTTCATGCTGACGTCGAACAGCGCCTGCTTTTCACCGTAGTACAGGCTAAGGCCCGGCACTTCGATGGCCACGGTTTCCTGGGCCAAGCTCAGGCTCTGCTTGTCGCGCCCCAGGGCCGACATGTTGATGCCGTGGGTGTGGGTTTCGTGTTGCATGGGATGCTCCCTGTGCTACCAATTCGTTTCATTGAACCGCCGGGGCGGTTTACTCAAATTCTGTGTCTGGCGCCAATTCCTGTGGGAGCTGGCTTACCTGCGATGCGGGCGACGCGGTCTTTCAGGAACACTGCGGTGATGCTATCGCAGGCAAGCCAGCTCCCACACAAGCCAGCTCCCACAGGGGTCCACTTAGCTGTCCAGCGCCTTGTATTTCTCGCGCAGGTGGTTACGAATCCATACCGCCGACAAGTTCAGCGTGGCAATCACCAGCACCAGCAGCAAGGCAGTGGCGTACACCAATGGCCGTGCAGCTTCGACGTTGGGGCTCTGGAAGCCGACGTCATAGATATGGAAGCCCAAGTGCATGATCTTCTGGTCCAGGTGCAAGTATGGGTAGTTGCCATCCAGCGGCAGCGACGGCGCCAGCTTCACCACACCTACCAGCATCAGCGGCGCCACTTCACCGGCGGCGCGGGCCACGGCGAGGATCATGCCGGTCATCATCGCCGGGCTGGCCATCGGCAACACGATCTTCCACAGCGTTTCCGCCTTGGTCGCGCCGAGTGCCAGGGAACCTTCGCGCACGGTGCGAGGAATCCGCGCCAGGCCTTCTTCGGTCGCCACAATCACCACCGGCACCGCCAGCAGCGCCAGGGTCAGCGAGGCCCACAGCAGGCCCGGCGTGCCGAACGTCGGTGCCGGCAGGGCTTCGGCGAAGAACAGGCGGTCAACCGAACCACCCAGTACATACACGAAGAAGCCCAGGCCGAACACGCCGTAGACAATGGCCGGTACGCCCGCCAGGTTGTTCACCGCGATGCGGATGATGCGCGTCAGGGCGTTCTGCTTGGCGTATTCACGCAGGTACACCGCCGCCAGCACACCGAACGGCGTCACGATCATCGCCATGATCAGGGTCATCATCACGGTGCCGAAGATCGCCGGGAAAATCCCGCCTTCAGTGTTGGCTTCACGCGGGTCGTCGCTGAGGAATTCCCAGACCTTGCTGAAGTAGAAACCGACCTTGGTCAGCGTGCCCATGGCGTTCGGCTGGTAGGCGTGCACCACTTTGCCGATGCCGATTTCGATTTCTTTGCCGTTGGCGTCGCGGGCGGTCAGGGCGTCACGGTTGAACTGAGCGTGCAAGTCGGCCAGGCGCGCTTCGATGTCCTGGTAACGGGCATTCAATTCGGCGCGGCCACTGTCCATATCAGCTTGGGCGGTGGCGTCAAGCTTGCCTTCCAACTCCAACTTGCGACCGTGCAGGCGGATGCGTTCGAGGCCGGCGTTGATCGCGCCGATGTCGGTTTTTTCCAGGCTCTTGAGCTGGGCAGCCAGCTTGTTCACGCGGTCGACGCGGGCTTGCAGCTCCGGCCACGCGGCCTCGCCTTCGGCGATGACCTTGCCGTCCTGTTTGACGTTGACCAGGGTGCCGTAGAAATTGCCCCACTCACGCCGCTCGATGGCCATCAGGTTCGCAGGCTTGGTCTGGTCCTTGAGCCACTCGCCGACGATCCAGGTGAAGTCGTTGCCGTTCAGGTCGCGGTTGCCGACCTTGATCAGCTCGCGGGTCATGAATTCCGGGCCCTGGTCGGGCACCGGCAAGCCGGCGCTTTTCAGGCGCTCGCGCGGTACTTCTTCCTTCTGCACCACTTCGCCGATGACGATATGGTTTTCCTGGCCCGGCACGTTGTAGTTGGCCTGGATCAGGTCGGCCGGCCAGAAGTGGCCCAGACCACGCACGGCAATCACGGCCAGCAAACCAATGGTCATGATGACCGCGATGGACACCGCGCCACCGCTGATCCAGACGCCGGGGGCGCCGCTCTTGAACCATCCATTCAGGGAGTTCTGTTTCACAGACTTCTACCTTTCTTAAAGCGACGAGTATTTCTTGCGCAGACGCTGACGAATCAGCTCGGCGAGGGTGTTCATGATGAAGGTGAACAGCAGCAGCACCAGCGCCGAGAGGAACAGCACGCGGTAGTGGCTGCCGCCGACTTCCGACTCGGGCATTTCCACCGCGACGTTGGCTGCCAGGGTGCGCAGGCCTTCGAACAGGTTCATCTCCATCACCGGGGTGTTACCGGTGGCCATCAACACGATCATGGTTTCGCCGACCGCACGGCCCATGCCGATCATCAGCGCCGAGAAAATCCCCGGGCTGGCGGTCAGGATCACCACGCGGGTCATGGTCTGCCACGGCGTGGCGCCCAGGGCCAGGGAACCCAGGGTCAGGCCGCGCGGCACGCTGAACACGGCGTCTTCGGCGATGGAGTAGATGTTCGGGATCACCGCAAAGCCCATGGCCAAACCGACTACCAGAGCGTTGCGCTGGTCGTAGGTGATGCCCAGGTCGTGGGAGATCCACATGCGCATGTCGCCGCCGAAGAACCAGGTTTCCAGGTACGGGCTCATGTACAGCGAGAGCCAGCCCACAAACAGGATCACCGGGATCAGGATCGCGCTTTCCCAACCATCGGGAACGCGCAGGCGGATCGACTCAGGCAGGCGGCTGAAGACAAAACCGGCCACCAGGATGCCAATCGGCAGCAGCATCAGCAGGCTGAAAATCCCCGGCAAATGCCCTTCTACATACGGCGCCAGGAACAGGCCGGCGAAGAAACCGAGGATCACCGTCGGCATCGCTTCCATCAACTCGATCACCGGCTTGACCTTGCGGCGCAGGCTCGGGGCCATGAAGTAAGCGGTGTAGATCGCGGCGGCAACCGCCAGCGGTGCGGCCAGCAGCATGGCGTAGAACGCAGCCTTCAATGTACCGAAGGTCAGCGGCGCCAGGCTCATCTTGGGCTCGAAGTCGGTGTTGGCGGCGGTCGATTGCCAGACGTATTTAGGCTCGTCGTAGTTTTCGTACCAGACCTTGCTCCACAACGCGCTCCACGAAACTTCCGGGTGCGGGTTATCGAGCAGCAGCGGTTGCAGCTTGCCGCCAGCTTCGACGATCACGCGGTTGGCGCGCGGCGACATGCCGAAAATGCCCGTGCCATCAACCACCGGGTCCACCAACAGCGTGCGGTGGGCGGTGCTGTGGAACACGCCGAACTTGCCGGAAGCGTCGAGCGCGGTAAAGCCTTTGCGACGCTCTTCAGCAGTGATTTCCACGATCGGCGTGGTGCCCATCTGGAAGGTGCGGATCTGTTTCAGACGCTGCTCGCCGTCCGGGTCACGGGCCATGAACCACTGGGCCAGGCCGCCCTTGGAGTTGCCGACGATCAACGAGATACCGCCCACCAGCTGAGTGCTGGCGGTGATTTCGGCGTTGCCGTCTTCAAGCAGTTTGTAGCGACCGTTAAGGCTGTTGTCGCGCAGGCTGAACACATCGGCGAGGGCGCGACCGTTGATCACATACAGCCACTGCTGGCGTGGGTCGATGAAGATCGCCTTCACCGGCTCAGTCATTTGCGGCAGCTCGATGCGCTTCTGCTCGCTGGTGACTTCGCCAGTCATCATGTTTTCTTCGCGGCTCAGGGCCAGCACGTTCAGGTGCGAACCGGCGGAGCCTGCCACCACCAGCGAGGAGTCGGTGGCGTTGAGGGCGACGTGTTCCAGTGGGCGGCCGGCGTCATCGAGCACGATGGGCGTTTCGCCGTAAGGGTATTCAATTGCCGGCGTAATGGTTTTCTTGCCGTCCGGGTAGGACACCTTATAGGTGTGGCGGAACACCAGGGACTGGCCATTCGACAGACCGAGCACCACCAGCGGGCTGCCCGGTTGGTCTTCACCGATGGAGGCAACGCTGGCACCGGCCGGCAGCGGCAAGTCGACACGCTTGAGCTCGGCACCGGTGTCCACATTGAAGAACAGCGCCTGGCCCTTGTCGGAAACCCGCATGGCAACCTGGTTCTGTTCTTCGAGGGAGATCATCAACGGCTTGCCGGCATCCTGGATCCAGGCGGGCGTCAGCGCGTCTTCCTTGGTCAGCGAGGCACCTTGGAACAACGGCGCGACGACGTAGGCAAGAAAGAAGAAAATCAGGGTGATGGCGCCGAGGACGGCGAGGCCGCCGACCAGCACGTACCAACGGGTCAGGCGATCTTTGAGCGCGCGGATGCGGCGCTTGCGTTGCAGCTCAGGCGTATTGAAATCAATGCGCTTGGGGGGAGAAGTCGTCGTCATGGTGGAATTGGCCAGATCATTCATGCGCACACCCTAGCGATCCTGTATGACAGAAAGATGACAATGCAGTGACGCAAGAAATCCGCCGCGGAGCAGGGCTGGCAGCGGATTAAAAAATTAGGGGTGTAGAGGGTTAGTGTGGGAGCGGGCTTGCCCGCGATGGCATCAATACAGTTTCAACTCTAAACCGTGTCGCCAGCATCGCGGGCAAGCCCGCTCCCACAAAAAACAACGTCTGCACCGGGTATCGCAGGCTTAGTTGCCTTCTTTCAGACCCAGGTCAGCCAGGGCCTTGGCGGCGACTTTGGCTGGCAGTGGGATGTAGCCGTCTTTGACGACCACTTCCTGGCCCTGTTTGGACAGAACCAGCTTCACGAACTCAGCTTCCAGCGGAGCCAGAGGCTTGTTCGGGGCCTTGTTGACGTACACGTAGAGGAAGCGCGACAGCGGGTATTTGCCGTTCAGGGCGTTTTCTTCGCTGTCTTCGATGAAGTCAGTGCTGCCTTTCTTGGCCAGGGCCACGGTCTTCACGCTGGCGGTTTTGTAGCCGATGCCCGAGTAACCGATGCCGTTCAGCGAAGAGCTGATCGACTGCACGACCGAAGCCGAGCCAGGTTGTTCGTTCACGTTTGGTTTGTAGTCGCCTTTGCACAGGGCTTCTTCTTTGAAGTAGCCGTAGGTGCCGGATACCGAGTTACGACCGAACAGTTGCACCGGCTTGTTGGCCAGGTCGCCGGTCACACCCAGGTCGCCCCAGGTTTTAACGTCGGCTTTAGCACCGCACAGGCGAGTAGAGGAGAAGATCGCGTCGACTTGTTCCATGGTCAGGTGCTGGATCGGGTTGTCCTTGTGCACGAACACCGCCAGGGCATCCACGGCAACCGGGATTGCGGTTGGCTTGTAGCCGTACTTCTGCTCGAAGGCCGCCAGTTCGGTGTCCTTCATTTTGCGGCTCATCGGGCCCAGGTTGGAGGTGCCTTCAGTCAGCGCAGGCGGTGCAGTGGCGGAGCCGGCAGCCTGAATCTGGATGTTGACGTTCGGGTATTCCTTTTTATAGGACTCAGCCCACAGGGTCATCAGGTTAGCCAGGGTGTCGGAACCAACGCTGGACAGGTTGCCCGATACACCGGTGGTCTTGGCGTAAGCCGGAATTGCCGGGTCAACACCAGCGGCTACCGCGTTAGCGGTGGCAACGCCAGCAGCGACAAAAGTCATTGCCGCCATCAAACGTTTCAGTTTCATGCCTTGCTCCTAGCAGATAGGGATAGTTGGATCGGGGCCAAGTATCGGTAGGCCGTGTGAACACTCTATGTCTGGAATATGACAATTAGATGAAAGGCCAGTATTTGTGAAAAACCTGACAGGAAGGGGAAAGATCAATAAATACGGGGCTTGCGAGGAAGTTGAGGCGCTTGAAGCGGTGTTTCAGAAATACTCTGTAATCTATGACCATTCCCACATCGTCGTGTAGGACTGAGCGCAGGGACGCGGAGCGTCCCAGGCGGCGTTCCCACGCAGAGCGTGGGAACAATCTCTTAGCGACCGCGCTTCCACAGGTACCCACCCACCAACGTCCCCATTACGCACAGCACAGCGACGTAGTAAGCAGGGCCCATCGGGCTTTCCTTCATCAGCAGCGACACCGCCAGCGGCGTCAAACCACCAAACACGGCATAGGCGACGTTATACGAGAACGACAACCCGCTGAAACGCACCACCGGCGGGAAAGCCTTCACCATCACGTACGGCACCACACCGATCACACCCACAAACAGACCAGTCAGGGTGTACAGCGGAAAGAGCCAGTTCGGGTGATCAAGCAGGCTGTGATACAGCGTCCACGACGTCGCCAACAGCAGCAAGCAACCGATGACCAACACGCGGCCTGCGCCAAAACGGTCGGCCAAGGCGCCGGAGGCGATGCAGCCCAGGCTCAGCGTGACAATCGCCAGGCTGTTGGCCTGCAGCGCCACGGTCGGGCTGAAGTGGTAGACGGTTTGCAGCACGGTCGGGGTCATCAGGATGACCACCACTACACCGGCCGACAGCAGCCAAGTCAGCAGCATCGACAGCACGATGGCGCCACGGTGGTCGCGCAATACCGCGCGCAATGGCAGCTCGGCGGCCAAGGTTTTGCGCTGCTGCATTTCGGCGAAGATCGGCGTTTCATGCAGCCAGCGGCGCAGGTACACCGAGAGCAGACCGAACACGCCGCCCAGCAGGAACGGGATTCGCCAGGCGTAATCCGACACCTGCTCCGGGCTGTAAAGGGTGTTGATGGCGGTGGCCACCAGCGAGCCGAGCAGGATGCCGGCGGTGAGGCCGCTGGTCAGGGTGCCGCAGGCGTAGCCGATGTGGCGCGGCGGCACGTGTTCGGAGACGAACACCCAGGCGCCCGGTACTTCGCCGCCGATCGCCGCGCCCTGAATTACGCGCATCAACAGCAGCAGGAGCGGCGCCCACAGGCCGATCTGCGCGTAAGTCGGCAGCAAGCCCATGATCAAGGTCGGCACGGCCATCATGAAGATGCTCAAGGTGAACATCTTCTTGCGGCCCAGCAGGTCACCGAAGTGCGCCATGATGATGCCGCCCAGCGGGCGTGCCAGGTAGCCGGCGGCGAAGATGCCGAAGGTCTGCATCATGCGCAGCCATTCCGGCATGTCGACGGGGAAGAACAGTTTCCCGACCACGGTGGCGAAAAACACGAAGATGATGAAGTCGTAGAACTCCAGCGCCCCGCCCAAGGCAGACAGCGACAGGGTTTTGTAGTCGTTGCGGGTCAGCGGGCGCGATGGTTGTGCACTGCTTGCGGGCACGGAGGACATGGCAAGGCTTCTCTTATAGTAATGACGGCAAGCCCGGGACTTGCGGCGGGTCTGGCAAGATAGCAAATCGCTTGAAAAAGCACAGCGTCCACCGAATAACACTTTGCAGGCGCGCGTTATTCCCCGTTTTTTCCCTTTATTAGCCATCAGAAGCACAGTTGCAGGAAAAAGCCGCATTACAGCCGTGATTTGCCGAACAAATGAGCGCCGGGAGGTCGTCGCGGCGCAAGCGTCTCGATATACTCGGCCCGTGCAAGCGCCAAACCCGCTGTCTTGAGGGGCTGCTGTGCCAAACCGTCGTTGGGTGCCATCCAGCCGATTTGGCAGAGTTTCCCTTTAGTTCGCCTTACGAGAAACGCATCGAGCGGTGTATGTTGGTGCTGAAACGTTTTTCCAGAAGACGGCTATCCACTTGAAATACCCATGAAGCGTCACGGGTCAGAGGCACCCTCGGCATGATCGAACTCGAACAAGAAGATCCTATCCCGCAAGGCGATCTCGCCCTGCAAATTACCGCACTCCCGCGCGAAACCAACGGTTTTGGCGATATTTTCGGCGGCTGGCTGGTCGCGCAGATGGACCTGGCCGGCACGGCCATGGCGAGCAAAGTCGCGGGTGGGCGTGTCGCCACCGTGGCCATCGATCGCATGGCGTTCCTGGTGCCGGTCGCGGTCGGCGCACAGCTGTCCTTCTACACCCAGGCCCTGGAAATCGGCCGCAGCTCGATTCAGATGATGGTCGAAGTGTGGAGCGACGACCCGCTGTCCAGCGAATGGCGCAAGGTAACCGAGGCAGTATTTGTGTTCGTGGCCATCGATGGCAGCGGCCGTACGCGCTCGGTTCCGTCGCGCGCGCGTTAAACATCGCCGGGTTTTGACGGTCAATTGCCCCATTGCCTGCCATTTGAGAGCACTGCTATGCCTACGCCCCACGTTGAAAGCATGAAAATCGACGAGCTGGACTGCTGGCGCTTCCGCCACAACGGCGCGCAAGTGCTGGTGGCCCAACAGGGCGCGCACATTTTCAGTTACCAGCGCCAGGGCGAGCAGCCGGTGATCTGGCAGAACCCTGAGGCCTTATTCAAACAGGGCAAAGGCATTCGGACCGGCGTGCCGGTGTGCTGGCCGTGGTTTGGCGTGTTCGACCGCAACCCGCAGAGCGTCAAGGCCATGCGCCAGAGCGATCAGCCTGCCGGTGCCCATGGTTTTGTGCGCACCGCACTGTGGGAACTGGCCGGGACCGAACTTGAAGGCGATGCATTGCGCGTCGACCTGGTACTGCCAGTGCCGGCGGGCGGTTTTCCCGGCTGGCCGCATCAGGTCGACCTGAAGCTGAGCCTGCTGTTGGACGATCAACTGCATATCCGCCTGACCAGCCATAACCGTGGCGACCATACCGTGACCCTGAGCCAGGCGCTGCACACTTATTTCGCCGTGAGCGATGTGCGCAACGTGCAGGTCGAAGGCCTGGACGGGCTGGCGTACGTCGACACGGCCGATGGCTGGAACAGCAAGCAGCAAGCCGGGCTGCTGCATTTTACTGCCGAGACCGACCGTATTTACCTGGATACGCCGTCGCAGCTGAGCATTGTCGACAAAGACTGGCAGCGCCGCCTCCAGCTCACCAGCCAAGGCTCGAATTCCACGGTGATCTGGAACCCGTGGACCGAACGCGCCAAGGCGCTCGACGACATGGCCGATGATGGCTGGCAGGGCATGCTGTGTATCGAGACGGCGAATGTGCTGGATGATGTGGTGAGCTTGGCGCCGGGCGAAAGCCATACGCTTGGCGTGAGCATCAGCGGCATACCTTTGTAGACGCCGATCAAACTGTGGGAGCTGGCTTGCCTGCGATAGCATCACCGCAGTGTGTCAGTAATACCGAGGCGCCTGCATCGCAGGCAAGCCAGCTCCCACATTGATTAGTGTTATGTCTTACAGATCGGACTCTTTTACCACCCGCACTTTCCCCGCATCCAGCGCGTACGCCGCATCCGCCAAATCGTTATTAACCTTCTCCACCTTCAAAGTGCCCGTGACCCACAGCGGCGTGTAGATATCGTCCAGCTTCAGCCCCTTGGGATAACGTACCAGCACCAACTGGTTCGGCGGCGGTGGCGGCACGTGGATGCAAGCGCCTGGGTACGGCACCAGGAAGAACAGCGTACTGCGGCCCTTGGCGTCGGTTTCCAGCGGCACCGGGTAACCGCCGATGCGGATGTTCTTGCCGTTCATCGCGGCCACGGTCTTGGTCGAATACATCACCGCCGGCAAGCCTTTGCTTTGCTTCAGGCCACCTTTGTCGGTGAACGTGCCTTGGGCTTCGGGGGAGTTGTGGTCGATCTCGGGCATGGCTTCGAGGGCTTTCTGGTCCGACAGCGGCATCAGGTCGAGCCAGTCGGTTTCCGGCAGTTCGCCGGCGTGCGCCAGGCCAGAGCCCAGCAAGAGGAGAGTCAACAGAAGACGGCGCATGGTGAGGCTCGGCAAGTACAGGTGGCGAGCATTCTAGCCCTCTGCGCCTGCGCAGCGCAGAGGGCTTTGTCGCTTAATTACTTTTTACGCAGCAGGCCGTAGATCACCAACAGCACGATGGCGCCGATCAGCGCACCGATAAAGCCCGCGCCCTGACCCGCCTGGTAGATGCCCAGGGCCTGACCACCGTAGGTGGCGACCAGGGAACCTGCGATACCCAGCAGGATGGTCATGATCCAGCCCATGCTGTCGTCGCCAGGCTTGAGGAAACGCGCCAGCAGGCCGACGATCAAGCCGATAAAAATGGTTCCGATGATACCCATGGCATTTCCCTCTGATTGAATGTGAGTCATGACAAAGCCTAGTCAGGCTTTGCCATCCTGCAATCAGAGAGACGGCGGCAACAGATGGTTCCCGCCGACTCCAGGGTTATTGCTCGGCGATCAGCGCTTCGACCTTGAGGATCTGCGCTTGCAGCGTCGCACGGTCTTTGCAGCGCAGGTTGGCGTGACCCACCTTGCGCCCGGCCTTGAAGGCCTTGCCGTAGTGATGCAGGTGGCAATCATCAATCGCGATCACGCGCTCAACCGGCGGCACCACACCGATGAAGTTAAGCATGGCGCTCTCGCCGACCTTGGCCGTGGAGCCCAACGGCAAGCCCGCCACCGCCCGCAGGTGGTTTTCGAACTGGCTGCACTCGGCGCCTTCGGTGGTCCAGTGCCCGGAGTTGTGCACACGCGGCGCGATTTCGTTGGCCTTGAGGCCACCGTCGACTTCAAAGAACTCGAACGCCATCACGCCGACGTAATCCAGCTGCTTGAGCACGCGGCTGGAATAGTCTTCGGCCAGGGCCTGCAGCGGGTGGTCGGTGCTGGCCACGGACAGCTTGAGAATGCCGCTGTCGTGGGTGTTGTGCACCAACGGGTAGAAGCGGGTTTCGCCATCGCGGGCACGCACGGCAATCAACGACACTTCACCGGTGAACGGCACGAAGCCTTCCAGCAAGCAGGCGACGCTGCCCAGCTCGGCGAAGGTGCCGACTACGTCAGCAGCGGTGCGCAGGACTTTCTGGCCCTTGCCGTCGTAACCCAGGGTGCGGGTTTTCAGCACAGCCGGCAGGCCGATGCTGGCAACGGCAGCGTCCAGATCCGCCTGGGACTGGATGTCGGCGAAAGCCGGCGTCGGAATGCCCAGGTCCTTGAACATGCTCTTTTCGAACCAGCGGTCGCGAGCGATGCGCAAGGCTTCGGCGCTCGGGTACACCGGCACGAACTGCGACAGGAAGGCCACGGTTTCGGCCGGGACGCTTTCGAATTCGAAGGTCACCAGGTCGACTTCATCGGCCAGTTGGCGCAGATGATCCGGGTCGCTGTAGTCAGCGCGCAGATGCTCACCCAGGGCTGCCGCGCAAGCGTCCGGCGCCGGGTCCAGGAAAGCGAAGTTCATCCCCAGCGGGGTTCCCGCCAGGGCCAGCATGCGGCCCAGCTGGCCGCCACCGATTACACCGATTTTCATCAATCAACAACCTCAGGCGATACGTGGGTCTGGATTGTCCAGCACGCTGTCTGTCTGCTCAGCACGGAATTTTTTCAGCACCGCGTGAAACTGCGGGTGCTTGGCGCCCAGGATGCTGGCGGACAGCAAGGCAGCGTTGATCGCGCCGGCCTTGCCAATCGCCAGGGTAGCCACCGGAATACCGGCCGGCATCTGCACGATGGACAACAGCGAATCCACGCCCGAGAGCATCGACGACTGCACCGGTACGCCAAGCACTGGCAGGTGAGTCTTGGCTGCACACATGCCTGGCAGGTGCGCCGCACCGCCGGCACCGGCGATGATCACCTCGATGCCACGGGATTCTGCTTCATCGGCATACTGGAACAGCAAATCCGGAGTGCGGTGGGCGGAGACCACTTTCACTTCGTAGGGAATGCCGAGTTTTTCCAGCATATCGGCGGTGTGGCTAAGGGTGGACCAATCGGACTTGGAGCCCATGATCACGCCAACCAATGCACTCATCGTCGTGCCTCTTCTCTCTGGGCGCCCGCAGGCGCGTCAAAAAACAACAAGCCACGCGGGAAATCCGGCGTGGCTTGTTGTACGAAATTTGGCCGGTTTGGACCGGCCGAAGGCCGCGCAGTATACCGTAATAATCCAGATAAACAGCCCCTGGAATGACCATCTGTCCAGTGGCGCAAACCAGCGGTTTTATTGACTTTCAGGTCAGCGAAAACACTATCGATAAACCATGCAAACTGGATCAATGTGGGAGCTGGCTTGCCTGCGATAGCATCGCCTGAATATGCCTGATGTACCGAGGCGTCTGCATCGCAGCGGTGCGGCGATCCGACAAGCCAGCTCCCACACTAACCGCGCTCCACTGGCGGGCTCTGCGCCGCCCCACCTTCCAACTTGCGCCACAACAACCGTACGTTGGCCTTGCGCACCAGGGCGCAGCGGTACAGGCGAATCTCCAGCGGCACATGCCACTGCGGGCCGCCGCACACCACCAGCTCACCCCGCGCCAACTCCGCCCGCACGCTCAAATGCGGCACCCAGGCAATGCCCAGGCCTTCCAGGGCCATGCTCTTGAGGCTGTCGGCCATGGCTGTTTCATAAATGGTGGTGAAACGCAGGGCGCGCTGACGCAGCAGCAGGTTCACCGAGCGCCCGAGAAATGCACCGGCGCTGTAGGCCAGCAACGGCACGCTGCCCTCACCCTCCAGGCCAAACAGCGGCTTGCCTTCGGCATCGGCTGCGCACACCGGGAGCATTTCGGTATTGCCCAGGTGCAGCGACGGGAAGATCTCCGGGTCCATCTGCATCGCCGCGTCCGGGTCGTAGAACGCCAGCATCAGATCGCAACCGCCTTCGCGCAAAGCGTGCACGGCGTCACCCACGTTGGTGGCAACCAGCCGCGTGGCGATGTTCAGGCCCTCATTGCGCAGTTGCGCGATCCAGCGTGGGAAGAAGCCCAATGCCAGCGAGTGCGCCGCCGCCACTTGCATGACTTCGCCCTGCCCGCCTTCCAGGTGATGCAAATGGCGCAAGACTTCACCGAGCTGCTCGACCACCGTGCGCGCAGTCACCAGGAACAACTGCCCCGCCGCCGTCAACTCAACCGGCGTGCGCGAGCGATTGACCAGCGTCAGGCCGAGCGCGGCTTCCAGGCTGCGGATACGACGACTGAACGCCGGCTGGGTGACAAAGCGTCGCTCCGCCGCCTGGGAAAAACTGCGAGTTGCCGCCAAGGCGCTGAAGTCTTCCAGCCATTTGCTCTCTAGGTTCATCACTTCCTCCCACGGGTACGCACCATTTTGGCACACACGCCCGCCATGATAACCGGGTCACACCTACATTATGCCGTTTGTGCATAGGCCAGTGTTTAACAGCATTGGCCCAAAAACTCCCACAAGCCTAGCATTCGCAGCGTTCCGGCCAGTTCCGGGTCCATATCGAGATGATTTCCGTCATGTCCTCCGCTGCATCATTCCGCACAGAAAAAGACCTGCTTGGCGTACTCGAAGTACCTGCTCAAGCGTATTACGGCATCCAGACCCTGCGAGCGGTGAATAACTTCCGCCTCTCGGGCGTTCCGATTTCGCATTACCCGAAATTGGTGGTCGGCCTGGCAATGGTCAAGCAAGCGGCCGCTGACGCCAACCGCGAGTTGGGCCAGCTCAGCGAAGCCAAGCACGCTGCCATCAGCGAAGCCTGTGCCCGCCTGATCCGCGGCGATTTCCACGAAGAGTTCGTGGTGGACATGATTCAAGGCGGCGCCGGCACTTCAACCAACATGAATGCCAACGAAGTCATCGCCAACATCGCGTTGGAGGCCATGGGCCACAACAAGGGCGAGTATCAGTACCTGCACCCTAACAACGACGTGAACATGGCGCAGTCGACCAACGACGCCTACCCAACCGCGATCCGCCTGGGTCTGCTGCTGGGCCATGACGCGCTGCTGGCCAGCCTAGACAGCCTGATTCAGGCGTTCGCCGCCAAAGGCGTCGAATTCAGCCACGTGCTGAAAATGGGCCGCACCCAATTGCAAGACGCTGTGCCGATGACCCTCGGCCAGGAATTCCGCGCTTTCGCCACCACCCTCGGTGAAGACCTGGCCCGCCTGAAAACCCTGGCGCCAGAGCTGCTGACCGAAGTGAACCTGGGCGGCACCGCCATCGGCACCGGCATCAACGCCGACCCGCGCTACCAGGCCCTGGCCGTACAGCGCCTGGCGCTGATCAGCGGTCAGCCGCTGGTGCCGGCAGCTGACCTGATCGAAGCGACTTCCGACATGGGCGCCTTCGTGCTGTTCTCCGGCATGCTCAAGCGTACCGCGGTGAAGCTGTCGAAGATCTGCAACGACCTGCGCCTGCTGTCCAGCGGCCCACGCACCGGCATCAACGAGATCAACCTGCCGGCACGCCAGCCAGGCAGCTCGATCATGCCCGGCAAGGTCAACCCGGTGATCCCGGAAGCCGTGAACCAGGTTGCATTCCAGGTTATCGGCAACGATTTGGCCCTGACCATGGCAGCCGAAGGCGGCCAACTGCAGCTGAACGTGATGGAGCCGCTGATCGCGTTCAAGATCTTCGACTCGATCCGCCTGCTGCAACGCGCCATGGACATGCTGCGCGAGCATTGCATTGTCGGCATCACCGCCAACGAAGCACGTTGCCGCGAACTGGTGGAGCATTCCATCGGCCTGGTGACCGCGCTGAACCCGTACATCGGCTATGAAAACGCCACCCGCATTGCGCGTATCGCCCTTGAAAGCGGCCGCGGCGTGCTGGAACTGGTGCGCGAAGAAGGCTTGCTCGACGACGCCATGCTCGACGACATCCTGCGCCCCGAAAACATGATTGCCCCACGTTTGGTCCCGCTGAAGGCCTAACGTTTGTTGCACCGCTCACCAGGTTGAGGGACTAGACACCTCTCACCTTTTGAGGGCCTGAAGGCTCGTTCTTCAGGCCCTTTTTTTTGCCTCAAGGTTGTGAAATGAAGCCCATAAAAACTCCAATATCGCCCCACAAACCCTCCTTGCCTGCAACAGCTTGGCTGAAACCTTTAATCGCCCCGTGCAGACGGATCACGCTCGCCTAGGTATAGTGCCGCCCCTCTTCGCGTCTGCGGCCGTCGGTAACGAGGCCCGGATACAACGCGAAAGCGCATGAATAACAACACCCGCAAAAGGATTGGGGTCGAAGCGTCGTGCACTGCCTGGTGCTAGACGATGCGTCGGACCGTCCTGCGTTTGCCATTAGAAAAATCAGCGAGGAACACTCCATGCTCGAAGTCATCAACGACTTCCTCTCAGGGAAAGTACTGATCGTGCTCATTGTCGGGCTCGGCGGTTATTTCACGATCCGCTCGCGTTTCGTTCAACTGCGTCACTTTTTCCACATGTTCTCGGTGTTTAAAGACAGCCTGAAGAGCAGCTCCGGCCAGCTCAGCTCGTTCCAGGCGCTGATGCTCAGCCTGGCCGGCCGCGTGGGTGCCGGTAACATCGCCGGTGTCGGCATTGCTGTGACCCTGGGTGGCCCCGGTGCCGTGTTCTGGATGTGGGTCACCGCGTTGGTGGGCATGTCTTCGAGCTTTATCGAGTGCTCCCTCGGCCAGCTGTACAAGCGCACCGACGCTGAAGGCACCTACCGCGGCGGCCCGGCCTACTACATTCAGCACGGCCTGCAGAAGCGCTGGCTGGGTATGGTCATGGCGTTCCTGTTGCTGGTGACCTTCGGTTTCGCCTTCAACGGCCTGCAAGCCCACGCTGTGACCCACTCGCTGAACAACGCGTTCGGCCTGGACACCACCTACACCGGCCTGGCGCTGGCGGTATTGCTGGGCCTGGTATTTATCGGCGGGATCAAGCGGATCGCCTCGATTGCCGACCTGCTGGTGCCGGTCAAGACGCTGGTCTACATCGCCGTGACCCTCTACGTGATCGTGCTGCAATTCGACCACGTGCCGGCCATGCTCGCGACCATCGTCAAGAGCGCCTTCGGCCTCGACCAAGCCTTCGGTGGCCTGGTGGGCAGCGCGATCATCATGGGTGTGAAGCGCGGCGTGTTCGCCAACGAAGCCGGTTTGGGCAGTGCGCCTAACGTGGCGGCAGTGGCCTCGGTAGAACACCCGATCGCCCAAGGCGTGGTTCAGGCGTTCAGCGTGTTCCTCGACACCTTCGTGATCTGCACCTGCACCGCGTTGCTGATCCTGCTCTCCGGTTTCTACACCCCAGGCTTTGAAGGCGACGGCATTGCCCTGACCCAGAACTCCCTGGCGGCGGTAGTCGGCGACTGGGGCCGGATGTTCATCTCGGTGGCCCTGGCGTTGTTCGTGTTCACCTCGATCATGTACAACTACTACCTCGGCGAGAGCAACCTGCGCTTCATCGTGGGCGACAACCGCAAGGTGCTGATGGGCTACCGCGCGCTGGTGCTGGTGCTGATTTTCTGGGGTTCCATCGAGAACCTCGGCACCGTGTTCGCCTTCGCCGACATCACCATGACCCTGCTCGCGTTCGTCAACCTGTTCGCCCTGGCGTTCCTGTTCAAGATAGCCATGCGCATCCTGAACGACTACGACAACCAGCGCGCAGCGGGCATCAAGACGCCGGTGTTCGACTCCAGCCAGTTCCCTGACCTGGACCTGGATCGCAAGGCTTGGCCTGCGAACCCAGTGAAGCCTGAGCCAACCGCTCAAGCCACGGCTGATCTGAACGCTCAAGCGCAACGCTAAGCGTAGGCAGCCTAGATAGATGACACGCCGCCCGGCCTTGGGCATGCTCTGGGCCCGGCGGCGTTTTTCGTTCAGGAGATTTTATGCAACCCGCTAATAACGTAATGGTGCTCTACACCGGCGGCACTATCGGCATGCAGGCCAGCGCCAACGGCCTGGCGCCCGCTTCAGGTTTCGAAGCGCGCATGCGCGAACAGCTTGCCAACCAGCCAGTCCCCGCTTGGCGTTTCCGGGAAATGGCGCCGCTGATCGACAGCGCCAACATGACCCCGGCCTACTGGCAGCGCCTGCGCGTCGCGGTGATCGAGGCGGTGGATGAAGGCTGCGATGCCGTGCTGATCCTGCACGGCACCGACACCCTGGCCTACAGCGCGGCGGCGATGAGCTTCCAACTGCTGGGCCTGCAGGCGCCGGTGCTGTTTACCGGTTCGATGTTGCCTGCCGGCGTGCCCGACAGCGATGCCTGGGAAAACGTCAGCGGCGCCCTGGCGGCGTTGGGCGAAGGCCTGGCACCGGGCGTGCAGTTGTTCTTCCACGGCGCGCTGATGGCGCCGACCCGTTGCGCGAAAATTCGCAGCTTTGGCCGCCATCCGTTCGCCGCATTGCAACGCAACGCCGACATGGCCAAGGCCGGGACACTGCCTGCCGCCCTGGATTACCGCCAGCCCAAAGCGCTGGCCAACGTCGGCGTATTGCCGCTGGTGCCGGGCATCGCAGCCGGGCAACTGGACGCGTTGATCGACAGCGGCATCCAGGCGCTGATCCTCGAATGTTTTGGCAGTGGCACGGGCCCCAGCGACAACCCGGCGTTTCTCGAAGGCTTGCAGCGCGCGCGCGATAACGGGGTGGTGGTGGTGGCGATCACCCAATGCCATGAAGGCGGCGTCGAACTGGATGTGTACGAAGCCGGCAGCCGTTTGCGCGGCGTGGGCGTGCTGTCCGGTGGCGGCATGACCCGCGAAGCGGCGTTCGGCAAACTCCACGCCTTGATCGGAGCAGGCCTTGCCACTGACGAAATCCGCCGTCTGGTGGAGCTGGACCTGGGTACGGAACCACGTCCTAGATAAGTACCCCCCTTCCTGACTTGCCGGTTTCTAGCATGGGAACCCCGAGCGTATGCCTCGGGTTGTTCCCATCCATCGGCAAGACAGGGATGCACCATGACTACTCCAAGCTCTACCCCGCAGGATGCAACATCCGAAGCGCTCACGCTTAAACTGATCACCCAACTGTGCGTCGGCCCGTCAATAACCGAGGCTGCCTGCGAACTGCTGCGCGAAGCCTTAAACGAACAGTATCCCGACCTGCATATCGACCCTCATACCACAATGATGGGCAGGCCGACCTGGGAGCTCGTCGACAACACGATCACGTCAAACCCCGCACGCTATTGGACCCTCAGCACCCTCTTGGCCAGGCAGGCCATCCTGAAAGTGCCGACCTTGTGCATAGAGGGCGAACACTTTCTCACCCAGCTCCCCTTGGCTGAGCCTGCGGTTCACCTGCCGGTGCGTATTGTGCAAATCGCCAACACCATCAATATCCTGGCGCCAGTGCTGTTCCAGGCATTCAAGGAACAGGTGGTGGATTTCTGGAACAGCAGCAAAGGTGGCGGCCCGCAATGGCACGAACTGGCCAATACCCTGCGCAACGCGTGGAACGTGCAAGAGGTGGACGGCTGGACCGAGGACGACTGTAAGTTGGCCCGCAGCCTGTATCACTCGCCCGACCTGGCAGATCGCCAGAGCGGCGACACACTCCAGCGCCAGGCGTGCCTGGTTGACGTTGATCTGCTCAGCGACGGCAAGGTCAGCCACACCCACCAGATATTTATCGCCGTGCTGCTCGGGCAGTCCAAAGGCAAAACCGTCATCCTCAGCCACTCGTTCGACGGCTATAAAAAGTTCACCACCCAGGAACAGTTGGGTGAGTACCTGACGACCTTGTTGTACCGACCACCGCCCTATGAACGCATGCAATGGCGCCTGTACGAACCGGCCGGGAATTTTTTCCAGAACCTGGCCTGCACCCTGGTCACGCTGCAAATCGACGCCCTCACCCGCCTCACCCCTGGCATGCCCACCGCGCCGAGCGATACGCCCTTGAGCACATTGGCGGAGCAGGCCGGACTGGTGACCCCCAAGGGTCCTGATCTTGTGTGGTATCAGCAAGCATTGCCGGAGTGGCTCGACCAAGCGTCTACCGCGGACCGGGCGTTTTATGCACGGCACCTAAAGGACCTTGCCGCACTGAACAGCCGCAACGCGGGCAAAACCTACCAGGACGATATCCCCTCGATCCGGCAGTACGCCCAGGACAGGCTCAAGACGCAGATCATCAAGGACCATCCCGACGCCGCAGAGCTGGCGTTGGATACCCTGACCATCACGGTGCAAAAACAGGTTGTCTGGGGCACGTTCCCGTTGCCGGGGCAGGTCGAAAGCAGCACCTTCAGCCTGGCCGACCTGGCCCTGCAAAACCTGATCGCGCTGCCTGTCGGCAACCAGACCCTGCAGTTGCAGGCGCGCAAGGGCTTGCCCGCGTGGCTGACTGTGGACTACGTGAAAACGCTCATCACGCACGTCGATATCGGCACCACTTACCCGGCGCTCATTCGCAGCAAGTTGATCGACGACCCGGACGAGTCGTTGCGGCGCAGAACCCTGTACACCCAACACCTGCGTATCCAGCTGCCGTTGCTGGCGTTGCAGTGCAAGGTGCGCAAAGAGGCCGGGATCGACGAACGCGGCTACCGCTATGTGGCAGCCGTGATGCAAGCCGAAAGCAGTGACCGTTTTGTCGACGGCCAAGCCATTGTCATGAGGCATCTGGCTTTCGTGCCCAAGCGCCGGCAGTCCAACGGCCAGGACGTGGTGAGCAACATGTACGTCATCGGCCCGCAAAATGCCGACGCCGGCCCCTGCCTGTTGTATCGCCCGCTGTTCGACCCGGTGCTGCTTCAGTACCCGTCACAGGCGAACCTGTTATATGCCATCGCGCAGTCCCACGCATTGCGTGATTCGGTGGTCGCCTGGCTGCCCGACTCGGTGCGCGGCGACTACACCAACTACGTGTTTCCCAGTGACCTGCCCTCACCCTGGACCGTGGCCGACTTTCTGGTGGAACCTGACAAACTCTGGACCTACAGCGGCCCCATGAGCCTTGGCCAGCAAGCGCTCAACGGCAACCTGTTTTCCACGTTGTTTGAAGCCAACGCCAAGGCGCTGGTCGAGCTGGCAGACCGCCAATCGGTCTCCAACGCCGAAAACCGCTGGGCCACGCTCAAGCAAGCCGGCTGGCTGATCTTCAATGCCGCCCTGCCCTTTATGGGCCGCATCGCCGGCACCGGGGCCTGGATCTGGCAGATCGTCGATCAAGTACAAACATGGGTCGAGGCACATGAGCACGGCGAGCAACAGGCGCAATGGTCGGCGCTCACCGATGTGCTGCTCAACCTGGGCATGGCTATCACCCTGCATGTCGCCACGCGCGCTCACCCCGGCACATCCCCTTCAAAGGTCGAGCCTGAAACCCCACGCCTTCCCGCGAAAACGGCGGTGACTGTAGAGCAATTGCCGACGCGCACCACAGACTACGCGCCCACCGGGCACGACTTGCCACTGAACACCAGCGGCGCGATCACGCGCACCTCCGGCAGCCTGGCGACCCTGCTGGACAGTTTCGCCATCGAAAAACCCACTGACCTTCCCGCGGTCATCACCGAGGAAGGCGTCTACCAACACCTGTACAAGCGCGAGCAGCGTTACTACGCCCAAGTGGGCGCACGCTGGTTTGAAGTAACACTGGAAGGCGACGAGACGTTCGTCATTGTCGACGCCAAACAACCCGACCGTAAGGGCCCGCCCCTGCTTCACAACGCCAGGGGCAACTGGTTTATCGACACCCGGCTGCGCCTGCACGGCGGCGGCCGCAAGGGCAAACAGAAAAGCGCCCTGGAGCAGGCGATGCTGAAGTCATCCGAACTGCGCCTGAAATTGGCGGCCTTCGAAAATGCCAAGAAAAATGTACAAAGCGACCTGCGACAGGCCCACCAGGCCATGACCGCAACGCCCGGCACTTCGGCCCAGGCCAAGTTCAAACGCCAGGCTTACATGAACAAACTCGACAGCCACAGCTCGGACTACGAAGAGGCCCGACAACAGCTGATGACCTTGAACGTCTTCACCCCCGTCACGGACTTTCAGCAAAAAGCGCTGAGCTATTTGAAGGCGCAACTGGAACTCAATGAGGCCGGTATCAGGGAGCTGCAAACCACGTTCAACCCCGCACTCAAAACCGTGCTCGAACAGCTCGAATCCCCCGCGACCTCAACCGCGGCGACCCGTGCCACAGACGCGCAGTCAGTGACTGACATGAGCAACGCCATGATCATGCGCCTGGATTACGCACAATCGCGCTTCACCGAGTTACGCGACCTTGCCCGCGAGGGCTTGCGCATGATCCAACTCAACCAGCCTCGGCTGCCAGGCTATTCCAGCGACGACCTGCGGGCCTTGCAAGTGACGCTGGCGCGACATCTATGCCTGGCGCCGCAATCCTTCGCGAGCGAGCCTGCCGCCTGGACCCTGATCAGCGAGATTGTCGACCGTGCAGACATTGCCGTGCAGACCCTGCGCGATACCCTTCAGGAGCGCAGCGAATCACGCTTGGATGAACGCATTGAAACCTTGAGCAGCCTGGTCGAGCAGTTTCAGTTCATTGATGAGCGCCTGCAGGATTTCCCCCAGGACTACACCGAACACTCGCTCACTCCACCCATTGAGCGCCTGCGTGCATTGCTCCGTGAGTTCGCCGATCGGGCCAGCGCTGAACTGGCGCCGTTGCACAACGAGCAAGAACGCCGTCGCATCCGGCCCACACCGCCGCCGTCCCCACCACGGCCGGTGAAGAAGTTCATCCATACGCGCTTCAACGGTGTACTGATTGGCGAGCCACGCTTGACCCCAGTGGGGCTCGAAACCGAGTTTGTCGACATCAAGTCACCGCTGACCCACAAAGTCATCGCCACCTTTCATCAAAAATCCCCAGGTGTCTGGGCCGAACACATTAAGCCTGCCAGTACGCCGCCCTCACCGGTTGTTCCCACCGTCGCCAGCAGCATGCTCAACGGCCAAACGTTATTGGACCAACTGCCTGCCTTCCAGACGCGCGCCGATGAGCAAATCAACAAAGCCTCGCGTACCGCCATCGGCATCGAGTACATGCTTCACCAACATGCCCAGTTGCTGGAGCAGGCCAACAAGGCCATCGAAGAAGCACTGACCCAAGACAACGCCACGGAAAGCCGGCAACCCTCTGCGGTGGCGCTCGGCAAACAACTCTACGACGCCGCGCAGGCGCTTTACCTGCAGTCCAACCAGCAGGTGCAGAAGATCATCAAGCAACAGCCACCGATCATTTCCGGTGTTGAATGGCTTAAGAATCACAAACTCATCACCTTCAAAAAAACCGTCAAGCGACGCCGCCTTAAAAGCGAGATCAAGGACTATCTGGACGAGTACACCCTTACCGATGTGGCCACGCAAACGCCGCTCTGGTATGCCCACTTCCATTACTCAACCGCAGACGCACCGGCCGATAGATTTTTGTCCGCGCGCTTGAAAACCCCACAGGAGCACGCGCGCGGCAAAGCAGCGGACAGTGTGCGCGGGCTCACTGCACAGCAACGGGTGGCGTTCTATCGCAGTACCATCAGCCTGACGCAGGCCAAGCGCTTGTTTTTCCGGCCAGAGCGCGATTGACGGGCGTGCCCGGCAGCGGCACATAACTTGCTCCAGCCTGACAAACCCAGGCTGGAGCGACCATGCTGCATTCACACCTGACCACCCTCAACGCGGTCTCCTTGGTGCTCAGTACCTTCAAGGCCGAGGGGTTGCCGTTTGAGGCGCTGCTGGCCGGCAGCGGTATCTGTGCGGCAGACCTGAACCGCGCCGACACGCGCATCACCACCAATCAGGAAATGCGCGTGTGCGCCAACGCGGTGGCCCTGCGCCGGGATGTCGGCCTGGAACTGGGCCGCCAGATGCACGTCTCGGCCTACGGCATGCTCGGTTACGCCCTGCTCACCAGTGCCACCTTCGGTGACGCTTTGCGCCTGGCGCTGCGGTATCCGGCGCTATTGGGAACACTCTTCGAGCTGAGCCTTGAGGCGGACGGCGAGCGCATCTGGTTTACCGCGGGCGACTACCGGGAAAATGCGAGCCTGGAAGTATTCAACGTCGAACTGTGCCTGGCATCGCTGAAAGTGATCTGCGATGACCTGCTCGGCCAGCCCCTGCCGCTGCTCGCGGCGCGCTTTGAACATGACGCACCGGATTACCTCGCGCGCTACACGGAACGCTTCCCCTGCCCGTTGCAGTTTCAGGCCACCGCCAATGCCTTCGCCTTCGACAAGCGCTGGCTCGACCAGCCTTTGCCCCTGGCAGACGCCATTACGCACCAGGCCATGGCCGAACGCTGCCGCAAACAGAACCTGGAGTTCACCGGGCGCCAGGCCTGGCTGGGCCGGATTCGCCAACTGCTCACCACCCAACTCAATGCCGCGCCCGGCCTGGACGGCTTGGCTGAGCAGATGAACTGCTCGGCGCGCACCCTGCGCCGCCACCTGCATGACCTGGGCAGCAGCTATCAGGAACTGCTGGACGAGCTGCGCTTCGAGCGTGCCAAGCAACTGCTGACACAAGGGCAGTGGCCGATTTACCAGATAGCCGAGGCGCTGGGGTTCAGCGAAACCGCCAGTTTCAGGCATGCGTTTGTGCGCTGGAGTGGCGTGGCACCGAGCCAATTTCGCCCGTGACGCCCCATTGAGGGGCGAATTTCGGACAGACAATTTGGCCGTATTTATCCCCTTTTGGCCGCTCCTGCCGTTCTCATAAACACGGCCCGCCGCAAGACTGCATCCACTGATACAGCCTGCGGAGAACAACAAATGCTGACGATCTACTCGGACGATCACCACCTGCATCACGGCCGTTGCGAATTGATGGACGGGCAATTGATGCCCTGCTTCGAAATGCCGTCGCGCGCCGACCATGTGCTGCAACGTGTCAAAGACCGCGAACTGGGCCCGGTGCAGGCGCCGCAGGACTTTGGCCTGGCGCCGCTGCAACGCATCCACAGCCACGCCTACCTCGATTTCTTCAAAGGTGCCTGGGAGCGCTGGACCGAGTTCGGCCAGGACGGCGACCTGCTGCCTTACACCTGGCCCGCCCGAACCCTGCGTCGGGTCATCCCCACAAGCCTGCACGGCCAGTTGGGTTACTACAGCTTTGACGGCGGCGCACCGATTACCGCCGGCACTTGGCAAGCAGCGTACAGCGCGGCACAAGTGGCGCTCACCGCACAGCAGGCCATCGCGCAAGGGGCCAACGCCGCCTTTGCCCTGTGTCGCCCGCCGGGGCATCACGCCGCCAGCGATTTGATGGGCGGTTATTGCTACCTCAACAACGCCGCGATTGCCGCCCAGGCGTTTCTCGACCAAGGCCATAAAAAGGTCGCGATCCTCGATGTGGATTACCACCACGGCAACGGCACGCAGTCGATTTTTTATGCGCGCAACGACGTGCTGTTCACCTCGATCCATGGCCACCCGGAAGCGGAGTTCCCGTTCTTCCTGGGCTACGCCGATGAGCTGGGAGAAGGCGCAGGAACAGGTTTTAACTTCAATTATCCACTGCCGGCCGGCTCCGGCTGGGAGCGCTGGAGCGCAGCACTGGAGCAAGCCTGCCGAGAGATCGAGCGCTACGACGCCGAGGTCATTGTGGTGTCGTTGGGCGTGGACACGTTCAAGGACGACCCTATTTCACAGTTCAAACTCGACAGCCCCGACTACCTGGCGATGGGCGCGCGCATCGCCCGCCTGGGCAAGCCCACGCTGTTCGTGATGGAAGGCGGCTACGCCGTGGAAGAAATCGGCATCAACGCCGTCAACGTGCTCGAAGGTTTTGAGGAGTCCGCCCAATGAACATGCTCAAGTCACTCGTCCTCTGTGCAGCCGTTCTCGGCGGCGCGGCTCATGCCGAAGAGAAACCATTGAAGGTCTACAACTGGTTCGACTACATCACGCCCAAGGCGCTTGAAGACTTCAAGGCCCAGAACCCGAAGATCAAATTGGTGTACGACATCTTCGACACCAACGAGGCCCTGGAAGCCAAGCTGCTCACCGGCAACTCCGGCTATGACGTGGTGGTGCCCTCCAATGTGTTCCTGGCCAAGCAGATCGAAGCCGGGGTATTCCAACCGCTGGACCGCAGCCAGTTGCCGAACTGGAACCACCTCGACCCCAAGCTGATGAAGCTGATCGAAGCCAACGACCCCGGCAATAAATTCGCCGTGCCCTACATGTACGGCACCATTCTCATCGGCTTCAACCCGGCCAAGGTCAAGGCGGCGCTGGGCGATAACGCGCCGGTGGACAGTTGGGACCTGATCTTCAAGGAAGAGAACATCAGCAAGCTCAAGCAATGCGGCGTGGCCCTGCTGGATTCACCCTCGGAGATCCTGCCGCTGGCCTTGCAACACCTGGGCCTGGACCCCAACAGCAGCAACCCCAAGGATTATGAAAAAGCCGAAGCGTTGCTGATGAAGATCCGCCCGTACATCACCTACTTCCACTCGTCCAAATACATGGCCGATATTGCCAACGGTGACATCTGCGTGGCCGTGGGTTATTCCGGCAGTTTCTCCCAGGCCGCCAACCGCGCCAAAGAGGCAAAAAACGGTGTGACCGTGGACATGCGCCTGCCCAAAGAAGGCGCGCCGATCTGGTTCGACATGCTCGCCATTCCCAAAGGCGCGCAAAACCCGCAGGACGCCTACACCTTCATCAACTACCTGCTGCAACCTCAGGTGATTGCGCCAATCAGTGACTTTGTCGGCTACCCCAACCCGAACAAGGACGCCACCGAACAGGTCGACCCGGCGATTCGCAATAACCCCAACCTGTACCCGACCGAAGCCGCCATGAACACGCTCTACACCCTCAAGCCACTGGGGCGTGATGCCGAGCGGGCGCGGACGCGAGCGTGGACCAAGATCAAGTCGGGGACTTAACCCGGCAGGCGCCTTCACGCATGGCCAGCGCCCCATGCCTGGCGTAGCCGCACCAGCGCCTGGGCGATGGCCGCTTCCGGCACAGCGGCGAAGCCCAGTACCAGGCCGGCGCGTTGGTCGGCGGGGGTTGCAGAGCCAGGCAGCCAATAGCTGCTCAAGCCGTTCACCTCGACGCCAGCCGCGTGCGCCTGCGCCAGCAACTGTTGCTCGCGGGCCAGATTTTCCACGCGCACGGTCAGGTGCAACCCGGCCGCCACGCTGGGCAGGGCGCCAACGCCAGGCAAGTCGTCAGGCCAACCTGCCAGCAGGGCGTTACGTCGGCTCAAGGCGGCGCGGCGCATGCGTCGGATGTGGCGCTGGAAATGCCCGGCCGCCATAAACTCGGCCATCACCGCCTGGGTGCTGACTTCGGAGTGGCGCATGTCCACGGCGCGGCGCCGGGTAAAGGCGTCCACCAAGCCCGGTGGCAATACCAGGTAACCCAGGCGCAACGCCGGGAACGCCACCTTGCCGAAGGTGCCGACGTACAACACTCGCCCGCTGCGGTCCAGCGCCGCCAAGGGCGACAGGGGCGCGCCGCTGTAGCGGTATTCGCCGTCGTAGTCGTCCTCGATGATCCAGCCGCCGGTGCGCTCGGCCCAGGCCAGTAATTCCAGACGCCGCGCCAGGCTCATCACCACACCGAGCGGGTACTGGTGAGAAGGCGTGACGTACGCTACCCGGCAATCACCAAGGGTATTGAGTACCTGGCAATCAATGCCTTCGGCATCCACCGGCACGCCGTGCAAGCGCCCGCCGGCCAGGGCAAACGCATGGCCCGCCGCGCGATAGCCGGGATTCTCCACCGCCACTGCGTCGCCGGGCTCCACCAGCAACTGTGCACAAAGGCTGATTGCCTGTTGCGCACCACTGGTGATCACTATTTGTTCAGCCGTGCACTGCATGCCCCGCGAGCTGCGCAGGTAAGCGGCGATCAAACCGCGCAGGCGCGCATCGCCTGCCGGGTCGCCGTAACACAGCTGCTCAAGGTCCGGCTTGCGCCAAAATGCCCCATTCAGCTTGGCCCACACCTCAAAGGGAAAGAGATCGAACGCCGGCACACCCACACGAAACGCCCGTGGCGGCCCCGATGGCGGCAAAGACAGGTGGTTGTTTTTCACCCGCTCCACGCCCGCGCTGTGGATAACTTCACTATCCAGATCTTCCGGCAATTTCTGCCATTTTGTGGATAAGGATGGGGATAAGCCTGTTGAAAACCCTGTGGATACTTTTGTGGATAGTTTTTTCGGTGTGGGCAATTGGGCTACATAAGTGCCATCGCCGACCCGGCTCTCGATAAACCCCTCCGCGTACAGCTGATCATAGGCGCGCACCACACTGTTGCGCGAGATCGACAACGCCGCCGCCAAGTCACGGGTGGCGGGCAATCGCGTGCCGCTGACCAGTCGCCCATCCAGTACCCGCTGGCGCAGGGCCTCGTACAGCTGGCGTGTCAGCCCCTGGCGGCGATCCAGCTCAATACCAGCAGGGTTAAATGACAGCGGCGGCGAAATCGGCGGCATATTGGACCTATGAAATTGGTGCCAGATGGCTCTTACAACGAACCATTAGCCTGCCTAGGATGCAGGCATTCGCCAAGGAATATTTCCATGTACACACCCCGCGCCTTTGCCCTCGACGATTTGCCCGAACTGCAACAGCTGATCCAGCACACTCGCCTGGCGCAGTTGGTGACCTTTGGTGAGCAAGGCCTGCAAGCCAGCCACTTGCCACTGTTGCTCAACCCCGACGAAGGCTCGAACGGCACGCTTTACGGACACCTGGCCAAAGCCAACCCACAGTGGCACGACCTGCAAAATGGCAGCGACGCCATGGTGATTTTCGCCGGTGCCGAGGCCTACGTCAGCCCGGCGTTTTACCCGGCAAAAGCCGAGCACGGCAAAGTGGTGCCGACCTGGAACTACATCGCGGTGCATGCCTACGGCAACGCCGAGGTATTTACCGACGCCGAGCGCCTGCTTGCTGTGGTCACGGCACTCACCGACCGCCACGAAGGCAACCGTGCCCAGCCGTGGAAAGTCAGCGACGCCCCAGCCGACTACATTGACGGCATGCTCAAGGCCATCGTCGGCTTCGCCTTGCCCATTGAGCGCCTGATCGGCAAACGCAAACTCAGCCAGAACCGCAGCCAAGCCGACATTGCCGGCGTGCGCGAAGGCCTGGCCGCCAGCATCGATGTGCGCGACCAGACCCTCGCGCGCTTTATTCCCCAAGGAGCTTCAGAATGAGCCCGATCAACATCCGCCCCGTCACCGCCGCCGACCACGCCGCCTGGCTGCCGCTGTGGCAAGCGTACTTGGCGTTCTACAACACCGAGTTGCCGGATGCCGTGAGCCAGAGCACCTGGCAACGCCTGATCGACGCCAACGAGCCGACCCACTCGGCGCTGGCCTGGCAGGACGGCAAAGCCGTGGGCATGGTCAACTTCATCTACCACCGCTCCAACTGGAGCATCGAAAACTCCTGCTACTTGCAGGACCTGCTGGTGGACCCGGCCCAGCGCGGCACCGGCGTGGGCCGCAAGCTGATCGAATTCGTCTACGCCACCGCCAAGGCTGACGGCTGCTGCAAGGTGCATTGGTTGACCCACGAGACCAACGCCACCGCGATTCAACTCTATGAACGTATCGCCGAACGCCCTGGTTTCATTCAATTTCGCAAAGGTCTTTAAGGAGCGCAGCATGCCTATCTCACTCGCCGACTGGAAAGGCGTCCCGGCGCCCACCGTTGAACGGCTCGAAGGGCGCTTTATCCGCCTGGAAAAACTCGACCCGGCGCGCCATGGCGACGGCCTGTGGCAAGCCCTCGAAGGCCCCGGCGCCGACCCGAAGCTCTGGGACTATTTGCCCTACGGCCCGTTTGCCGAACGCGCCGCGTTTGATGCCTGGCTCAACAACCATGCCCAGCACAGCGACCCGTATTTCTTCAGCGTGATCGACCGCCAAAGCGGCGACGTGCAGGGCATCCTCAGCCTGATGTCCATCGTCCCGGCCCAGGGCCGTATCGAAATCGGCCACGTCACCTTCGGCGCACCGATGCAGCGCTCGCCGAAAAGCACCGAGGCCGTGTACCTGCTGGCCAAGTACGCGTTTGAGCAGGGCTACCGCCGCCTGGAATGGAAGTGCAACAACGGCAACGCCCGCTCCAAGTACGCGGCGGAGCGTTTGGGCTTCAGCTTTGAAGGCGTGTTCCGCCAGCACATGGTGGTCAAGGGGCAGAACCGCGATACCGCGTGGTACTCAATCCTGGACTCCGAATGGCCTACGGTTGGGGCAGGGTTTGAAGCGTGGCTGTCGGAGTCGAACCAGAGTGGTTCCGGTCAGCTGAAAACACTGGCCGAGTGCCGAGGCTGACTTTGCAAAACCCCCTGGATTAATGTGGGAGCCGGG
Organism: Pseudomonas sp. R76; assembly: GCF_009834565.1. Lineage (GTDB taxonomy): Bacteria > Pseudomonadota > Gammaproteobacteria > Pseudomonadales > Pseudomonadaceae > Aquipseudomonas. The sequence goes on from NZ_CP019428.1 coordinate 6,705,729, forward strand.
CTTGCCCGCGATGGCGGCCGGTCAGCACTGCAGATGCTGGCTGACACACCGCCATCGCGGGCAAGCCCGCTCCCACATTAGATTTTCAGCGGTTTCGAACAACTCAGGAACTGTTTACGCAATAAAATGCAGACACAGTACATGTCACACTCCCGACACATTCCTGCAATCCCCCTCCGCTATACAGGCGACTCGTTTTCATAACAAGGTCGTCCGCCATGCCCCCGTCGCCTCAACGCCTCGCCCTCGCCATCACTTTATTGGCCAGCGGTCTCGCTGAAGCGGCGCCTGCGCCCACCAAAACTGTGCAGATCGACACACCGACCACCACCGGGCAAACGCTGACCGGCAGTGATTCGTTGACCACCTCGGCGCCAGGCAGCATTACCACGCCCGGCGTGGCGGTGACGCTCAAGGACGGCACCAGCGGCGCGGGTGTGGTGATTACTAACGCGGGCAAGCTGGTTTCCAGCGGCGGGCGCGGTATCGACAGCTCGGGGACGATCACCGGGGCGCGCAATTACAGCATCTACAACCTCGCTGGCGGCGTGATTCAGGGCTCCAACGACGCGCTGCGCATCAACAGCAACTTTGCCAGCGGCAGCTTGTTGATCGACAACAGCGGCACCATTCGCTCGGCCACTGGCCAAGGCTTGGACCTGGATGCAATCCGCAGCAACAACGTCACCACCACGATCATCAACCGCGCCGGTGGGTTGATTCGCGGCGACGCCAGCGACGGCATGAAGACCGGCGCCAACGCCAGCATCACCAACTATGGCGAGATTTCGACCGGCGACACCTTCTCGCGCGATGACAAATTCGACGGCGTCGATATCGACTCCGCCACCGGCGTGACGGTGACCAACTACGGCCTGATTTCCGGCGGGCGCCACGGCATCACCACCGACCTGGGCGCCACGCTGACCAACTACGGCACGGTGATCGGCCGCAACGGTTCGGGCTTTGGCTCTGACGGCGACGGCACGGTGATCAACCACGGCACCATCACCGGCGCCTTCTCCGGGCTGCAGCCGGATGGCGACGGCGACGGCGTGGACATCGACAAAATCGCGCATATCGAAAACTACGGGATTATCCAGGGCGTCGGCGCCGGTGGCGTCGACAAGAATGGCTTTGCCAACGGCAGCGAAGGCATCGCCTTGGGCGGCGGCTATGTGTACAACGCCCACGGCGCGCTGGTCAGTGGCGCCAACAACGCGATCCTGGTGGACGACGGCAGTGACGGCCCTGGCCTCGCGGCCACCACCCTGGAAAACCACGGCACCATCCAGGGCCTGAACGGCTTTGGGGTGAAGTTCGTCGGCAACTTCGCCGACACCGTCATCAACGGCGGCACCATCAGCGGCAGCAACGGCTTGGCCCTGGACTTGGGCGGCGGCGATGACACGCTGGTACTGCTGGGCGGCAGCCGCTTTGTCGGCGTGGTGGACGGCGGCGCCGGCTATGACCGGCTGAGCATGGACGATGCCGCCGGCGGCAGTTTCGGTGACAGCCGCAACTTCGAATGGCTGGACGTGAAGCAAGGCACCTGGACCCTCACCGGCAGCGGTGATTTCAGCGACGGCGGCGAGATTTTCAGCGGCGCCAAGCTGATCAACCAGGGCGGTATCGCCGGTAACCTGACCGTCGATGCAGGAGGTATCTACGCCGGTGGCGGCTCGGTGGGCAGCCTGGTGGTCAACGGCACCCTGCAGACCAATACGGCCTTGGGCACTGCGACCATCACGCGCGACCTGACCATGGGCAGCGGCTCGACCCTGGCCTACGGCGTCAACGCCGATGGCAGCAGCGCCCCGATTAAAGTCGGCGGCACCGCCAACCTGAATGGCGCCACCCTGGCGATCAACCCCGGCGAAGGCACGTACCCGTGGCAAAGCCATTACACCGTGCTGCAAGCCGCCAGCATCAACGGCACCTTCGGCAAGGTCACCAGCGACTATGCATTCTTGACCCCGACCCTGGATTACAGCCCCACCCAAGTCGGCCTGACGTACACCCGCAATGACATTGCCTTCAACCAGTTCGCCAGCACCGGCAACGGCGCCAATGCGGCCAACAGCCTGGCGGGCCTGGGCACAAACAACCCGCTGTACAACGCCTTGCTCAACACCACCAACGCCAGCGCGGGCGCGGCCATCGAGCAACTGGCCGGTAGCAGCACCGCCAATCTCACCGGCGCCACGCTCGGTGCGAGCGCCCAGGTGGGCAGCAGCATGCTCGCGGCGATGCATCAGCTGGGTGGCGGTGCGGGCTTGCTGGTCGGGCTTGATCAACAAGACACGCCGGTACTCGCCGCCACCGGCGTGCCGGCGCATGCGCGCAACCTCAACGACCCGAACGCCCGTGGCCGTCTGTGGCTGCAAGGCATTGGCAGCTACGGCAAGCTCGATGGCGAGCACGGCAGCAATGGCCTGACCCAACGCACCAAGGGCAGCGTGCTGGGCGCCGATTGGGCACTCGACAGCGACTGGCGCGTGGGCGTGCTGGGCGGCTACTCGAAGACCGATCTGGACACCACCGGCGTCGACGGCAGCGTCGACAGCTGGCACGCCGGCGTGTATGCCATGCGCCAGAGCGGGCCACTGGCCGTACGCCTGGGTGCGGCCTACAGCGGGCACCAGGGCGAGAGCAAACGCACGGTGGCCTTCAACGGTTTCAGCGACCGCCCCAAAGGCGACTATGACGCCAACAGCCAGCAAGCCTTCGCCGAACTGGGCTACGCCATGGGCAGTGGCCGCTTGAGTGCCGAGCCGTTCGCCAACCTGGGCTACCAGCGCTATCAGCGTGACAGCTACAACGAAAAAGGCGGCGCCGCCGCGCTGCATGTCGACGGCCAGACCCAAGACAACTTCAGCAGCACCTTCGGTTTGCGCCTGGCGCACCTGAGCCAACTGGACAACGGCATCAGCCTCACGCCACGCGTGAGCGCAGGCTGGAAGCACACCTACGGCGATGTCGACAGCAACACGCGCCAGGCTTTCCTGGCGGGCGGCACGGCCTTCAACGTCGAAGGCAGCGCACTGGACCGCAACAGCCTGCTACTCGAAGCCGGGCTGGATGTAGGCTTGTCGGCCCGCCACACCCTGGGCCTGGGCTATACCGGTGAACTGGGCAGTAACAGCCGCAACCACGCGCTGACAGGGCAATGGCAGATGAGTTTTTAATCGCGCCGTACTAGAGACAACTCCCGCAAACCAGGGGTCGATGACCTGACAGTTATCACCCCGCCATCTCGCTAAATTCCCGGCCTCATTCACCAGAGGTTGGGATTACATGCCCTTTACACATCACAGACTTGCACTTGTCATGGCCCTTGCGATGAGCGCCTTCAGCATTGAATGCGCGCAGGCGCGAGGTGATATTCCTATCACACCCTTTGTATTCGACCCCCTTCCCGAACTTAACGATGACTGGTCTTACACCCCCCCAGAGCGCGCTCCCAGCCTTGACGGTTACCTCATCCGGCAGGCCATCACGCACATTGGGCGGCAGGTCGCCCACGTGCTTGAACCCGCGCTGAATCGCCTGCTGGAAACCGGTGCATTGACCGCAGGCGAGACCACGGAGCTGGAAAAATTCGGTGAAGACCTGGCCGACCGGCCCGGAGGGATAGGCGCAGCACTCGAACAATTGGCCGGCAGCCAAAATGCCAACTTGGCGAGTGCAACCTCCGCCGCCGCCGGGAAAGTCAGCCAGCAATTGCTCTCGACCCTGCGCACACTGCCGACCGATAGCGATGGCCACTTCTGGGTGCAGGGCCTGGGCGACAACGGCAAGCTCGACAAGCAAGGCGGCAGCGACGGGCTGAAATATGGCACCAAAGGCCTGATGCTGGGCGCCGACTGGTCACTGGATCACGCCTGGCGCATCGGTGTGATGGGCGCAAAATCCACCAGCCAATTTGATGCCCAACGCTTCTCAGCCGAACTCGACAGCTGGCACCTGGGCGGTTACGCCGTGCGCCAGGACGGCCCGCTGGCCCTGCGTATGGGGGCGATTTACAGCAGCCATGCCGGGCAGAACAAGCGCGGCGTCAACCTGCTTGAGTACACCGAGCAGCTCAAGGGCAGTTACAACGCTCAAAGCCAAACTGTGTTTTCCGAGCTGGGTTATCAATTGGGTAGCGAGGATGTGCAGGTAGAACCCTTTGCCGGCCTCGGCTTTCAGCGTTATCACCGCGACAGCTTCAAGGAAACAGGTGGCGTGGCCGCGTTGAACGTCGGTTCACAAACCCAACAAAACCTGAGCAGCACCGTTGGCCTGCGCCTGGCCTCTGTGTACCGGTTCGATAACCGAATGAGCCTCACACCCCATGTGAGCACGAGCTGGAAACACCTCTACGGTGAGGTCGGCAGCCAAGTCCGCCAATCCTATCGCGCGGCGCCGGGGTACATTGAAGGCTTCACCATTACCGGCACCTCGCTGGACCGTAATAGTCTGGACGTGCAAGGCGGTCTGGACCTCGCCTTGTCTACTGAGCATACCCTCGGCCTGACCTACAGTGCCCAAGTCGGCACGCATAGCCGCAACCAGGGCTTGATGGGCCAGTGGCGGATGAGTTTTTAACCCGGCCAAATGGAAAAACGCAGGCGAAAAAAAAGGGGGGCACCTGCCCCCCCGAGGATTAAGCGGTAGTGTCGAAGGCTGTATCAGCCTTCGATTTCAATCAGGATTTCGCCAGGGTTCACCCGGTCGCCCTTGGCCACATGAACAGCGGTTACCTTGCCGGCAATGGATGCCTGTACTTCGGTTTCCATCTTCATGGCTTCGGTAATCAGCACGGCCTGGCCGGCCTTGACTACGTCGCCTTCCTTGACCAGCACGTCGACGATATTGCCCGGCATCGCCGTGCTGACATGGCCCGGCTCGGTGGCGTGCTTGCGCTTGCTGCCGCCGCTGCTGACAAACTCGTTGAGCGGTTCGAACACCACTTCTTCCGGCATGCCATCGATGGACAGGTAGAAGTGACGCTTGCCTTCGGCCTTGACGCCAACACCGGTGATATCCACGCGGTAGCTTTCGCCGTGCACGTCGATGACGAACTCGGTCGGCACGCCTTCACCACCGGCACGCGCCACGCCGCCTGCTTCAGGGATTGGCAACAGCACTTCCGGCGCCAGGGTGCCGGCGTCACGTTCCTCGAGGAACTTGCGGCCGATGTCCGGGAACATGGCGTAAGTCAGCACGTCTTCTTCGGACTTGGCCAGCGCGCCGATTTCACCGCGCAGCTTGGTCATTTCCGGCTTGAGCAAGTCGGCCGGGCGATGGTCGATCACCTCTTCACTGCCGATGGCCTGGCGGCGCAGTTTTTCATTCACCGTGCCCGGTGCCTTGCCGTAGCCACCTTGCAGGTAGAGTTTCACTTCGTTGGTGATGGTTTTGTAGCGCTCGCCGGCCAGCACGTTGAAGAACGCCTGGGTGCCGACGATTTGCGAAGTCGGGGTAACCAGCGGCGGGAAGCCGAGGTCTTCACGCACCCGTGGGATCTCTGCCAGCACTTCGCCCATGCGGTTGAGTGCGCCCTGCTCTTTCAACTGGTTGGCCAGGTTGGAAATCATACCGCCCGGCACCTGGTTGACTTGTACGCGGGTGTCGACGGCGGTGAATTCGCTTTCGAACTGGTGGTACTTCTTGCGCACGGCGTAGAAGTACAGACCGATTTCCTGCAGCAGTTCCAAGCTGAGGCCAGTGTCGAATTCGCTGCCTTTAAGGGCCGCGACCATCGACTCGGTGCCTGGGTGGCTGGTGCCCCAGGCGAAGCTGGAGATCGCGGTGTCGATGTGGTCGGCACCGTTTTCGATGGCTTTGAGTTGGCACATGGCGGCCAAGCCGGCGGTGTCATGCGAGTGAATAAAGATCGGCAGGCTTTGCTCGGCTTTTAGCGCCTTGACCAGTTCGCCGGTGGCGTACGGCGTCAGCAGGCCGGCCATGTCTTTGATGGCGACCGAGTCGCAACCCATGGCTTCCATTTGCTTGGCCTGGGCCACGAATGCCTCGATGGTGTGCACCGGGCTGGTGGTGTAGGCGATGCTGCCCTGGGCATGTTTGCCGGCCGCTTTCACCGCTTCGATGGCCACGCGCAGGTTACGCACGTCGTTCATGGCGTCGAAGATGCGGAACACGTCGATGCCATTCACGGCAGCCTTGGCGACGAAGGCTTTGACCACGTCGTCGCTGTAGTGGCGGTAGCCCAGCAGGTTCTGGCCGCGCAGCAGCATTTGCAGGCGCGTGTTAGGCAACGCGGCGCGCAGTTTGCGCAGGCGCTCCCACGGGTCTTCTTTGAGGAAGCGTACGCAGGCGTCGAAGGTCGCGCCGCCCCAGACTTCCAGCGACCAGTAGCCGACTTTGTCGAGCTTGTCGCAGATCGGCAGCATGTCGTCGGTGCGCATGCGGGTCGCCAGCAACGATTGGTGGGCGTCGCGCAGGATGGTGTCGGTTACGAAGATTCTTTTGGAAACAAGAGCTTTAGTCATTGGAATATTCCTCACAGGCCTGCGTGGGCGGCGATGGCGGCGGCGATGGCCAGGGCCAGCTCTTCGGGTTTGCGCTTGATCGAGTAGTTGGTCAGCTCAGGGTGGCTTTCCACAAAACTGGTGTTGAACTGGCCGCTGCGGAATTCCGGGTTGCGCAGGATTTCCTGGTAGTAGGCGGCGGTGGTCTTCACGCCTTGCAGGCGCATGTCGTCCAGGGCACGCAGGCCGCGGTCCATGGCTTCTTCCCAGGTCAACGCCCACACCACCAGCTTCAGGCACATGGAGTCGTAGAACGGCGGGATGGTGTAGCCGGTGTAGATCGCCGTGTCGGTGCGCACGCCGGGGCCGCCGGGCGCGTAGTAACGGGTGATCTTGCCGAAACTTGGCAGGAAGTTGTTTTTCGGGTCTTCGGCGTTGATGCGGAACTGCAACGCGAAACCACGGTGCTGAATGTCTTCCTGTTTTACCGACAGCGGCAGACCCGACGCGATGCGGATCTGCTCACGCACGATGTCGATGCCGGTGATTTCTTCGGTGATGGTGTGTTCCACCTGCACCCGGGTGTTCATTTCCATGAAGTACACCTCGCCCTCGGCGAGCAGGAACTCCACAGTGCCGGCGTTCTCGTAGCCTACGGCCTTGGCCGCGCGCACCGACAGGTCGCCGATGTAGGCGCGCTGTTCAGGCGTCAGTTGCGGGCTTGGCGCGATTTCGATGAGCTTCTGGTTACGCCGCTGGATCGAGCAATCACGCTCGAACAGGTGCACCACGTTGCCGAAGCTGTCACCGAGGATCTGCGCCTCGATGTGCTTGGGATTGACGATGCATTTTTCCAGGAACACTTCCGCCGAACCGAAGGCCTTGGTGGCTTCGGAAATCACACGGGGGAAGGCTTGTTCGAGTTCTTCACGGCTGTTGCAACGGCGGATACCGCGACCGCCACCACCGGAGGTGGCCTTGAGCATCACCGGGTAACCAATGCGGTCGCCTTCGGTTAGGGCTTCATGGATGTCGGCGACGTTGCCTTCGGTGCCCGGCGTGACCGGCACACCGGCCTTGATCATGCTGCGGCGCGCTTCGGTCTTGTCGCCCATGCGGCGAATGACTTCTGCCGAGGGGCCGATGAATTTGATCCCACGTTCAGCGCAGATGTCTGCCAGCTCGGCGTTTTCCGACAGGAAACCGTAACCGGGGTGCAGCGCATCACAGCCGGTTTCCACGGCCAGGTTCACCAGCTTGCGCGGGTTCAGGTAGCCGGCCAGGGGCTCGGCGCCAATGCTATGGGCTTCGTCGGCACGTTTGACGTGCAACGCGTGGCGGTCGGCGTCCGAGTACACCGCGACCGAGCGAATGCCCATCTCGGCGCAGGCACGCACGATTCGTACGGCAATTTCACCACGGTTGGCGATCAGGATCTTTTTTATCACTTGGAAATTCCCTTGAGCCGATTGCTGCGTTCTACGACCCATTGGAGCTGGGTCGGCGCGTGACCAAATGTTTCATGACAGTCGCGAGACACACACTATGCGCACCGGAGGATTAACAAAAATCAATAATTATTGGGTTGTGTATAAGTAAAGACTTATAGTTGGCGTCACGGTGGCGGGAATAAGGCTTTAAACAATGCGTAAGTCATTGATGCGTATGACATTGCGTCAGCTGCAGATTTTCAATGAAGTCTGTGATTTGCGTTCCTACAGCCGCGCCGCCGAGGAAATGTCCCTCACGCAACCAGCGGTCAGCCTACAAATTCGTCAGTTGGAAGAGCTGATCGGCCAGCCGCTGTTCGATTACGTCGGCAAAAAACTCTACATGACCGAAGCGGCCGAAGCCTTGCAGCGCGCCAGCCGCGACATTTTCGGGCGCCTGGAAAACCTCGATATGCAGCTGTCGGACATGCAGGGCTCGCTGCAGGGTCAGCTGAAGCTGGCCATCGAATCCAGCGCCAAGTACTTCGTGCCGCACCTGTTCGCCGCGTTCAAGCGCCAGCACCCCGAAGTGCAGTTGCACCTGACAGTGGTCAACCGCGCCCAGGTGATTCGAAGGCTTTCGGACAACCGCGATGACTTGGTGATCATGTCGATGGTGCCGCAGGACATGGGCCTGGAATTCCTGCCGTTTCTGAATAACCCGATTGTTGCGGTGGCGCCGCTCGATCATCCCCTGAGCCTGCAAGGCCCGCTGCGTTTGCAGGACCTGGAACCTTACACGCTGCTGCTGCGCGAACCGGGTTCCGGCACGCGGCTGGCCTGCGAGGAGTATTTCAAGGAGAAGCGCGTGCACTTCACCCAGACGGTGGAAGTGGCCTCGGCCGAGGCGCAGCGCGAGTGTGTGAGCGCGGGGTTGGGCGTGGCCTTGCTGACGCGCCACGCGGTCAACCTGGAACTGGCCACCGGCGGGCTCAAGGAGCTGCCGGTGGACGAGCTGCCGCTGTACCGCAGTTGGTGCCTGGTGCAGGCCAAGGCCAAGCGCCTGTCACCGGTGGCCCATGCGTTCCTGGGCTTTATCCGCAGCGAGCGGGTGCAGATCAGCGCGTTGGCTGAGCGTTTCGCTGGGCAGCCAAGGGTGCCTGCCAGTGGAGTTCCGGGTAGTCCGTGATGCTCTGGAGCAATTGGCGCTCCTCACAGCGATCTTCGATTGCGCGACGGAACGCCATGCGGCGCTGGTCTTCTTGCTGACGACGGGTTTTGACGCTGCTGCTGTCTTCGTATTGCCGGGCCATGTTGAGTCTCCCAATGCGAGTACGGGGAGTTCAGGATGGGCGCGGGGGATGACGGTTTGGCGGCGCGAGGGTTACAGGACGATGAATATTGATCGTTCCCACGCTCTGCGTGGGAACGCAACTTAGGACGCTCTGCGTCCCGCGACGCAGAGCGTCGCAAGAGGCACTCCCACGCGGAGCGTGGGAGCGATCAAGTGCGACCTTGAATCAATCGTCGAGGGCTTTGACCGATTTTGGCGAGAGACGCAGGCTGCGCAAGCTGCGCTTCACGCTCTTGAGGTGGTTGACCAGGCTCGGGCCGCGCGCCATGGCCACGCCCATCGCCAGCACATCGATCACCACCAGGTGGGCGATACGTGAGGTCAGCGGCGTGTAGATTTCGGTGTCTTCGTGCACGTCGATCGCCAGGTTGACCGTGGACAGTTCCGCCAACGGCGTCTGGCTTGGGCACAGGGTAATCAGCGTCGCGCCGCTTTCACGCACCAGGTTGGCGGTGATCAGCAGGTCTTTGGAGCGGCCGGACTGGGAAATGCAGATCGCCACGTCCGTCGGCTTCAACGTCACCGCCGACATCGCCTGCATGTGCGGGTCGCTGTAGGCCGCTGCGGTGAGCAGCAGGCGGAAGAACTTGTGCTGGGCGTCGGCGGCCACGGCGCCCGAAGCACCGAAGCCGTAAAACTCCACACGCTGGGCCTGGGACATGGCGGTCACGGCCTTTTGCAACTCGACCGGGTCGAGTTTCTCGCGCACTTCCATGAGGGTGTGCAAGGTGGTGTCGAAGATTTTCAGGCTGTAGTCGGCGACGGAGTCGTCTTCGTGAATCGCAAACTGGCCGAAGCTCGCACCCGCAGCCAGGCTCTGGGCCAGCTTGAGTTTCAAGTCCTGGAACCCGGAGCAACCAATGGCGCGGCAGAAGCGCACGATGGTCGGCTCACTGATGCCCACACTGTGGGCCAGGTCGGCCATGGAACTGTGCATCACGGCCGCAGGGTCAAGCAGCACGTGATCGGCAACCTTGAGTTCCGATTTGCGTAACAGGTGGCGCGACTGGGCGATATGTTGCAACAGGTTCAAAGGGCAGGACTCTTGTTATTGGCAGGTGCCAGGGATGTAGCAAGTTTGTAGTTATACTACAAGAATTGCCGTTTTGCCCGTCCGATGCATCACTAAATCGCCCTGATGCCCTTTGAATCAGCGGGCGGCCGCCATGTAGCCACACGGGCGGCCTGGCTGTCTTTAAGGAAAGTCTGCATTTTTGCGTAACAATTCTGCCAGCCCTTCGGCCTCCATCGGCCGGCTGATCAGGTAGCCCTGCACCTCATCGCAGCGTTCGGCGCGCAGGAAATCCAGTTGCTGCTGATCTTCCACGCCTTCGGCCACCACCTTGAGCGCCAGCCCATGGGCCATGGCGATAATGGCCCGGGTAATGGCTGCGTCCTCGCGACCCTGGCCCAGGCCGCGAATAAACGTCTGATCGATTTTCACGTAGTCCACGGGAATGCGCTTGAGGTAGCTCAGCGACGAGTAGCCCGTGCCAAAGTCGTCGATGGCCAGCTTCACGCCCAGGTCGCGCAGTTGCTGGAAGGTGGCGATGATGTGCTCGACGCTGTCGAGCAATTGGCTTTCCGTCAGTTCCAGTTCGAGGTATTGCGGATCGAGACCGGTTTCTTCGAGCACCTGGCGCACCAGGCTGACCAGCTTGCCCTGGCGCAGCTGATGCACCGACAGGTTCACCGACACCCGAATCGGCGCCAGCCCTTGGCGCTGCCATTCGCACGCTTGCCAGCAGGCTTGGCGCAGCACAAATTCACCCAGCGGCACGATCAAGCCGGTTTCTTCGGCCAGGCCGATAAAGTCGCCCGGTGGCACCATGCCCCACTGCGGGTGCTCCCAGCGAATCAGTGCCTCGGCGGCGTTCAGCTTGCCGGTGGCCAGGCACAGTTTCGGCTGGTAGAACACCGCCAGCTGGCGCTCGTCGATGGCTTTGCGCAGGTGGTTCTCCAGCTGCAACCGCTCAAGCGTGCTGGCTTGCAGGCTGTCGGTGTAAAACTGGAAGTTATTGCCGCCCAAGTGCTTGGCGTGTTGCATGGCCATGTTCGATTGACTGACCAGCGCGGAAATTTCCCGCGCATTGTCCGGCAGCAGGCTGACACCCATTGAGGCGCTGACCACCAGTTCATGCCCTTCCACCGTCACCGGCACGCGCAGCTTGGCGAGCAGCCGCGTGGCCACACGCGCCAGGCTCGACAGGTTGCCGTAGGCGTCGAACAGCACGGCGAACTCATCCCCGGACAAGCGCGCAATCGTATCGGCCTCGGGCAACGCGTTGATCAACCGGCGCGACATTTTCTGCAACAGCTGGTCGGCCACTTCATGGCCCAGGCTGTCATTGAGCAATTTGAAGCGGTCCAGGTTGATATGCAGCAGCGCCAGGCTGCGCCCGCCCTGGCGTACGCGCGCATGGGCTTCGCGCAGGCGTTCGCGAAACAGTGAACGGTTGGCAAGGCCAGTCAATTCGTCATAGTGAGTGAGGTAGCGCATGCGCTCTTCGGATTCACGCCGTGCCGACAGATCGGCGAAGAAGCCGACGATATGACTGACATTTCCCCGATCATCACGCACTACATTCAGTTGCAGCCATTGCGGGTACAGCTCGCCGTTCTTGCGCGTCTCCACTAACTCACCCTGCCAGGTGCCGTGGGTCAGCAGCGCTTGGCGGATCACCGGGAAATGGCGGCGGGCGTCGCGGCTGCTGGGCAGTTCGACGACATTGCGGCCGAGCATGTCGTCGATTTCAAAGCCGGTAACGCGGCTGAAGGCCTGGTTGACGGCGATCAGCGCGTAGTTCGGATCAAGAATGACGATGCCTTCACTGGCGGCCTCAAATACGGTCGACGCCAGGCGCTGTTGTTCTTCCAGGGCCTTGCTGGCGCTGATATCGCGGCGGGTGCCGAGCATGCGCGTGACGCGACCGTTGGGCGCACGCTCCACGGCGCGGCCACGGTCTTCGATCCAGACCCAATGGCCGTCGCCGTGGCGCACGCGGTATTCAACCTGGTAGTCCTCGCTGCGGCCTTTGAGGTGCTCCACCAGCGCGCGCTTGAGCAGCGGCAAGTCGTCGGGGTGCAGGCGTGGCTTGAGGTGGCTGAGCATCGCCGTGACGTATTCGGGCTCAAGGCCGAACAGTTCTTTAAGCTGGGTGTGGTGGACTTCATCGGTTTGCAGGTTCCAGTCCCACAGCCCCAGTTCACTGGCTTGCAGGGCCATGGCCAGGCGCGCTTCGCTTTTATTCAGGGCCAGGCTGGCAGCGTCCAGTTCCTGGCTGCGTTGCGCCACGCGATCCTGCAAGCCGATCTGGGCTTCGCGCAGTTCCTGCTCGATCTGGCGGCGCTGCTCGACTTCGCGGACCAACTCCTGATTCAGCTGTTCGCTGCGCTGTTGCGCCTGCTGCAGATGCTCGATCAGCGCCTGGTTCTGAAAGCGCCGCAACAGCCCGCGCTGGATCAGGCGGTTGACCTGCCACGCCACCAGGCTCAACGAGGCCAGCAGGATCAAGCCAAGCACGCCCCAGCCTTGTTGCTGCGCGGTGCCATTCCAAAACAGATAAAGGATGGCCGGCACCAGGCAGGGCACGGCAAAGGACAGGAACGCAGGCAAGCTCACCGCGTAGGCGACGCTGGCTGACAGCGTTGCGGCGCCGATCAGGCCGAACACCCACGCTTGCTGCATGAAGCTGTCCGCCGGCACCAAGGCGATGGCGGCGGTGGCCAGGGTCAGGCCGCTGACCGCCGAACCGAGCATGAACATGCGCCGCCAGATCGGCTGGGCCTGGCGGCTGGGCATGGCCGAATCAAAGGCCGCCACTTGGATCACACGCAGCGCCACCAGGGCCAGCAGCCAGACCAGCCAGATGCTGTCCAACACATATTGCTTGGGGTTCCACAGCAACCAGGCGCAGACCAGGCCGTTAACCAGCATCAATAAGGTCGGCAGCAATGAACCTTGATACAGCAGACGCGTGCGTTCGACCGCCATCTCGGTTGCGTAATATTTACGGATGACTTGTGCGGGCGCCGCCGAGGGGCCGAACAGGTCGGGACTGAGGGTCATAGGCAGTGTTCTTATAATGGTGAGCCCGAAACGTGGACGGAGCATACACAAGCAAGCGCTTGGGCCAAACTGCTCCACGTCATAAAAACCGCGCCAAAATCAGCCGCAAACCTCGGGGCCAGACAGCTTGAGTGAGACGCTGCGCGGGCTGCGAGGCATGACCGACCGGTCATCACTCTCAACAGAATGTTTCCAAGGCCCGAAGCGCAGCCACTGTTTTGCGGCGACCACCCGGCATTGGGATTTGCCCCACTCTGCCGCGCACCCTAGAATGCGCCGATGCGCGATGATCTCTCCCTTTTGCTGAACTCCCTCAACGATGCCCAACGCCAGGCCGTAGCAGCCCCCGTTGGCCGTCAGTTGGTCCTGGCCGGTGCTGGCTCCGGTAAAACCCGAGTGCTGGTGCACCGTATCGCCTGGTTGATCCAGGTTGAAAACGCGTCCCCGCACTCCATCCTGTCGGTGACCTTCACCAACAAGGCCGCTGCCGAGATGCGCCACCGCATCGAGCAGTTGATGGGCATCAGCCCGGCTGGCATGTGGGTGGGCACCTTCCACGGCCTGGCGCACCGCCTGTTGCGGGCGCACTGGCAGGAAGCGGGGCTGAGCCAGACGTTCCAGATCCTCGACAGCGATGACCAGCAACGCTTGGTCAAGCGGGTGATTCGCGAGCTGGGCCTGGATGAACAGCGCTGGCCCGCCCGCCAGGCGCAATGGTTTATCAACGGCCAGAAAGACGAAGGCCTGCGCCCGCAACATATCCAGGCCAGCGGCGATTTGTTCCTGGCCACCATGCGCAGCATCTATGAAGCCTACGAGGCCGCGTGCGTGCGCGCCGGGGTCATCGACTTCTCCGAGCTGCTGCTGCGTGCCCTCGACCTGTGGCGTGACAACCCAGGCTTGCTGGCCCATTACCAGAAGCGCTTCCGGCACATTCTGGTGGACGAGTTCCAGGACACCAACGCCGTGCAATACGCCTGGCTGCGTTTGCTGGCCAAGGGCGGCGACAGCCTGATGGTGGTGGGCGACGACGACCAGTCGATCTACGGCTGGCGTGGCGCGAAAATCGAGAACATTTACCAGTACTCCGACGACTTCCCGGACGCGATCACCATCCGCCTGGAGCAGAACTACCGCTCCACCGCCGGCATCCTCAAGGCCGCCAACGCCTTGATCGCCAACAACACCGGGCGCATGGGCAAAGAGCTGTGGACCGACGGCGGCGAAGGCGAAGCGATCAACCTGTACGCCGCGTTCAACGAGCACGATGAAGCGCGCTACGTGGTGGAAACCATCGAAAGCGCGCTGAAAACCGGCCTGGCTCGCAGCGATATCGCGATTCTGTACCGTTCCAACGCCCAATCGCGGGTGCTGGAAGAAGCCTTGCTGCGCGAGCGCATTCCGTACCGCATTTATGGCGGCCAGCGCTTCTTCGAGCGTGCCGAAATCAAGAACGCCATGGCTTACCTGCGCTTGCTGGAAGGCCGTGGCAACGACGCGGCGCTGGAGCGGGTGATCAATATTCCGGCGCGCGGCATCGGCGAGAAAACCGTCGAGGCCATCCGCGACCATGCGCGTCACGCCGATGTGTCGATGTGGGAAGCCATGCGCTTGCTGATCGCCAATAAAGGCCTGACCGGCCGTGCTGCCGGTGCGCTGGGTGTGTTTGTCGAGCTGATCGAGAACCTGGCGGCCAAGTGCGCGGAAATGCCTCTGCACTTGATGACCCAGACCGTGATCGAGCAGTCCGGCCTGATTGCCTATCACGAAGCGGAAAAAGGCGAGAAAGGCCAGGCCCGGGTAGAAAACCTTGAGGAACTGGTCAGCGCCGCCCGCGCGTTCGAAAACACCGAAGAAGATGAAGAGCTGACGCCGCTCGCCGCCTTCCTGGGCCACGCCTCGCTGGAAGCCGGCGATACCCAGGCCGATGAGCATGAAGACAGCATCCAGCTGATGACTTTGCACAGCGCCAAGGGCCTGGAATTTCCTTATGTGTTCCTGGTGGGCATGGAAGAAGGCCTGTTCCCGCACAAGATGAGCCTGGAAGAACCCGGCCGCCTTGAAGAAGAACGCCGCCTGGCCTACGTGGGCATCACCCGCGCCATGCAGAACCTGGTGATGACCTACGCCGAAACCCGACGCTTGTATGGCAGCGAGACCTACAACAAGGTGTCGCGCTTCGTACGTGAAGTGCCGAAGGGGCTGATCCAGGAAGTGCGCCTGTCCAACAGCGTCAGCCGCCCGTTCGGCGGCGGCCAGCAGCAGAGCGCCAGCAACCTGTTTGCCGGTTCCGAGATTCCGGAAACCCAGTTCAGCCTTGGCCAGCAGGTCCGGCATTCGGTGTTCGGCGAAGGCGTGATCCTCAACTTCGAAGGTGCCGGTGCCCAGGCGCGGGTGCAGGTGAATTTCGCCGAAGGCAGCAAGTGGCTGATGATGGGTTACGCGAAGCTCGAAGCAATCTGATCTGATCGTTCCCACGCTCCGCGTGGGAACGCCGCCCAGGACGCTCTGCGTCCCGCTTTTTCGATGCTCACGCCCTTGTATTTCACCGAGTGCGGGCCAATATCTGTAATTAGTCCTACAGACCATTCGGAATCGGTCTTACGCAAAAGCCCGAAACACTCTGCCGCTAGCCAGTGTCACGACACCTGTGCAACATGGCGCGCGTGCAATCCACAAATGGGAATTCCCTTTATGAAACGTTTTCTTAGCATCGCCATGGCGTTGTGCATCGGCCTGACGATGAGCCTCGACGCCAACGCCAAGCGCTTTGGTGGCGGCAAAAGCATGGGCTCGGCACCGACTCACCAGACCAGCCAAATGGCTCCATCCGCCGGTGCCGGCGGTGCAGCGGCTACCGCAGGCGCAGCCGGTGCTGCCGGCGCTGCCGGCGCTGCTGCCAAAGCTGGCGGTGCTTCGCGCTGGTTGGGCCCTCTGGCCGGTATCGCCGCCGGTGGCCTGCTCGCTTCCATGTTCATGGGCGGCGGCTTCCAGGGCATGCAGATCTTCGACATCCTGATCATGGCGGTCATCGCCTTCTTGATCTTCCGCTTTATCGCCGCCCGTCGCCGCAAGCAGCAGGAGCACATGGCTCCAGCCGGCGCGCCGATGCAGCGTGAAGTGTTCGAGCAAAAACCAGCCATGGGTTCGATCTTCGGTGGTTCGGCTGCACCTGCCGCCGCTCGTCCGGTGATCAACGCACCGGCCTGGTTCAACGAAGAGCGTTTCGTCGAAGCGGCCCGCAGCCACTTCCAGTCCCTGCAGCAGCACTGGGACGCCAACGAAATGGACAAGATCGCCGAGTTCGTGACCCCGCAACTGCTGGACTTCCTCAAGCGCGAACGCGCCGATCTGGGCGACGGCTTCCAGTCGACCTACATCGACGACCTGCGCGTACAACTGGAAGGTGTGGATGATCGCGCCGACAAGACCATCGCCACCCTGACCTTCAGCGGCGTGTCGAAGACCTCGCGTTTCGACCAGGGCGAAGTGTTCAGCGAAAGCTGGAACATGGAGCGCGCCCAGGGCGACAACCAGCCTTGGCTGGTCGCCGGTATCCGCCAGAACGGCTGATAACCGCACGCTTGAGCACTTGGTAATAAAAACCCCGGACATGTTCCGGGGTTTTCTATTTCGCGGTTGCACTTATAGCGAGCTACTGTATAAAACGCCCTATTAACCGCGCCAACTAGCAAGAGGATCCCGGCCGTGGAAGAAATCATCGAACAATTGCGTGAAGCCAACGAACCGGTCCCGGTTCCTCTGGAACTGCCTGACGAAGACCAGATCGTGGAAATCGAGGAACAACTGTTCATCGACATTCCGTTTGTCTTCCGCGAATTCCTGCTGACCGTCAGCGACGTGGTGTATGGCAGCCTGGAGCCGGTGACCGTCACCGACCCGCAGTCCCACACCTACCTGCCGGACGTGGCCGCCAACGCCTGGGACGCCGGTGTTGACCGCAGCATGATCCCGATCTGCCAGGACGGCGACGACTACTACTGCGTCGAAGAAGACGGCACCGTGGTGCTGTGGTCCGGCGAAGAAGAACTGGTCACCGAAGAAACCTGGGAATCGGTGTGGCACTGGGCGCGGGACGTCTGGCTGGAAAGCTGAGCCCCGCCCCTCGCCTTTAGTGTTCTGGCGTGTCTTTATGGTTATCCAGGGTCTCCAGCAAGGCGACCTGCATCCGCGTATGAACGCGGATGAACCACCGCCAGAGCACGGCCGCTACAGCCGCTGCCACCACGGCAATCAATACCAGCAACTTGTTGGTCGGCAGAATACTGGCCGACAAGGCTGCCAGTAGCAGGAAGATCACCAGCAGCGAAAGAATGGGGATCAGCTCCGCAATCACGCGCCGCACGCGGTGGGTATGCCGCCCGGCCATTTCCGGCTTCACACTCATCTCCGCCAGCAACATCGACAGCGCCTTGAGCTTGCGGTACGCCGCAATCAGAAACGGCAGCGACAACAGCAACGCCCCGCCCCAGATCAGCGCTTTCTGCCAGCTTGGGTCACTGATCCAACCTTCCAGATACCCGCCGATGCGCGCCGCAAAGAAACTGCCGGCAAAGAAGATCGCCACCACCAACGCCAGGTTTACGCCCACTTGCAGGATGATCTTGCGAATCATCGACGCCAGCATTGCGCCCTCACCTTGCGGCTGAATACTGCGTAGCCACTCGCCATACATGCCGAACACCCGGCTCATGCGCTTGGGCATCACTGCCGCAATCTTCAACGACAACGGGTCAGCGCCACGAATCAGGTACGGCGTGAGCAACGTGGTGATCGCCGACACCGCCACGGCCACCGGGTAGAGGAAGTCGCTGGTCACCTGCAAAGTCATGCCCAATGCGGCGATGATGAAGGAAAATTCGCCAATCTGTGACAGCCCCATGCCCACGCGCAGCGAGGTGCGGCCATCGTTGCCGGCAATGAATGCCCCCAGGCCGCAGGACAACATCTTGCCCAGCACCACCGCCACGGTAATCACCGCAATCGGCCAGGCGTACTGCAGCAGGATTTGTGGGTCGATCATCAGGCCAATCGCCACAAAGAAGATCGCACTGAACATATCGCGAACAGGTTCGATCAGGCGCTCGATCTTAATCAACTGACGGGACTCGGCCATGATCGCGCCGATCAGGAACGCACCCAGCACCATGCTGTATTCCAGCTTGACCACCAGCAGGCAGAAGCCGAAACACAGGCCCAATACGGTGATGAGCAGCATTTCATTGCTTTCGAACTTGGCCACATAGGCCAGCAGGCGCGGCACCAGCAAAATGCCGATGACCAGCGCGACAATCATGAACAGCGAGAGCTTGCCGACGGTGGAGAACACCTCGCCGGAGCTGACCGTGCCGCTGACGGCAATGCTCGACAGCAAGGCGATGATGCCGATACCGAGGATGTCCTCGACGATCAGCACGCCAAAGATCAGCTGGGCGAAGCGCTGATTTTTCATCTTCAGGTCGTTGAGCGCCTTGACGATGATGGTGGTCGAGGAGATCGCCAGGATTGCACCGAGGAACAGCGAGTCCATGGTATTCCAGTCGAACCAGCGGCCGATTTCGTAGCCGATCCAGATCATCAGGATGATTTCCAGGAACGCTGCAATAAACGCTGTGGCACCGACCTTGAACAGCTTGCGCAGGCTGAATTCCAGGCCCAGGCAGAACATCAGGAAAATCACGCCCAACTCGGCGAGGGTTTTGATGGTGTCTTCGTCGTGGATCAGGCCGAACGGTGGGGTGTGGGGGCCGATGATGAAGCCGGCGACGATGTACCCCAGCACCACCGGCTGCTTGAGGCGGTGAAACAGGATGGTGACAACCCCTGCCACCAACATGATCACGGCCAAGTCCTGGATAAAGCTGATGGCGTGCATGGCGAGGGGCTCCTTGAGGGTACTGGCGCTTTTCCCACTTCCACTCGCACCCTTGAACGGTCGCAATAAGCGGAAGGAAAAGTCGGCCTTGATCGTAAGAAATGCCCTGAGATGGGCTTTTGAAGGTTAACACCGCGACTTCCGGCAGAAAGCCGGTGCAATATATGGAAACAGATCGGTGCAGGCGTGACGGCAAGCCGCCCACCGGCGTCCCGTTAGGGAGAGCGCTGTAAAGATTCCAGCACCCGCAGAGGTGCCTCCCCAACCGATGCCTACAACCCGTGAGTGTGCTATGGAACCCGGAAACGCCCAGCTGTCGATGACGGTATTGATGACCCCTGACATGGCCAACTTCTCAGGCAATGTGCATGGCGGCACCCTGCTCAAGTACCTCGACGAAGTGGCCTACGCCTGTGCGAGCCGTTATGCCGGTCGCTATGTGGTGACGCTGTCGGTCGACCAGGTGATTTTCCGCGAGCCGATCCATGTCGGCGAGCTGGTGACCTTCCTCGCTTCGGTCAACTACACCGGCAACACCTCGATGGAAGTGGGCATCAAGGTGGTGACCGAGAACATCCGCGAACGCTCGGTGCGCCATACCAACAGCTGCTTCTTCACCATGGTGGCCGTGGACGACCAGCGCAAACCCGCCGCCGTACCGCCGCTGCAGCCGCAGAACAGCGAAGACAAGCGCCGGTTTGTGCAGGCCCAGCAGCGTCGGCAGATTCGCCAGGAGCTGGAAAAGCGCTACCAGGAAATCAAGGCAGACGGGCCGTAAACCCCAAGCTGTAAACCCAATCAAATGTGGGAGCTGGCTTGCCTGCGATAGCGGAGTGTCAGGCGACAGAGATGTCGACTGTCAGGCCCTCATCGCAGGCAAGCCAGCTCCCACATTGGGTTTTGTAGGCTTATAGTTCGATCGGCGTGGCCTCAAAGCGCACGCGCGGATGGGCGATACGATCCTGAGCCCGCACCAGCTCCAGCTCGTAACTGGCGCAGGCCTGGGTCTCCAGCAGCACTTCATGCACCGCCGCCGCCGTAAATTCGAACGCCGCCACCAGGCTGTCGCCCAACAGTACCCGCGCCAGGAACAGCCCTGATGTCAGGTCGCCCACGCCCACCGGCTGACGTGGGAACGCCAGCAGCGGGCGGCGCAGGTGCCAGCTGCCTTCGGCGGTGACCAGCAACATCTCAAAGCCATCCGGCAGCTTGCCGGGATAATCCAGGTGCTTGACCAAAACCGCCTTCGGCCCACGGGCCAGCAGCGCCTTGGCCATGCCCAGGCAATCGAACAGCGACTGCGGCTTGCGCCCGGCAAAGCTGTCCAGCTCCAGTTGGTTGGGGCAGAGGAAATCCGCCATTGCCGCCGCCTCATCCAGCAGGAAATCGCTGACTTCCTGGGGCACGATGCAGCCCTTTTCCGGGTGGCCCATCACCGGGTCGCACAGGTACAGGGCCTTGGGGTTGATCGCCTTGATCCGCGCCACGCCGGTCAAAATCGCACGGCCCTGGTCGGCACTGCCGAGGTAGCCGGACAGCACCGCATCGCAGTTGCCCAGCTCACCAATCGCGGCAATGCCTTCCACCAGCGCCGGAATTTGCTGCGGCGCCAACACTTCGCCCGCCCACTGGCCATACTGAGTGTGGTTGGAAAACTGCACCGTATTCAGCGGCCAGACGTTCACCCCGACCCGCTGCATGGGGAACACAGCGGCGCTGTTTCCGGCGTGGCCAAAGACCACATGAGACTGGATCGCAAGCAGATGAGGTGTGCGTTTCATGCAGGAGATTTCCGTAAAGCCGTTGAAATTCTGGCCGCGCAGTATGCGACTAAACACAGCCTATACGACAGACCGGCGACACAGTTAAGCTGCTCTCACTTTGTTGGAGTTCATCGCATGCTGACCCTGGGAAACATCTTCGTGTTGATGCTGCTGGCGACCGGTGCCGCCTGGGTGTGGCACAACCACGGCCTGCGCGAGCGGGCGCTGGAGCGGGTCAAGCAGCATTGCGCCAAGCTTGATATCGAACTGCTCGATGGCGCGGTGGCGTTGAAGCGCATCGGTTTCGTGAAGGATGCCAATGGCCGGCGGCGCCTGGCACGCATTTATAACTTTGAGTTCACCGTGACCGGCGAAGCCCGCCATCCGGGGACCATCACCCAGTTTGGCGCCCACAGCGCGCAAATCGAGCTGGCGCCCTACCCGTTCGAGATCAAGACGCCGCTGCCCAGCGCTGAGGTGATCGAGCTAAGCCAGTGGCGCCAGGACCACGCGAGCAAGAACCGTCACTGACGGCAGGCGGCGAGTGAGCTTTGCAATTCAGCCACGTCCTGTGGCTGGCTGAAGATCAATTCAATACGTGAATCACGGCGCCATTCGCTGGGTTGCCAGGCGAGCGGGCTGTTATCCACAGCGTTGGCGCTGGCCCAGCCTGCGGTGCTGTGGATAACCAGCTTGGCGCGGCGCCATTCAAGGCGTGTCAGCCAGCTTTGCAGGCGCGTTGTATCGAATTGCTGGCTTGGGTGCCAGCGCCAGCCGATGCTCCAGCCACCTTCTTGAACCTGGCTGAGGCAGATTGGCACGGCCGGATCGGTCCAGATTGCCGGCATCTGCGCCACGCCTTTGGGCACATCGAAGTTATCCACAGCAGCACGGCCTCGCGCATTCAGGTCGGGCAATTGGTCGAGCGGCAGCTGCGCCTGGCGCGTCCAATAGAGCGGGCAGTCGGGTAGCTGCTGTTCGATAGCCTGGCGTTGCGCGGCATCCAGCGTCTCATCCTTGTTCAATACCAGCAGCCCGGCGCTGGCCAGGGTTTCACGTTGCGCCTCTGGCAAGGGTTTACCCGCTGCCAGCGCCTGGGCATCGATCACCAGCACGCACGGCTGAACCGCCAGCACGTCTTGCCACGGCGCCTGCCGCAGTTGCTTGAGCAATTGCGCCGGGTGGCCCAGACCGGAGGGCTCGATAAACAACCGGTCCGGCTTGGCCTTACGCAACAAGCGGCCCAGGCCTACCTGGAAGGGTGCGCCATTCACACAACACAAACAGCCGCCGGCCACCTCGCCCAGGGCAATGCCGTCGTCATCCTGGGTGAGCAAGGCCGCGTCCAGGCCGATCTGCCCGAACTCGTTGATCAACACCGCCCAACGCTCGTTGGCCGGGCGTTGGGCGAGCAGGTGTTTGATCAGGCTGGTCTTGCCGGCGCCCAAAGGCCCGGCAATCACGTGGGTGGGAATGTTCTGCAGCATCGGGGGCATCATTCAGACCGTGTAAAGCACTAGATCCTACTCGGTTATGCCAGCCAATCCAGCGTCAGGATCAAGCGCCGCTCATCGTTCTTAAGCGCGGGCGAGCGGTGAATCAGGCCGTGGGCTTCGTTGCCATGCCATTTGGTGCCCTTGAGCATGGCCACTTCGCCGCAGAGGATTTGCTCGATGCGCTCGATTGGCTCGGCGTCCGGCTGGCCGAGCGTGCGGCGGTCCATCACGCCTTCGCGCAACCACTGACTGCCGATGCCGGCGTAGGTGGTGATCAGACGAACCGGCACGTGGTCGACGTGAAAACGCGGGCACATGGCCTTGTCCAGCAGCCGCAAGCGCACACCAATGCGCCTTGCACCGAGTAAACAGGCAAATGCGCTGACCAGCCATGAAACATCGGCGACAAAGCCGTCGTAGCCTTCAAGATCGCGGCAACTGGATGCCAAACCCTGCAAGTTCGGTGTTGTGTCTTCGTCGTTGAGTTCAATCACCATGGAGTCGGCGAGCGGCTCGTCAAGCGCCACCAGCAAGGCACCAAATTCGGCGATGTGCAGCGGCAGTTGGCGCTGCCAGACCGCCAAATTCACACCGTCCTCAAGGATGTCAGCCAGTGCCAGCGGGGTTTCACCACGTGTCTGGCGTATCACAGGACGCAACGAGATAACCGGGGCCAGCATCAGGCTACCTGCTCGAACCAAGGGCCAAACGGGTCAGCCAACTGGCGCCAACCTTCGACGCCCAGGGCCATTTCTTCGTCGGTGAGCAAGCAAGAGTCCAGCTCGGCGCGCATCTGGCTGAAGTCGATATTTTGCCCGATAAACACCAGTTCCTGGCGGCAGTCACCCGTGCTCAGCTGCCAGTTGCCCATGATTGCCGCCACACTTTCTTCATCCTGCGGCCACTGGCTTTTCGGCACAAAACGCCACCAGCGCCCGGCAAAACCATGGCGCATCAGCCCGCCCGCCTGGGACCAACTGCCCGCATCTTGATGCTTGCTGGCCAGCCAGAAAAAGCCTTTGGAGCGCAGCAGTTTGCCGTTTACCCACGGGCGGTCGATGAAGTCGAAAAAACGCTGTGGATGAAACGGGCGGCGCGCGCGGTAAGCCGTGGAAGCGATGCCGTACTCTTCGGTTTCCGGCACATGTTCTCCGCGCAGTTCCTGCAACCAGCCCGGCGCCTGGGCCGCGCGTTCGAAGTCGAAGCGCCCGGTGTTGAGGATCTTGTTCAGCGGCACTTCGCCCATGACCATCGGGATGATTTCGGCCTGGGCGTTGAGGCGTTCGAGGATCGCCATCAGTTCCTCGCGCTCGCGGCTGCTGATCAGGTCGATTTTGCTGATCAGGATCACGTCGGCAAACTCGATCTGCTCGATCAGCAGATCGGTGATCGAGCGTTCGTCCTCTTCGCCCAGGGTTTCGCCGCGTGAGGCCAGGCTTTCGGCGGCCTGGTAGTCGAGCAGGAAGTTCATGCCGTCGACCACGGTGACCATGGTGTCCAGGCGCGCAATGTCCGCCAGGCTTTGCTCGTTTTCATCGCGAAAGGTGAAGGTTTCGGCCACGGGCAATGGCTCGGAAATGCCGGTGGATTCAATCAACAGGTAATCGAACCGACCTTCCTTGGCGAGTTTACCGACTTCTTCCAGCAAGTCTTCACGCAAGGTGCAGCAGATGCAGCCGTTGCTCATCTCCACCAGTTTTTCTTCGGAGCGGTTGAGGGTGACGTCGCGCTGCACCTCGCTGCCGTCGATGTTGATTTCGCTCATGTCATTGACGATCACCGCCACCCGCAGGTTTTCGCGGTTGCGCAGAACGTAGTTGAGCAGCGTACTTTTGCCGGCGCCGAGAAAGCCGGACAACACGGTAACGGGGAGACGATTGGGCATCAGGTATTCCTCATCAGGGGTGGCCGGTCAAATCGCCCGTTTATGGCGTTCGCGCAGCTCTTCACGTTCTTTGGCTTCGATACTCAGGGTCGCGGTGGGGCGCAGCAGCAGGCGTTTCAGGCCAATTGGGTCGCCGGTTTCACGGCACCAGCCGTATTCGCCGCGGGCCAGCAATTCCAGGGCGTCGTCGATCTTGTCCAACAGCTTCTTTTCGCGCTCCAGCAGGCGCAGTTGCCATTGGCGCTGTTCTTCGGCGCTGCCGACATCGGCGGGGTCGCTGTTGGTTTCCTGCTCACGCAACACCAGGAACTCGGCTTCAATGCGCCCCTGCAGTTCATAGCGCTGGGTCAGCAGCAGCGCGCGGAAGAAACCTTGCTGGGCTTCATTCATGTAATCGGCGGGCGGTTGGGCCAGGAGGTCTTGTTCAGTCATGGAGAGCAGTTCACGGGTCAGGCTGTGTTTTTATGTTATAGTATAACAATGCAAATAAGCCAATCCCCCTTGCTCGCCACGACGAAGGGCGCAATGCTTCAACACGTCCCTATCCCGAGAAGCACTATGAAATACCTGGTGTGCGCCCTGTTATTGGCAGCGGCAGGACCGGCCTGCGCGCAAACGCCGAGCCTGTTGGCGAACTGCACGCGCAGCGCCAACCTGCTGGCCTGCGTGGACCCGTTGGGCAATGCCTACAGCGTGGCGACGGTGGGAAGTACCACCTACTTGCGCGGTTTTGAGGTGATCGGCAAACGCTACTGGGCACAGACCAACAGCCGCTATGGGCAACTGACGTTCTTTACCGGGTTGGCGTCCGATGGTGAGGCGTGGGTCGGCTACACGCGCCGCGTGGGCTGGACCACCATCAACCGGTTTTCCAGTTCCGGTGGCGCCAGCGCCAAGTTCACGTGCAGCCGTGTTACCGGCTGTTAAACCTGGCCGCTCTTCTGCTCTTGAACCCAGGCCATGTAGCTGTTCATCGGCGGGTTCTTCTCGAAGTATTTTTTCAGACCGTCGAACAGGCCATCCGCCACCGCCTGCTGATGACGCGCCGTCACCAGCCGTTGGGCGTCCTGGGTATTGGAGATAAACCCGGTCTCGACCAGGATCGACGGCACGTCCGGTGACTTGAGCACCGCAAAACCCGCTTGCTCTACACGCTTCTGGTGCAGCGTGGTGATGCTTTGCAGGCTGCCCAGCACCGAGCTGCCCAGTTGCAGGCTGGAGGCGATGGTGGCGTTCATCGACATATCGAGAATCACCCCGGCCAGCATAGGGTCCTTGTCCTTGAGATTGAGCAAGGTGGTGGCGCCCAGCAGGTCGGCGCCGTTTTCGCGCTGCGCCATGAAACGCGCGGTGGCGGACGTCGCGCCGCCTTCCGACAGCGCGTACACCGAGGCGCCCGACGCCGTGAGCCTTGGCGCGGCATCGGCGTGCACTGAGATAAACATGTCGGCCTTGTGCTGACGGGCAATGTCCACGCGCTTGCGCAGCGGCACGAAGAAATCGTCGTTGCGCACCAGTTTCACGTCGAAGCCCTTCTCGCGCTTCAAACGTTTGGCCAACAGTTGGGCAATGGACAACACCACGTCTTTTTCGCGCTGGCCCTTGGAGCCAATCGCGCCCGGGTCTTTGCCGCCGTGGCCGGGGTCGACCACCACAATGATGTCGCGCTTGGGATGCGCCTTGTCCACCGGCACCACCAAGGGCGGCGGCTCAGCGGCGATTTGGCGCGGGGCGCGGGTGGCGCTGCTCAGGTCGAGCACCAAGCGATGGCCCTGGCCATCCTGCGGCGGCAACAAGAAGCTGTTCAGCTGCATCGGCGCAGTCAGGTCCAGCACGATACGCGTATCACTTTTACCGAAATGCCCGGAGCGAATCGAAGTAATCCCGCTGTTCTTCAACGCCAATTGGGAAAAGTCACCCGTGAGCCCGGCGCCGCTCAAGTCGATGATCAAGCGATCCGGCGAGGTCAGGGAAAAGGTCTTGTACTGCACCGGGCCGCTGAGATCGAACACCAGCCGCAGTTTGTCATCGGAGCGCCACAGGCGCGCATTGCGAATTTGTGTGGCGAACGCCCCCAATGGAAAGGTGAACAGAGGGCTGACCAGCAGCAGGTTGAGTAGCTGACGTCTGTGCATGACATATACCGCAAATAGAGGAGCGTCCCTGCTCGACATGACTGAAGAAAGGCTGGAGCAGAAAAATCATCGTCGACTCAATAGTTATAATATAACATGTCTTTTTATTTCCAACGATGGACCTGCTCATGAATGCGCTGACTCTGCCGGATATCGCCGCGCAGGCTTCACGCCAAGCCTTGCCCCTCGACTGGGTAGGCATGTGCGGTATCGCCTTGCCGATCCTCATCGACGGCCAACGCCTGACCGCCACCGCCGATGCGGGCGTCAGCCTGGACGACGGCGAGGCGCGTGGCATTCATATGTCACGCCTGTACCTGGCCCTGGAAATGCTCGACCAACAGCCGCTGACGCCTGCGCTTCTGCGTACTCTACTTGAGCGCTTTCTTGAGAGTCATGAAGGTTTATCTAAGAACGCCTACTTGCGAATCCACACTGATTTGCTGTTAAAACGCCCGGCGTTGGTCAGCCCATTGGCCGGTTGGAAAGGCTACCCGGTGTGCATCGAAGCGCGTCTGGAAAACCAGATGTTCCACGTGGAACTAAAAATTGACGTTACCTATTCCTCAACCTGCCCCTGCTCCGCTGCGCTCGCCAGGCAATTGATTCAGCAGCAATTTCTCGAAGATTTCACTAACACGCCGCTGCAGCATGAAGACGTGCTGACCTGGCTCGGCAGCGCCAACGGCATCGTCGCCACGCCCCACAGCCAACGCAGCAGTGCTCAGCTCTGCATCCAGCTGGACGCCAACCAGTCCACTTTGCCGATCACCAACCTGATCGACGACGTCGAAGCCGCCCTCGGCACTGCCGTGCAAACCGCTGTGAAACGTGCGGACGAACAAGCCTTCGCCCTGGCCAACGGGCAGAACCTGATGTTCTGCGAAGACGCCGCCCGCCGCCTCAACCTCGCCTTGAAACGCTCGGATGCCGTCAAAGCCTTCCACCTGAAAGTGATCCACGCCGAAAGCCTGCACGCGCACGATGCCGTGGCTGAAAGCCGCTGGACGAGAGACTCTGAATGATCAGCTGTAACGCTCTGCGTTGGGGTGCACCGGGGCAACCGCTCACCCCGGCGCTGGATTTGACCCTGGAAAAAGGCAGCCTCACCGGCATCATCGGCGCCAACGGCACCGGCAAAAGCAGCCTGCTCAAAGTGATCGCCGGCTTGCAAAAGCCGCTGGCGGGCAAGGTCAGTGTGGATGTTCCACGCCGTGGCGGCCTGTCGTTCCTGCCCCAGCAACAACACCTCGACAGACAGTTTCCGATCAGCCTGCAAGCGTTGGTCGCCGCCGGTTTCTGGGGCACCCAGCTCACCCCGCCACAACGCAGCGAACGCCTGCAAGCCGTGCTGGAAGATTGGTGCCTCAGCGGCCTCGAACATCGCCCGCTGATGGCCTTGTCCGGCGGCGAACTGCAGCGCGCCCTGCTCGCGCGCATGAGCCTGGCCGAAGCGCCGGTGTTATTGCTCGACGAGCCCCACGCCGCCCTCGACGAAGAAGGCCAGGCGCTGTGCTGGAAACACATCCACGCCTGGCACGATCAAGGCCGCACGCTGATCGTCGTCTGCCATGACCTGGCGTCCGTGCGCCACCACACCCAGAACGTGGTGCAGATAAAAAGCACCGGCTGCGTGTTCGGGCCCAGCAAAGAACTGATCCGTCCCCAAGCCCACATGCAGGTGGCCTGATGCACTTCGCCGCGCACTTGTGGATGCCCTTCCTCGACTTCGTTTTCATGCGCCGCGCACTCATCGGCGGGCTGGTGCTCGCCTGCAGCACCGCGCCGCTGGGTGTGTTCCTGATCCTGCGGCGCATGAGCCTGATCGGTGACGCCGTGGCCCACGGCATCCTGCCCGGTGCTGCATTGGGCTTCTGGTTTGCCGGGCTCAGCCTGCCCGCGCTGACCATCGGCGGCCTCGGCGCCGGCCTGAGCATGGCCGGTTTATCCGCATGGATCACCCGCCGCACCGGCCTGCGCGAAGACGCCAGCCTCGCCGCCATCTACCCCATTTCCCTTGCCGCCGGCGTGCTGATCCTCGGCATCGCCGGCAAGCGCCTGGACCTTTTGCACTTGCTGTTCGGCTCAGCGCTGGCCGTGGACGAAACCACCCTCACCGGCATGCTCTGGGTCTCCGGCTTCAGCTTGATCGCCATGGCGCTGATCTACAAACCGCTGTTGCTGGACACCCTCGACCCGCTGTTCCTGCAAACCGTCAGCCGCCTCGGCCCGCTCGCTCATGGGTTATTCCTGACGCTGGTGGTGCTGAACCTGGTGATCGGCTTCCAGGCCATCGGCGCGTTGATGGTGGTGGGTTTGATGATGTTGCCGGCGATTGCTTCACGGTTCTGGAGCCGGCGCCTGCCGGTGTTGATTGCGGTGTCGGCGGTGCTGGGATGCCTGTCGGTGTGGTTCGGTTTATTGCTGTCGTTCTACTACTCACTGCCCAGCGGCCCGGCCATCGTGCTGGTGGCTGGCGGCGGGTATTTGCTTTCCGTGGTCTTCGGTCCGGTGCACGGCTTGCTGCGCCGCCCGCCCTCTCTTACATCCCAATGAGGTGTTTCCCGATGCGCGCTCTACTCGTGCTGTTCAGCCTGCTGCTGCCGTTGTCGATGGCTCAGGCCGCCGACAAACTCCAGGTGGTAACCAGCTTCAGTATTCTCGATGACATCACCCACCAAATAGGTGGCGATCACATCCAGATCAGCAATATGGTCGGCCCGGACGCCGACGCCCACACCTACGAACCCACGCCGGACGACGCCAAGGCGCTGCTCAAGGCCCGGGTCATCATCAAGAACGGCCTGGGCTTCGAGCCCTGGTTGGACCGCCTGGTGACCAGCACCGAAACCAAGGCCACGGTGGTGACCGCCAGCAAAGGCGTGATCTCCCACACCATGGAAGAAGACGGCGAAACCATTCCCGACCCGCACGCCTGGCATAACCTGGCCAACGCCGAAATCTACGTCAACAACATCACCAAGGCGCTGATTGCCGCAGACCCGGCCAACAAAGCCGACTACCAGCGCAACAGCCAAACCTACCTGAAAGAAATCTACCGCCTGCTGGCCGAAGCCAAGGCCAAGTTCGGCGCGCTGCCACCGGGTAACCGTCGCATCGTCACGTCCCATGACGCCTTCGGTTACCTCGGCCAGGCCTATGGCATCCAGTTTCTGGCGCCCCAAGGCCTGTCGACTGAGCGCGAACCGTCTGCCGCCGAAGTCGCCGCGCTGATCACCCAGATCCGCAAAGACAAGGTCAAAGCCGTGTTCATGGAAAACATCAAGGATTCGCGCCTGCTCAAGCAGATTGCTGACGAAAGCGGCGCGCAAATCGGCGGCACCTTGTACTCCGACGCCCTCGCCGCCGAAGGCCCGGCCAGCACCTTCACCGGGCTGTTCGAATACAACCTCAACACCCTGTGCGCCGCCCTGAGCAAGCCATGACCCTGAGCATGCTCGACCTGGAAGGGGCTGCCCTCGGCAGCCGCTTTCCACTCGAACCCGTGCTCGACGCCCTGCCGTGGAACCGCGACGGCCTGATTGCCGCCATCGCCCAGCAACACGGCAGCGGCGAGGTGTTGATGCTGGCCTGGATGAACCGCCAGGCCCTCAATGAAACCCTGGCCACCGGCCAAGTCTGCTACTGGTCGCGCTCGCGCCAACAGCTGTGGCGCAAAGGTGAAAGCTCCGGCCACTGGCAGCAGTTGGTCGAAGCGCGGCTCGATTGCGACGGCGACGCAGTGCTGCTGATCGTCGACCAGCAAGGCCCGGCCTGCCACACCGGTCGGCCCACCTGTTTCTACAACGCCATCGATGGCGCCTACGTTCATGTCATTACGGAGCCCGCTGCATGATCCGCAAAAACCCTTCCGGCGATCTGCCGGTGATTGCCGAATCGGCCTACGTCGATAAAACCGCAATCATCTGCGGCAAGGTCATCATCGGCGAGAACGTATTCGTCGGCCCCTACGCCGTGATCCGCGCCGACGAAGTCGACGCCACCGGCGACATGGACCCGATCACCATCGGCGCCAACTCGAACATTCAGGACGGCGTGGTCATCCACTCCAAGTCCGGCGCGGCGGTGAACATCGGCGAGTTCACCTCCATCGCCCACCGTTCCATCGTCCACGGCCCCTGCACCGTCGGCGACCGTGTGTTCATCGGCTTCAACAGCGTGCTGTTCAACTGCGCCGTCGGCGATGGCTGCGTGGTGCGCCACAACTCGGTGGTGGATGGCCGCGACCTGCCCGCCGCGTTCTATGTGCCCTCCACCACCCGCATCGGGCCGAACACTGACCTGTCGCAATTCCCGCCGGTGAGTGTCAGCGCCTCGGAGTTCTCCGAAGACGTGGCGCGCACCAACGTCGATTTGGTGCGTGGCTACAAAGCCTTGCAAAACGAGTTCTGAACCATGAGCCGCCTGCTGATTCGCAATGCCCGCCTGGTCAATGAAGGCCAGGAGTTTGACGCCGATGTACTGGTCGCCAATGGCCGTATCGAGAAGATCGCCGCCAGCCTCGAAGGCTACAACGAACCGGTGGAAATTGACGCACAAGGTCAGTGGCTGCTGCCGGGCATGATCGATGACCAGGTGCATTTCCGCGAACCCGGCGCGCCCGACAAAGGCAGCTTCTACAGCGAATCCCGTGCGGCAGTGGCCGGTGGCATCACCAGCTTCATGGACATGCCCAACACCCATCCCGCCACCTTGAACCTGGAAGCCCTGGCTGATAAAAAGCGCCGCGCCGCGTTGCACTCGGTGGCCAACTACGGCTTTCACTTTGGCGTGAGCAACGACAACCTCGACACCGTCGCCGCCCTCGACCCGCGCGAAGTGGCCGGGGTGAAAGTGTTCATGGGCGCCTCCACCGGCAACATGCTAGTGGATGACCCACGGATTCTGGAGCGACTGTTTGCCGAAGTGCCGACCATTCTGCTCGCTCACTGCGAACACACACCGAGCATCCTGGCCAACGAACAGCGTCTGCGTGAGCGCTTTGGCGACAATATCCCTGCCGTTGCCCATCCGCTGATTCGCGATGCCGAAGCCTGCTATCGCTCGTCGTCGTTTGCAGTGGAGCTGGCCAAGCGTCACGGCACGCGCCTGCATGTGCTGCACCTGACCAGCGCCCGCGAGCTGGCCTTATTCGAAGACAAACCCCTGGCCGAAAAACGCATCACCGCCGAGGTCTGCCTGCACCACTTGCTGTTCGATGACCGCGACTATCACCGCCTCGGCCACCAGATCAAATGCAACCCGGCGATCAAGACCCGCGCCGACCGCGACGCGCTGCGCCTGGCCTTGCTGAGTGAGCGTCTGGATGTGATTGGCACTGATCATGCGCCGCATACCTGGGCGCAAAAACAGTTGGGGTACCGCGAAGCGCCCTCCGGCCTGCCGCTGGTGCAGCACGCGTTGCCGGCGTTGTTGGAGTTGGTGATCGACGGGCATCTGCCGCTGACCACGCTGGTGGCTAAAACCAGCCACCGTGTTGCTGACCTGTTCGCCATCCCGGACCGCGGCTACCTACGCGAAGGCTATTGGGCAGACCTGGTGCTGATCAAGCCCGAGCCCGAAGGCAAGCCCGTCAACAGCCAGCCGATTCTCGCGCGCTGCGGCTGGACGCCTTTCGCCGAGCGCAGCTTTCGCCACAGCGTCAGCACCACGCTGGTGTCCGGCCACCTGGCGTGGCACAACGGCCAGGTGGTCGACAGCTGCCAGGGGTTGCCTCTGCACTTTTTGCGTTAAGCGCGGGGTTTGACCGTACCGCAATCGTTGCCTAGCCACTGGGCGTGCGTGTCGAGGCTGCCCTTTTGCTGGATGCCGGTGGCATTAAAGGTGCCGTTCACGGTGGTGGTGAATTCCTGCTGGCTCTGGAACGTGGCAACGCCGGTGCCTTGGGCTTTCGGGCAGCTGAAACGGAATTTCCACTGGTTGCCGGTCTTGTCGGTCACTTCCTGTTTGCAGCCCGACTGCGGGTCAGTCAGGGGAATGGAATCCGACGCGACTTGGGCGGGCGTCAGGCAAACCTGCACGCCTTTGCCGGCCATGGTGATGCCTTGTTTTTCCAGCATGGCGCGCTGTTCAGGTGTCATCTGTTGCTTGAGCTGACCGAGGATCAGCGACAGGTCCGGCAAGTCCTGGTTATCGACTTTCATATTGCTGGTGGTCAATTCCCACAAGCCCGGCGCCAGCATCTGCGCCTGAGCCGCCACGGGCAGCGACAATCCAACAACCATGGCCAAACTGAGCAGACGAGCATTCATCGGGTAACTCCTGGGTAATTGTGGGCGTTAGACGCCGCAAAGGTGTCAGTGTTGCACGGCAAATAAAATAGCGACATTCACTGCGGTTCATGGTCTGTTAGGCACTTGATTGCCTGGAGTTAAGTCATTCATGGATTTTTTTGGCCCGCACCTGCTCGCCTACTTCATTGCCACGCTGCACTTTCTCGGGACTCTGGCCGCGATCCACGCGGTGCTGACGGTCAGGACTGCCCAAGGCTCGATTGCCTGGGCGTTGTCGCTGATGTTCATGCCGTACCTGACGCTGATTCCCTACCTGATTTTCGGCCGCAGTACCTTCGACGCGTACATCCAGGCGCGGCGCCAGGCCAATCAGGAAATGCACACCGCCATCACCGAGCTGAACTGGCGCCCCTGGGTCGAAGAGGCCCTGGCCGCGCGCAACTCCAGCGCCTATGCCTCGCTGCGCGCCATGCCCAAACTGGGGCGCATGCCGTGCCTGGCCAACAATCAAGTGCGCTTGTTGATCAATGGCGACGCCACCTTCAGCGCGATCTTCGAGGCGATTCGCAACGCCAAAACGGCGGTGCTGTTCCAGTTTTTCATCATTCATGACGACGAGCTCGGGAGGCAGTTGCACGCCTTGCTGAAGGAAAAAGCTGCCGAAGGCGTAGACATTCACGTGCTCTACGACCGCATCGGCAGCCACGCCCTGCCCCATCGCTACGTGCAATCGCTGCGTGACGCCGGGGTCAAAGTCAAAGCGTTCGCCACCCGCAGCGGCTGGCTCAATCGGTTCCAGGTCAACTTCCGCAACCACCGCAAAATCGTGGTGGTGGACGGCATAACCGGGTTTGTCGGCGGGCATAACGTCGGCGATGAATACCTGGGCAAAAAACCACCGCTGGCGCCGTGGCGCGATACCCACGTGCAAGTCACCGGCCCGGTGGTGGCGTGCCTGCAGGAATCGTTTGCCGAAGATTGGTTCTGGGCTGCGCGCGAGCTGCCGCCGCTGATCCTGCCGGACGCTTACCCCGAAGACGGCGTGCTCTGCCAATTGCTCGCCAGCGGCCCGGCCGACCCGTACGAAACCTGCTCGCTGTTTTTCGTCGAGGCCATCCACGCGGCGACCGAGCGCGTGTGGATCACCAGCCCATATTTCGTGCCCGATGAGGCGGTGTTCTCCGCCCTGCGCCTGGCGGTTCTGCGTGGCGTAGATGTACGCCTGCTGCTGCCGTCACGGCCCGACCACCGCATTGTGTATGCCGCCTCCAGCCTCTACGCCATCGAAGCGGTGCGCGCCGGGGTGCGGGTGTTCCGCTATAAACCAGGCTTCCTGCATCAGAAAGTGGTGCTGGTCGACAGCGAAATCAGCGCCATCGGCAGTGCGAACATGGACAACCGTTCGTTCCGGCTGAATTTTGAAGTGATGTTGCTGACGGTGGATGAAGCGTTCGCCAGCGAAGTGGAGCAGATGCTGCTGGACGACTTTGCGTTGGCCCATGAAGTCAGCCAGGAAGAAAGCCGCGAGACGCGTCGCCTGCAACAGTTGGGCATGCGGGTTGCGCGGCTTATTTCACCCATCCTCTAACAAACAACACAGAAGCAAATGTGGGAGCTGGCTTGCCTGCGATAGCGGTGCGTCAGTGACCCATAAGGTCCTGATACACCGCCATCGCAGGCAAGCCAGCTCCCACAGTTTTTGATCCCCAGTGTGTTTTGAAGATCAGCGGTAGATATCTTCCCGCGTCCACGGCAGTTCATGACTGCCATCGGCATGCGGTTTCACCGCCAATATCTGGTGCAGGTTGATCCAGCCCCGCGCAAACGCATACGCGCAACCAGCCAGGTACAGCCGCCAGATGCGCAACGCTTGCTCCGGCACCATCTTCGCCGCCGCTTCCAGGTTGTCTTCCAGGCGTTCGCTCCAATGGTCCAGCGTGCGCGCGTAGTGCAGGCGCAGGTTTTCGACGTCGACCACTTCCAGCCCGACCTCACTGATTTCCGCGGTCATCATCGCCAGGTGCGGCAGCTCGCCATTGGGGAACACATACCGCTCGATAAAATCCCCGGCGCCACGGCCCACGGGGCGGCCGTCGGTGTGCTTGGCGGTAATGCCGTGGTTCATCACCAGGCCGCCTTCACGCACCGCGCCAAACAGGGTTTTGCAGTACTGCGCCAGGTTGGCGTGGCCGACGTGTTCAAACATGCCCACGCTCACCACTTTGTCGAAACGGCCGTCTTGAGGCAGGTCGCGGTAGTCGAGCAGTTGCAGGTCCACCTGGCCTTCCAGGCCCTCGGCTTTGACCCGTTCGCGGGCCAGCGCGAGCTGCTCTTTGCTCAGGGTGATACCAAACACCTTGACCCCGAACTCACGCGCGGCAAAACGCGCCAGCCCGCCCCAACCACAGCCAACGTCGAGCAAATACTCACCCGGCTGCAAACGCAACTTGCGGCACAGGTGGCGGAATTTGTCTTGTTGAGCTTGGTCGATGGATTCGCTGCCGGTTTCGAAATAACCGCAGGAGTACGCCATGTCCTGGTCCAGCCATAGCTGGTAGAACTCGTTGGACAGGTCGTAATGGTAGGAAATGGCGGCTGCGTCAGTAGCCTTGTCGTGGATCGAGCGCACCGGACGACTCCCCTCGTCGTCATCGATCAAGGCGTGACTCAGCTCGTCACACACCCGGATCACTTCGGTGATGGAGCCTTCCAGCTCCAATTTGCCCTCGACGAAGGCTTCGTCCAATGAGTCGAGCGTTGGATGGGTCAGGCTGGAGACGACCGTGGGGTCCTTCACCACAATGGTCACACTGGGCTCGGGGCCCAAGTTGAATTCATGGCCGTCCCAGAGTCGAAGACGCAGCGGTAGCTT
Organism: Pseudomonas sp. R76; assembly: GCF_009834565.1. Classification (GTDB taxonomy): domain Bacteria; phylum Pseudomonadota; class Gammaproteobacteria; order Pseudomonadales; family Pseudomonadaceae; genus Aquipseudomonas. The sequence continues at coordinate 6,741,359 of NZ_CP019428.1, forward strand.
GAGATTCTGTAAGGCCGGTGGAAGTTGCGCGAGCATGAGTAATCCCCCCTTGTTTCAGACGTCTGGAGTGAGGGTAGACCATCCGAAGACAAAGTAGGAGGCTATCGATTTGATAGCGCTGATCTATGGGGCTCGAAACTCGAGCAAACCGTCTTGGATCCACTGTTTCAGCCACGTAACCGCTTGCAGCGGTGCACCCTCTCCAGTAGTGACTGCCAACTCTGCGCACAGTTCTGAAAAGTTCCAGCCGGTGGTGACCATGCCTGCCAGCGCGCAGGCTTCATCAGGCTCCAGGCTGCGGTAATGGCAGACATTCTGGTGACGCCACACCAGGCAAATCTGCGCCAGTTCCAGTGCGTGGCTGTGGGGGAAGTCCGACTCATCCTTGCTCGCGCGCCAGATCGCCACGCTGTTGAAATGGCAAAGCACCTGCTGCACCGACGGCGCCAGGCTCACCTGCAACCCCGGCCAGTCTTCAGGCGCCAGTTGCGCCATGTCATTGAGGCTCAAAGGCTCACCCTGCGGCGCATCGAAGGCGAGGGTAAACGCCCACTCCAATCGCGCCAGCTCGGCCAGCGGCGCGCTCTGCTCCGCCACCAGATGCTCAACGAGAAATGCCGGGAACCGCTCGCCCAACCAACGCAGGCTGTAATGGGCCGACGGGTATCGCCGTACGTAGGCGTCTGTCAGTAACGCGAATTCGTCGTCACCCAACCAATACCAGATGGCGCTGAAGTCATGGCGCAATACTTCCTGCAGCCGCGAGACATAGGCGTTGTGATAAATCGCCAGGCCCGTGTCCACGTCCAGGGTCGGCCCGCCCAGCAAGGTGGCGGCAAAGCCACTGTTGGCCACCGAGCTTTCGGACAATAGATGCTGTTCAAAGGCCAGCTGCCAATCGATCAGGCGCATAACGCTCTCCTGGCCAACGCGCTGGCGCCCAGCTCACGGGCCTTGCTCAACTCGGTGAGCAACTCTTCGAACGGCGGGAAATGATCATCACGTTCCAACAGCGTCGACACCGGCCCCAACAGCTCCAGCGTCTGTTGATAAAGCGCCCACACCGGGTCACATACCGGGTGGTCATGGGTGTCGACCACGTAGTCGCCGTAATCCATATGCCCGGCCAGGTGCAGTTGGCGGATGCTTTCGGGCGGCAGATTGCGGATAAACGTCCAGGCGTCGAACCCGTGGTTACGCGAGCTGACATACACGTTGTTAACGTCCAGCAACAGCTGGCACCCGGTGAGGTGGGCCAGGGCGTTGAGAAATTCCCACTCGGTGAATTCGTCGGCCTTGGAGCGCACATAACTGGAGACGTTTTCCAGCACCAGCGGGCGCTGCAATACGTCCTGCACTTGGCGTACGCGGCCGGCCACGTGGTAAAGGCTTTCTTCGGTGTAAGGCAGCGGCAGCAAGTCGTGCAGCTGGTGTGCGTTGCCGCGGCTCCAGCACAGATGATCGGAAATCCACGCGGGCTGAATGCGCTCGGCGAGCTGTTTGATGTGTTTCAGGTAATCGGTATCGAGGGCATGCGGCCCACCGATGGACAGGGACACACCGTGCATCACCAAGGGATAGCGCTCGGCTATCGCGTCCAGGTAATACAAGGCTTTACCGCCCTGGACCAGATAATTCTCGGAGATCACTTCGAACCAATCCACGGCCGGCGATTGTTCAAGGATCTGCTGGTAGTACTCACTGCGTAAACCCAGGCCGTAACCCAGACTTGGAAGGGACGCGGACATGACTCACTCCAGGGCAAAGTGTCCGCAGCGGTGGGGGGCTTCCGCTGCGGGTGCACTCGGTTGCCGGTTATTCGCCGACGGTGCCGCCAGCCTTCATGCAGGCATCAGCCGAAGGCTTGGCGAGGAAGCCCTGGCCTTTGCAAGAACCCTGGCCTTTGCACGCATGGTCCTTGGTTTTGCAATCGTTCTGGCCTTTGCAGGCGTTGATGCCGTAGCAGTGCACGGCCGTGTCAGCGGCTTGAGCCTGAGTGACAACACCAGCAAACATGGTAGCGGCGGCCATTGCGAGAGCGGCACCAGCAGCAGCGGATTTGATGTTCATCGTGTATTCCTCATGATCGGTAGTGGAGTCGGTCTGAACGGATTGTTCAGTCTCGACATACCACTAGAGTGAGGTCCCTTATCGGCGTTACAGCTGTGTGCAAATATTTCTGAAAATTATTCTTCGAGCTTCAAAAGCGGCTCCTGAAAGCGCAGCAAACGCCCGGCGTTGCCCAGTACCAGCAAGGTGCTGAGGTTATGCAACACCGCCGCAATCATCGCGCCAGCCGCGCCCAGCCAGCCAAATGCGGCGAACACCACGATGGCCAGCGTCCAGCCCAAGCCGATGATCACGTTGACCTGCAACGTGCGTCGGCACTGGCGGCTCAAGCGCACACAGGTGCCCAGGCGGCGCAGGTCGCTGCCGATCAACACCACGTCCGCAGACGCGAGTGCGATGTCCGCCCCGCCCGCGCCCATCGCCACGCCCACCACGCCCGCCTTGAGCGCCAGCGAGTCGTTGATGCCATCGCCCACCACCATCGGCCGGAAACCACTGCCGATTTCCCCCAGCACACGGTTGAGTTTGTCTTCCGGTAAGGCCTGGGCTTCGACATCGCTGATGCCCACGTCCAATGCCAGGCTGTCGGCAACGCTTTGGCGGTCGCCGGTCAACAGCAACTGGCGACCCAGGCCCAGGTCACGTAGCTCTTGGAGTGCCTGGCGTGCCTCAGGCTTGACGCTGTCGGCGAGCAACAGCCAGGCGAGGAATTGCCCGTTCAATGCCAGACCGGCAATCGGACCATCGTGGTTCGGCACCTCAGTGGTCACGATGCCCAATTGCTCGAACAACTCCGGGCGCCCCAAGGCCGCTTCGCCCTGCTCGGTCCGCGCTACAACACCCAGGCCCTGGCGTTCGCGAATATCCGTGAGCACCAGCATCTGTTCCTGCGTCGCCAAGCCCGCCAACGCGCGGCTGACCGGGTGGCTGCTGGCCGAGCCAAGGCTGGCCGCCAGGTTCAGCAACACCTGCCGATCGGGTGCTGTGGTCTCGATGGACTGCAGACGCAACGTGCCAAAGGTCAACGTACCGGTCTTGTCGACCACCAACGAAGTCAGGTCGGCCAGTTCCTCAAGAAACGCCGAGCTGCGAATCAAGATCCCGTGCCGCGCCGCCACCGCAATCCCGGCAATCGCCGTGGCCGGTGCCGACAGCACCAACGCACACGGGCACGCCGCCACCAGCACGGCCAACATCGCCTGGGCGTCATTGGTCACAAACCAGGTCACCGCCGCCAGCAACAACACCAGCACCATATAGCTGCCGGCATAACGCTCCAGCAGCCGCGTGATCGGCGGCTTGGAACGCTCGGCGTTCTGCATCAGCGCGATGACTTTGCCCAAGGTCGATTCATGACCCGTGCGCGTCACTTCAAGGCGCAGCAAGCCATCCAGGTTGATCGCGCCACCAAACACCTGCACGCCGACGCTGGCCTCCAACGGCACCGACTCGCCAGTGATCGGCGCCGTGTCCAGGCTCGCCTGGCCCGACAGCACCACGCCATCGGCGGGCACGCGGTCACCGGCGCGCACTTCGACGATATCGCCGGTGTTCAGCGTGCCGTTATCCACTTCAACAATGCTGCCGTCAGCCTGCACCAGCCGCGCATGGCTGCGGGTGAGTTTGCCCAAAGCATGAATCGCTTCCTGGGAACCAATCACGCTGCGCTCTTCCAGCACGTGGCCGAAAATCATGATGATCGGCAGCAACGCAGCGGTCATCAGATCGCCCGTAGCCCACGCGCCAATCATCGCCAGGGCGATCAATTGGTCGGTGATGCCATGCAGGCTCGGGTAACGCAGGCTGTACCAGGCCGAGCGCATCACCGGCACGGCGACCAGCAAGGACGCGACGCCGAGCAGCAGTTGGCTCACGCCGTTCTGGTCCGGCGCCAGCCAGCGCCACACCAGGCCCAATACCAGTAAGCCCAGGGCCAACATGGCCAAGGTCAATTGCCGGGCAGCACTGCGCTGTTCGGCGGAAGTCAGCATAGGCGCGCTCATTGTTCGGCTCCCTGGATGATCAAGCGGGAGTCGTCTTTAGGATCGACCGTGGTCACGGAGCCGGCCTGGCCGAGAATCTTCGGCATCCGCTCGCGGTACAGACGCAGCAACAAACCTGGGTCTTTGACTTGGGCCAGGCTGGCGACAGTGGCGGTTTGCGCCTGGGCATTGGCCAGGCGTTCGCTGGCCTGGGCGTGGGCGACTTGCACCAGCCGGTCAGCCTCTTGGTTGGCGGTCTGGGTGAGTTTTTCTGCGTCGGTACGCGCATTCGCCACGGCTTTATCGGCTTGCTGACTGGCGGTCAGCACGGCATTGAACGCATTCACCGCCGGGCCCGGCAGGCTCGACTGCACATCGACACGCGTCACTTCGATGCCCAGCCCCAAACCGGTGGAGGCCAATTCCGTCAGGCGCTTGTTGATGCCTTGCACCAAGTCGCCACGCAACCGCTCACGACGCTCGGCGGCGCCGTTGTCGCTGCCGATCAATTCGGGGCGCGCCACCAGAATCGTGTCCAGGTCGCGCGCGGCCGTCAGCGCCACCGCGCTGCGCGTCACCAAGCGATCCAGCGCCGGCAGCACGTGTTCGCCTTGCAACACATACGCGTAGGGCTCGGTGACCTTATAGAACACCCGCACATCCAACTGCACCACGCCGGCATCGCCGGTCAGCAGGTAACCGGAACCCGCCAGAGCATCGCTCAATGGCGTGGCAAAACTGGCCACGCGGTCGGCCTGGATCGCCGTGTCGGAGCGCAACAGGTTCTCCACCCGACGCTCTATCACTCGGTCGGCGGCCGGCAACAACACCACCTGCTCGAACGGCTGCGGCCACGCCAATAACAGCCCGGCGTTCTGAATGCGGTCGAGGGCGCCGAAGTGCAGCACCACGGCACGGTTCTGCGGGTCGATCTGGCGCACGTTGGAAAATGCCCAGGCCAACGCCGCCAACACGGTCACCGCGTACAGCGCCAGGAAGGTCAGGCGCCCGGCCTGAATCCACGGGCTGTCCGGGCTGTCACGCATCGTCATGGTTGAACATCCTTCGGCCCGTCCACCAGCGCACGAAACGGCGCGGCGTCGGTGCGCAGGATGATTTTGGTGCCCGGCGTCACCACCGTGCCCAAGGTGTCCAGCGAGCGCAGCAAGTTGTACAGCTGCGGATTACCGGCGTAGGCGCGGCCATAAATCTGCGCCGCTTCAACCCGCGACTGCGCTTCGATATCGGCGGCTTTCACCGTGGCGTCGGCCTGCACGATGCGCGCATCGCGTTCGGCGGCCGAGCGAATCTGCGCCGCTTCACGCTTGCCCACGGCGGTGCGTTCGGTGGCGATGGTTTCGCGCTCGGCGCGCATGCGGTCGACGGTGGCCGTGAGGGTTACCGACGGCAAGGTCAGGCGCTCGACACCGACTTGCGCCACGCGCACGCCATAAGTGGTGAGCAATTGTTGATCAATCTGCTGGCGCAACTGCGCCTCGAAATCGGCGATGCGCACTTGGCTGGCGTCGGTGTTGATCAAACTGGACAGGTCAAAGCTGGCCGCGGTGGTTTCCAGCGCCGAGCCGACGAAGGTGCGAATTTGCCGCGCCGCTTCATCCGGCTGGTTCTGCACCGCACGCATAAAGCGCTGCACATTGTCGGCATCGCCCTGCACCTGCCACGCCACATAGGCCTGCACGATAATCCGCAGGCCATCGCGGGTGCCCACATCCTGCAAACCGCTGGAGGTGGTGCGCAGGCGCAGGTCCACCGGAATCGCCGCTTCGAACGGTGCCGGCCAGCGCCAGCCCAGGCCGGGCTCCAACAGCACCCGCGATGGGTTGCCGAACCGCGTAATCACCGTGGCTTCGCCGGAACGCACCTGCACCAGGCTGGCAGCCGCCACGGCAAACAGCACCAGCAACACCGCCCAGGCCATGCGCCGCCAAGGAAATGGGCCAGCGGCTTGTTCATCACCGTGATGGTGATGGTGGTGGCCGTGAGGGTGGTGATGACCGTGATCGTGAGAATGAGCGCTCAACAGACAGACTCCTTATTGAACGGCTTTACGCGGCGCCATCGGGTCGGCCGGCAAAGTAAAAGAACGCAGATCGATCGTCGGCGCGCCATCGGCGCCCAGGCGGTGATCCAGAATAAGCAGCTTGGCGTGGGCCAGGCCTTGGCTGAGTTGACCGAGGTACTGTTCCAGCACGAAGGCCTGGCCTGCAGCGGCGTAGGCTTTTTGTTCGGCGCTGAACCTCAGGTCGGCCGCCTGGGCACCGGCCTGCACTTCACGCGCAGTGGCCAAGGCCTGGTCGCGGGCGGTGCTGGCTTGCAGCAAGGCCAGGTTGGTCTGTTCGCTGGCGGCGCCGCGCTCGCGGGAGATCAGCGCCTGGGCCCCAATCTGCGCCGCCTGCACCGCGTGGTAGGCATTGGCGGCGCCGGCCGGTGGATGAATCGCTTCCACCACCGTGGCCAGAATTTCCACGCCACTGTCGAGTTTTTGCAGGTCCGCCTGCACCGAACGGCCGATTTCGTCGGCCAGCTGGGTGCGTTGCTCGCCGAGCAATTCATCCAGCGTGCGCGAGGCAAAGTCGTGAACCAGAATGCGGCTGGCGGTGCTGCGGATCAGGGTCGGCACATCGGCGCTGTTATAGGTGGCGGCAAGCGCGGCCTTATCCGTCAGGCCGATGCGGTAGACAAAGCGCACGTCCATATTGACGATCTGGAAGCTCTGTTTGTCGCCACTGCTGCTGGCAATCACCTGGGCCTTGTCATTCACATGGCTGGCGTCCCACAAGCGGTTGGCAATCGTCGGCGCCGGGCCTTCAGCAGAAGCCAGCTCCGGTGCGGCAGCTTCGCTGACGCTGGTGGCCAGTTCATGCACCACACCGTTTTCCACGTTGATGACGCGGCCCAACGGCCAGGGCAACCCGGCATGCAAGCCAGGGCCGAACACTTCCACCGGTTTGCCGAAGCGCTCATAAATCCCACGGCCTTGCAGGGGCACTTCGTGCACGCCGGTCAGCGCCCAGCCGACCGCCAGCACCACCAGCAGCACCGGCAAGAACGCTCGACGCATGTAGGTAAAGGCCCAGATCTGGCGCAGGTCGATGCCAAAGCGGTTGTGCAACTCGTGCTGCAACGCCAGCAACGGCTGGGGCGGCCAGCGCAACAGCCCGGCCATAAAGCTCTGCGCCATCAAACGCGGTTCGAGGCGTGGCTGGCGAGGGCTGAACAGCGAAAGGAGCGCCCGCAGCAAAAACTCCACTGCGACCAGCCCCGGCAGCAGGCCGATCAATACGGCCAGGCGCAATGGCCACACCGACTCCCCACCGGCAAACAGCAGGCAAATCGCGCTGACCACCAGGCAGGCAATCGCCACCCGACTCAACTGCGCCAGCTGCGCGGCTTCCGGCCATTGGGCCGCCGTTTCCTGCGCCAGGCGGCGTTCGAACACCAGTAAACCAAAGGCCAACGCCAACCCAAGCGCAGCGCCGATACTCGCCGACTGCCCCACCGGCGCGGCGGGCAACGCCAGGTTCCAGAACTCGATGATGCTGACCAACGCCAGCAACGACCAGCCACTCAGCCACAGCACCGGCGCGCCAACCTGCGCAAGCAGGCCGCTACCGAAACGCCCGAGCAGGCGCGTGTACCCGCCGGTGTCTTCAACCGGCAGTTCGATCACTTCAGCCGTCGGCGCTTCCAGCGCCTGGGCGCGCCAATCGGCGACCCACCACGCCGATTGCAACCCGGCCACCAGCACCAGCAAGGCCGACGCGCAGTTGATCAACACCACCGGCCAGATCGACAGCGGCGCAAACAGGGCGACAAACAGCGCCAGCACCCAACCGCAAACAGCCAGGGCCGTCAGGCTGATGCCGGCCTGGCGTAATCGACGGGCATGAAACAGCCCCTGCTGAAAACGCGGCAGGCTTTCCACCGAAGCGCCGTCAGCTTCTAGATCCACTTGCATCCGCTCAACGCCCGCTTGTACACAATTCGTTACGATATAACACGCAGCGTGAAATTTTTGTTCAAAAACAACACAAAACCCCCTGTGGGAGCGGGCTTGCTCGCGAATGCGGTGGGTCAGCCAGCTCATTTGTAACTGACCCACCGCATTCGCGAGCAAGCCCGCTCCCACATTTACTCTTCGGCGCCTGCAAGAGCGTGACTAAACCCCCAGAAACACGAGCCATCACTGGTGCAGGCACGGATTAATCGGCACACTCCAACACAGTTTTTCGCGGGTCCACGGACAAGGAAGCGTCATCCCCCATGATTTCGATCTATCAGCTCAAGCCGCGTTTTCAAAACCTGCTGCGCCCCCTTGTGCAGCGCCTCTACGACAACGGCACCACCGCCAACCAGATCACCGTGCTGGCCGGCGTGGTTTCCCTGCTGGTCGGCCTGCTGATCGCCTGCTTTGCCCAATACCTGTGGCTGTTTGCGCTGATCCCGCTGTGGATGATCCTGCGCATGGGGCTCAATGCCATCGACGGCATGCTCGCCCGGGAATTCGGCCAGCAGTCGCGCCTGGGCGCCTACCTCAATGAACTGTGCGATGTGATCGCCGACAGCGCGCTGATCCTGCCCTTCGCACTGATCCCTGGTGTGAGCCTGGCGCCGGTGCTGCTGGTGGCATTGCTGGCGGTGTTCAGCGAATACGCCGGTGTGCTCGGGCCGATGGTGGGTGCATCGCGGCGCTACGACGGGCCGATGGGCAAGAGTGATCGCGCCTTTGTACTCGGCGTGTTGGCCACCGGCGTGGCGCTGGGCTGGCTCGGCGCGGGCTGGGTCGACACGGTGATGTGGCCGGTCGCCGCCCTGCTCGCCTACACCTTGGTCAACCGTGTGCGCCAGGGTCTTAAAGAAACGACTTCCCCTTCTGCATAAGGAATTTGCGATGCGCGAACAGCAAGAGCACACCTTCAGTACCCATGATGGCGTCGAGCTTTTCTACCGGCACTGGCCGGCCACCGCCCCGCTTGGCGATGAGCCGCGCAAGGCGATCCTGCTGTTCCATCGCGGCCACGAGCATTCGGGGCGCATTGCCCACTTGGTCGATGAACTCAACCTGCCGCAGTTCGACTTCTTCGCCTGGGACGCCCGTGGCCACGGCCAGTCGCCCGGCGCGCGCGGCGACAGCCCCAGCTTCGCCACCAGCGCCCGCGACGTGCAAACCTTCCGCGACCACATCGGCGACACCTACGGCATCGAAGAACAAAACTGCGCGGTGATTGCCCAGAGCGTCGGCGCGGTGATCGCAGCCACGTGGGTGCACGATTACGCACCGAAAATCCGCGCGCTGGTGCTCGCCTCGCCGGCGTTCAAGGTCAAGCTCTACGTGCCGTTCGCGCGGCCGGGCCTGGCGCTGATGCGCAGGTTTCGCGGCAACTTTTTCGTCAACAGTTACGTCAAGGCCAAGTTCCTCAGCCATGATCCTGAGCGCGTGGCGTCCTACGACAGCGACCCGCTGATCACCAAGGCGATTTCGGTGAATGTGCTGCTCGGCCTGTACGAAGCTGCCGACCGCGTCGTCGCCGATGCCCAGGCGATCCAGGTGCCGACGCAACTGCTGATCTCCGGCTCCGACTTCGTGGTACACCGCAAACCCCAGCAGCAATTCTTCGACCGCCTCGGCAGCCTGAAAAAAGAACTGCACATCCTGCCCGGCTTCTTCCACGACACCCTCGGTGAACGCGACCGCGCCGTGGCAGTGAGCAGCGCCAAGCGCTTTATCCTGCAGAACTTCGCCCAGCCGTTGGACCGTGCCTCGCTGCTGGACGCCGACAAACTGGGCGCCACCTGCGCCGAGTCCGAGTCCCTCGCTGCACCGCTACCGCGCAACTCGTTGCGCGACCTGTACTGGCGCATGACCCGCGCGAGCATGGGCCTGGGCAAGAACCTCTCGGACGGGGTGAAACTGGGCTTCGACACCGGCTTCGACTCCGGCAGCACCCTCGATTACGTGTACCGCAACAAGCCCACCGGCAAGGGCGGGTTGGGGCGGATGATCGACACCAACTACCTCAACTCCATCGGCTGGCGCGGCATTCGTCAGCGCAAGCTGAACGTCGAAGAACTGCTGCGCCTGGCCATGGCCAAGTTGCGCAGTGATGATCGCGAAGTGCGCATCGTCGACATCGCGGCGGGCCACGGCCGCTACATTCTCGAGGCCTTGCAGGGCGTGTCACCACTGCCGGAATCGATCCTGCTGCGCGACTACAGCGACATCAACGTGCGCGACGGTGGCGCGCTGATTCGCGAAAAAGGCCTGGGGGATATCGCCCAGTTCGTCAAAGGTGATGCGTTTGATCGCGCGGACCTGGCGGCGCTGGAGCCCAAGCCGACGTTGGCGGTGGTGTCCGGGTTGTATGAGCTGTTTGCTGATAACGGCATGGTTGGCAGCTCGTTGGCCGGTCTCGCCGAAGCCGTGGAGCCCGGCGGTTACCTGGTTTACACCGGCCAGCCGTGGCACCCGCAGCTGGAGCTGATCGCCCGCGCACTGACCAGCCACCGCCAGGGCCAGGCCTGGGTGATGCGCCGTCGCAGCCAGGCGGAAATGGATCAACTCGTCGAGGCCGCAGGCTTTCGCAAGATCACTCAGCGTGTGGACGAATGGGGCATTTTCACTGTGTCTCTGGCACAGAAGATCTGAGCATGCGCGAACCCGGCCTATTGAAACCAGCGGTCCTCTGGCTGCTGCTGTTGGCGCCGCTGTTTTTCAGCACCTACGGCTTTGCCACGTGGGTCACCAGCCAGCGCAGCGACGTCGGCACGCTGGTGTTCGGCTGGGAAACCCATATGCCGTTCTGGGCCTGGACCATCGTGCCCTACTGGTCCATCGACCTGCTTTACGGCTTCTCACTGCTGCTGCCCAACAGCCGACAAGAACTGAAACAACACGCCCTGCGCCTGCTGACGGCACAAGTGATTGCCGTGAGCTGCTTCCTGATCTGGCCGCTGCGCTTCACCTTCGAGCGGCCGGAGCTGGACGGCGTGTTCGGCTGGCTGTTTGCCGTGCTGGCGGGTTTCGACAAACCGTTCAACCAGGCGCCGTCGCTGCACATCGCGCTGCTGGTGATCCTGTGGGTCATGTACCAGCGCCACACCCAAGGCTTCTGGCGCTGGGTGGTGCACGGGTGGTTCGCGCTGATCGGTATTTCGGTGCTGACCACTTATCAACATCACTTTATCGACTTACCCACAGGCGCGCTCGCCGGCTGGCTGTGCGTATGGCTGTGGCCGCTGGAACACCCGAGCCCGCTGTTGAATGTGCGGCTTACGCGGGACCGAAAACGCTGGCGGCTGGGCGTGCGCTACGGCCTGGGCGCGGTGGCCTTGGTGATTCTCGCGCTGGCTCTCGGTGGCTGGTGGCTGTGGTTGCTGTGGCCGGCGGTTTCCCTGGGGTTAATCAAGGCCAATTACTTCGTGCTGGGCGCGCCGGGCTTTCAAAAACGCGCCGATGGCACGCTGACGCCCGCCGCGCGCTGGCTGTACGCGCCCTACTTGGCGGCGGCGTGGCTCAACTCACGCCTGTGGACACGCAAGCATCCACAGCCGGACCTGATTGTGGATAACGTTTGGCTTGGGCGAATTCCCACGACGGATGAGCAAGGTTCATTCACGGCCATCGTCGATCTCTGCGCCGAATTGCCGATTAATCCACTGGGCCGTGGGTATGCATGCGTCCCCGTGCTGGACCTGATCGCGCCGACACCCGCCGAATGCCTGCACGCCGCGCACGCTATTGAACGCTTGCGCGCAAACGGACCTTTACTGGTGTGTTGCGCCCTCGGCTACTCGCGCAGCGCTACCGCCGTCGCCGCCTGGCTGCTGCACAGCGGGCGCGCGGCTACGGTCGATGCGGCACTGGCTATTATTCGTACAGCGCGGGCCCATGTGGTCCTGCACCCTGCTCACCGTGAAGCGTTGGAGGCCTTAGCCCATGCCCGCTGATATGGAACTCCAAGTGGTCGCCAGCCTGCTGCGTCGCGGCCGCTCGCTGGATCAGTTATCCACAGGCCTGACGCTGCTCGGCGTGTTATTCGGCCTGGCTCAACTGCTGATGGCGAGCATTTCGCCGATCTGCCTGCTGCTCAGCCTGTGGATGATTATCCTCGGGCTGCTGCAAAAGTACTGGGCGCTGCGCGTCGCCTTCGATGCCGACCTGTTCGCCCTGCTCGCCCGCGACACCGACCGCACCCCGGACCTTGACCAGGCCCTGCAAAGCCTTGGCCTGCAGTCGGCCAAACGGGCTGGCCGGCCGTGGACCGAACGTCGTCGCGGCGCCCTCAAACTGCTGCGCAAGCAAGCCTGGCTGTTGGGCGCGCAAGTGCTGCTGACCCTGGCCGTGATCCTCGCCAGCCCTTGGCTACCTTTCGCCGGATAAGGAATCCCCATGTTCGAACCCGTGGTTGCCACCCTGATCACTTCAATGGCCCGCACCGTCACCGGCGCCCGCAGCCTGTGGCTGGGTTGTGCGCCGGTGCCGGTGCAACGCATCTATTTCGCCAACCACAGCAGCCACGGCGACTTCGTGCTGGTGTGGGCGTCGCTGCCGCAAAACCTGCGCAAATTCACGCGCCCGGTGGCCGGCAGCGATTACTGGAACAAAAGCGCGCTGCGTCGCTACATCATCAACCGCGTGTTCAACGGCGTGCTGATTGATCGCGAACGCAAAGACCCTGTGGATAACCCATTGCAGCCCATGCTCGCGGCGCTGGAGGGTGGCGACTCGCTGATCATCTTCCCCGAAGGCACGCGCAATCTCGAAGACGGCCTGCTGCCGTTCAAAAGCGGCCTGTATCACCTGGCAAAAAGTTACCCACAAGCCGAACTGATCCCGGTGTGGATCGCCAACCTCAACCGGGTCATGCCCAAGGGCCGCGTACTGCCGCTGCCTTTGTTGTGCACCACTAGCTTCGGCGCGCCGCTGCAATTGGAAGACGGCGAAGACAAAGCCGCCTTCCTCGCCCGCACCCGCGACGCCCTGCTCGCCCTCGCCCCGGAGCATGTCTGACATGGATAGCCAAACCCTGATGTTGTTCGGCGGCATCGGCGCCATCCTGGTGCTCGCCTCGCTGATCGGCCTGATCCTCAAGCTGCGCACCCGTGGCACGCCGAATGCGGTGATCGACAACCTCAACGCGCGCATCAACGCCTGGTGGGTGATGGTGGTGGTGATCGGCATCGCCTTCTGGCTCGGCACCGGCGCGGTGATCCTGCTGTTCTACGCGGTGTCGTTCTACGCCCTGCGCGAGTTCCTGACCCTTACGCCGACCCGCCGCAGCGACTACCCGGCGCTGGTGGCCGCGTTCTACCTGGCGCTGCCGCTGCAATACCTGCTGATCTATTCCGACTGGTATGGGCTGTTCTCGATCTTTATCCCGGTGTACGTGTTCCTGCTGCTGCCGATCCTCGCCTCGCTGGGCGGCGACAGCACGCACTTCCTGGAGCGCGCATCGAAGGTGCAATGGGGCCTGATGATCGCGGTGTTCTGCGTGTCCTTCGTCCCGGCCCTGCTGACCCTCGACATCCCCGGCTACGAAGGCCGCAACCTCTTGCTGATCGCCTACCTGGTGATCGTGGTGCAGCTGTCGGACGTGCTGCAGTACGTGTGCGGCAAGCTGTTCGGTAAACACAAGATCGCCCCCAACCTGTCGCCGTCAAAAACCGTCGAAGGCTTTGTTGGCGGGATGCTGCTGTCATCCCTGATCGGCGCGGCGCTGTGGTGGACCACGCCGTTCAACCCGTGGCAGTCGTTCTTGATCGCGTTGCTGATCAACCTGCTCGGGTTCGCTGGCGGCATTGTGATGTCGGCCATCAAGCGGGACCGGGGCGTGAAGGACTGGGGCCACATGATCGAAGGCCACGGCGGGATGCTGGACCGGCTGGATTCGGTGTGTTTTGCCGCGCCGATTTTCTTCCACCTTGTTCGCTACTGGTGGACCTGAGAAATACCACCTCAAGCTCAACGCGGATCAACTGTGGGAGCTGGCTTGCCTGCGATAGCGGCGGGTCAGCAACCCATCTGTTGACTGATACACCGCCATCGCAGGCAAGCCAGCTCCCACAGTTGTTTTGCGGTGTTTTCGAGAGTGCGGCAAAGTCTGAAACCGCCGCTCCTACTTCCCGCGTCTCTTTCTTTCGCAGGACATTTCCGAGAGAATCCCAGCCGCTTGTGCCCTGCCTTTTCGGTGGCTAGTCTGCGTTCGTCACTGCCAATTCAGTGACCGGGTTTAGCAGCTCGAACGTTCAACATTGGGCGCACAAGCGCCATCTCAAGCATGGCGTTTTTTTATGCCAACGCTTTATGGTGGCTGTGCGCAGGGCACCTTCGGGTGCGCCGGGTTCCCAATGTTCCGGCCTGCTAACCTGCGTACAGCTGCCACCCATTGTTTAGCAGCGATGGCTGTCGGCTCCAATTACCTACATTGGAGTTACCGTAATGAGCAAAGTAAAACCCGGTCCGCCGCATCCCCTCTTCATCCCCCACCCCGAACTCAGCTTCGAAGACGCACTGGTCTATGCCTCAGACTTGCTTCACTGTGCCGAAGCACTGCACGGCTCACCCAAAGCCGCCGCACACCTGATGGAAATGGCCAAAGTCATGGTGGACCGTTCACTGGAATGTATGAGCCCCCAGTAACACGCGTTCAGGGCTGATGAAAATCCAAATGTGGGAGCTGGCTTGCCTGCGATAGCGGCGGGTCAGCAACCCATCTGTTGACTGATACACCGCCATCGCAGGCAAGCCAGCTCCCACAGTTATTTGACGATCGTTCCCACGCTCTGCGTGGGAATGCATCCTGTGACGCTCCGCGTCACGGCTTTCTGAGTGGACGCAGAGCGTCCTCGGCGGCATTCCCACGCGGAGCGTGGGAACGATCAGCCAGCTCCCACACTGGTTTTGTGGGGTTTTGAAGTGCTCAGCCCGGCAAATGCCCCAGCGGCAAGGCGCCTGGGGTTTTCACGGTCTGGATCGCGAAGTTGCTGCGGATGTCCCTCACCCCCGGCAGCTTTAACAGGCTGCCGGTGACAAACCGCTCATACCCACGCAAATCCGGCACCACCACCTGCAGCAGAAAATCCGACTCGCCCGACACCAGAAATGCCGAGATCACCTCGGGCAGTGCGGTCACCGCCTCGCGAAAGGCATTGGCTTCGGTGTCGTTATGCCGCTCAACCTTCACGCCGACGAACACCATCATGCCCAAGCCCACTTCATCGCGGTCCAGCGTCGCCTGGTAGCCGCGAATCACCCCGGCTTCTTCCAACAGGCGCACGCGGCGCAAACACGGTGAGGCAGACAGGCCGATCTCATCCGCCAGTTGCACATTGCTCAGGCGACCGTCGCGTTGTAGCGCTTCAAGAATCTTGCGGTCAAAGGCATCAAGTTTGAGATTTGGCATAAGTGAAGGGTCACTGGCTTGGTTTGTGGCAGAGAATGCCAAGACTAGACGCTTTTCTGGCTGACTACGCAAGCACCTGCCCTGCCCTTGCATCCTAGAATTGGCCAACCAATCTAGGGGGGTTGAACATGACGGAACTCTGGTTATTTCTGGTGGCGCTTTCGGTCGCGTATCTACTGCCGGGGCCGGACATGATCCTGTTGCTGCAAACCGGCGCGCGCCAAGGCAAGGCGTTGGCGCTGACCACGGCCATCGGCTTGGGGCTCGCCCGGGCCTGCCATGTGGCGCTGGCAGGCATGGGCCTGGCGACGTTGTTCAAGGTGGCGCCATGGACGTTCGATGTGGTGCGCCTGGGCGGCGCGGCCTATCTGTTATGGCTGGGCGTGCAGTGTCTGCGCGCGAATATGTTGCCTTCGCTTGAGGCAAACCACGGCGCCCCACCAGCACATGCCTGGCGCGCAGCCTTACAACGCGGCCTGCTGACGAATCTTCTCAACCCCAAGGCCTTGTTGTTCTGCTCGGTGCTGCTGCCGCAGTTCATCAACCCGCAGGCGGGCCCGGTGGCGGCGCAGTTTGCGTTGCTGGGGGTGATTCTGGTGGGTGTGGGCTTTGCCTTCGACTGTTGCTACGCCCTGGCCGGCGCACGCATCGGCCACTGGCTGGCGCGCAATCGCTCGGCGCAGCGTCTGCAGCAATGGTTATTCGGCAGTCTTTTGATCGGTTTTGCGGTACGCCTCACCTTTGTGCAACACGCCTGAGCGTGTGCGGTGTATCCACGTCATCTTTTGTATCAAAGACGCGTGTAAGATACGCCGCACTTAGCCAGGGATGCTCACCATGTACGATTCGTTGAAAGCGATCAGTCGCCGTTTTCTAGGCCTGTTAACCACTGTGGTGAGTGCCCTGTTCGGCCAATGGCAACCGCCCTTCTGGCTGCGCGCCATCGGCAATGGCCTGGGGAACCTGGGCCGCAAGGCTCGCGCATACCCGCGACAGGCCGGTGCCGGGGTGCTGGGTCTGGTGTTGCTGGCTGCTGCGGGCTTCTATGGCTGGCACTGGTATTCAAACCTGCCGCAGCCGCACACCGTCGGTTATTCGCTGCACAAACCAAACCTGACGGATTACACCCAGCAACCGCCGGTTGTGGATAACTTGCAGGTACGTTTTGCCGAATCCGTGGCGCCGTTGGCGGCGATTGGCAAACCGGTGACCGAAGGCATCACCCTCAAACCCACCGTGTCAGGCGCCTGGCGCTGGTCCGATGACCGCACTTTATTATTTGTGCCGGAAAAAGACTGGCCGGTAGACGCCCACTACACGCTGGACCTGACGAAGAAAAATCTCCTGGCCGAGGGCGTACTGCTCAGCCAATACAGCAGCCAGTTTTCCACCCAACCGTTCCGCGCCACCCTGGCGCAAAACGAGCTGTATCAAGACCCGTCCAACCCGACGCTGAAGCAACTGGTCGCGACCTTCCATTTTTCCCACCCGGTGGATGAAGACAACCTACGCAAGCGCGTGTCCGTAACCCTCGGCAAAGGCCTGGCCTACCGCGACGCGCAGCTGCCCAACCGCCCGGAAATCACCTTCGACGACACCAAGCTCAACGCCTACGTGCGCTCGGCCGCCCTGGCCACGCCCCTGGAAAGCACGCCGGTCAGCGCCAAGCTCGATGAAGGCATCAAGGCCCGCGACGGCGGCAATGCCAGCACCGCACCGCTGGTGGCGGAAGTCACCGTGCCCGGTCGTTATCGCCTGACGTTCACCAGCGCCGAAGTCAGTTTTGTGGATAACGAGCGCGGTGAGCCGGAGCCCGTGCTGATGTTCAGCAGCTCCAGCGCCGTAGCCGATGACACCATCGCCGGTAAGGTCCAGGCCTGGCTGCTGCCGGAAAAAGCCCAAGACGACACCCGCCCCTACACCAGCAACGACATCGACGACGCGATGCTCGCCCGCAGCACCAAGGTCAACCTGACCCACGTGCCCAGCGTCGAGCCGCTGAACACCTTGCACGCCTTCAAGTTCAAGGCCCCGGCCGGCCGCGCGCTGTATGTGCGCGTGCCTGCGAACCTGGAAGCCATCGGCGGCTACCTGGCGAAAAACCCTACAGCCTCCTTGATCAGCATGCCGGCGTATCCGCGCACGCTGCAGTTCCTGTCTGACGGCGCACTGCTCAGCCTCAATGGCGAAAAACGCCTGGGCTTCATGGCCCGTGGTGTGCCCGGCGCCCACGTGGAAATCGCCCGCCTGCTGCCCAACCAGCTGCAACACCTGGTGGACCAGAGCAGCGGCAGCTTTGCGCGGCCAAACTTCGGCAATGAATACTTCGACCGCATGGTGGAGCGTCAGTCGCTGGATATTCCGCTGTCGTCCAATGACCCGGCAAAAACCGTGTACGACAACGTTGACCTGAGCCACTACCTCACCGCCAACGGCGGGCGTCGTGGCATTTTCGTGCTCAAGCTGAGCCCGCAGGATGACCCGGCCCCGCGTACGTTCGAATATGACCGCAGCAGCACCAGCGATTTGCGTTTTATCGTGGTCACCGACCTCGGCATCATCGCCAAGCGCTCCAGCGATGGCAGCCATGATGTGTACGTGCAATCCATCGGCAACGGTTCGCCGGTGGCCGATGCGCAAGTCGACATCATCGGCCGCAACGGGCTGCCGGTCAGCAGTGGCCGCACCGATGCCGAAGGCCACGCGCATTTCGCCAAGCTGGATGAACTGCGCCGTGAGAAAACGCCGCTGATGTATGTGGTCACTCGCGGTAACGACCAATCCTTCCTGCCAATTGCGCGTCAGTCGCAGCAGCTGGATTTGTCGCGCTTCGACGTAGGCGGTTTGGAAGAAGACGGCGCGATTGATCGCCTCAGCGCCTACCTGTTTACCGACCGTGGCCTGTATCGCCCGGGCGAAACCGCGCACTTGGGCATGATCGTGCGCAGCGGCAACTGGAAAGGCGCCTTGCAAGGCCTGCCGGTGGAGCTGCAAATCACCGACCCGCGTGGCCTGGAAGTGATTCGCCAGCCGCTGAAACTGTCCACCAGCGGTTTTGAAACCTTTGATTTCCCCAGCAGTGAAGTCGCCCCTGCGGGCGATTACACCGCGACCTTGCAGCTGATTGGCCAGAAAAACACCCGCACTGACCTCGGCAGTGTCAGCTTCAAGGTCCGCGACTTCGAGCCGGACCGCATGAAGGTCAGCCTGAGCCTGCATGACACGCCTGTGTTGGGCTGGATTCCACCGGACCAGGTGGTGGCCAAAGTTACCGCCATGCACTTGTTCGGCGCCCCGGCAGCCGGGCGGCGCGTTACCGCCAAAATGTCCCTGAGCCCAACGCTCGCGGCCTTCGACCGTTACCCGGATTACCGCTTCCGCCTCAACGACTCATTGGAAGACGCCAGCACCGAAGACCTCGCCGAAACCACCGTCGACGACAACGGCCAGGCCGTGCTCGACCTCAACCTGCAACGCTTCGCCAACAGCACCTATCGCCTGCAAGTGATGACCCAGGTGTTCGAGGCCGAAGGTGGTCGTAACGTGGCGGCGCAAAGTGCGCTGCTGGTGTCGTCCGCGCCCTATCTGGTCGGTGTGAAAAGTCAGGATTCGCTGTCGTACGTCGCCAAGGACGCCCCGCGCCAGGTGCAATGGCTGGCCGTCGCGCCGGACCTGACGCCACTGGCGGTGGATGGCCTTACCAGTGAAGTGGTCGAGCACCGGTATGTGTCGGTGCTGGTGAAACAGTCCAACGGCACCTACAAGTACGAGTCGCGCATCAAGAACATCAGCCAGCCGGCCGCGCCGCTGACGATGACCAAAGAGGGCGCCAAGCAGACCCTGAACACCGGCACGCCGGGCGATTACACCCTGCAACTCAAAGACGCCAACGGCAACCTGCTCAACCAGATCGACTACAGCGTGGCCGGGCGTGGCAACACCTCGCGCTCTCTGGAGCGTAATGCCGAGCTGCAACTGCGCCTGGATAAACGCAGCTATGCCACGGGTGACGAGATTGCGATCAGCATTCGCGCGCCGTACACCGGCGCCGGCTTGATCACCATCGAACGTGACAAGGTTTACACCCAGCAATGGTTCAAGGCCGACAGCACCAACAGCGTGCAACATATCCGCGTGCCTGCAGGGCTTGAGGGCAATGCCTACGTCAACGTGCAGTTTGTGCGCGACATGGGCTCGTCCGAGGTTTATATGAGCCCGCTGTCCTACGGCGTGGTGCCGTTCAGCATCAACCTGGATGCGCGGCGCATGGCGCTGAAGGTGGAAGGCCCGGCGAAGATCGAACCGGGGCAAACCCTGGACATCAAGGTCACCGCCGACCGCCCAGGCCGCGCGGTGGTCTACGCGGTGGACGAAGGCATTCTGCAAGTGGCGCGTTACCAGGCGCCGGACCCGTTGGGCTTCTTTTTCCAGAAGCGCGCATTGGAAGTCGGCACCAGTCAGATTCTTGACCTGATCCTGCCGGAATTCAGCCGCCTGCTCAGTGGGGCAGCGCCCGGTGGCGATACGGAAGGCGCCCTGGCCAACCACCTCAACCCGTTCAAGCGTAAACATCAGCCGCCCGTGGCATGGTGGTCTGGCTTGGTGGATTTGCCGGCCGGTGAAACCGTACTGCATTACCAGGTGCCGGACAGCTTCAACGGCAAACTGCACCTGTTTGCGGTGGCGGTGGATGCCGACAGCGTCGGTGTGAGCGAGGCCAACACCGACGTGCGTGGGCCGATTGTGATCACGCCGAACGTGCCGGCCTTTGTCGCGCCGGGGGATGTGTTCAATGTGAGCGCCGGGGTGTTCAGCAACCTCGATGCGGCGGCGGACGTGAAGTTTGAGCTGCAAACCAGCGACGGTCTTAACGTGCAAGGCGACAAAGGCAGCACCTTGTCACTGCAACCGCGCAAAGAAGGCACCGCCGAATTCAAGATCAAGGTCGGCGAAACCCTCGGCTCGGCGGACCTGCGCTTTATCGCCGTGCTGCCGGACGGCAAGCGTATTCAGGTGGCGGAAACCACCTCGATCCGCCCATTGAGTGAGCACCGTGTGGCCTTGAGCCTGGGCCGTTTCGACAGCGCCAGCAAAGAGCTCAAGCCGACCCGCGAGCTGTTCAGCCAATTGCGCGACGTGCAGTTGGGCGTGGCGGCCTCGCCGCTGGTATGGGCCAACGGCCTCAAGCATTACCTGGATGACTACGGCTATGCGTGCACCGAGCAATTGGTGTCCAAGGCCATGCCCGCGTTGATCTGGGGCGGCACTGCACCCGAAGCCGAGCAAGCCTTCAGCAGCGCGGTGCGCATGTTGCGCCAGCGTCAGAACCAGGCCGGTGGTTTCGGTTTGTGGGCCGCCAACCCGGATGTGGCGCCGTACGCCAGCCTGTACGCCACCGACTTCCTGATCGAAGCCAAGGAACGCGGGCTGCCGGTGCCGGAAGATGTGCTGGTGCGCGCCAATGCGTATCTGACAGACCTGGCCAACGGCCCGAGCGAAGGCCTGTCGGAATTGCGCAACCGTGCCTACGCCAGTTACCTGCTGAGCCGTCAGGGGATTCTGGTAAGTGGCGCCTTGAGCGACATTCGCGAGCGCTACGAAAGCTACTTCAAAGACACCTGGCAGAACGACCTGGGCGCTGCTTACCTGGCCGCCAGCTACAAGCTGCTCAAGCAGGACCGCCAGGCCGACACGCTGTTCCGCAAAATCCCGTGGCGCTCCCTTGTGGATAAGTGGGACAGCGACGGCCTGTATTACGACCCGCTGGTGCACGACGCCGAACACTTGCACCTGCTGGCGCGCCACTTCCCCGAGTTGCTGGACGATGTGCCGACCGCCTTGCTGGATAAGCTCGGCAAGCGTCTTAACGAGCAACGCTACAACTCGCTGTCGGCCGCGCTGCTGCTGCGCGCCCTGGACAACTATGGTCAGCGCGCACAAAGCGACATGACCCTCAAGGCCACCGCGTGGCTGGGCGACAAGCAGCAGCAATTGCTGGAGATGGCCGGTCAGCCGCCACGCGCCGCCGTGCCGGGCACTACGCAAAAGCTGGTGCTGGAAAAAACCGACGGCCCGGCCGCGTTCTACATGCTCAGCGAAGCCGGTTTCGACAAGGGCGCCAAGCTCAAGCCGATCAACAATGGCCTGGAAATCATCCACGAATACCTCGACCTCAAAGGCGAGCCGGTGAGCAAAGTGGCGGTGGGCGATGAGTTCCTGGTGCGCCTGCGTCTGCGCGCCACCGACCGCGACCAAGTGCAGCAAGTGGCCGTGGTCGACCTGCTGCCCGGTGGCGTCGAGCCTGTGTATAACTTGCCGCCGGAGACGGAAGCCGCCAGCGCCGATGAAAGTGAAGGCGACGATTCGGAGTATGTGGAAACCGCCGACGGGGATGAAGCGGATGCCTGGCAGGCGCCGATCGGCGAGACCGAGCTGAGTAACTGGCAGCCGGACTACGTGGATGTGCGTGATGATAGCGTGGTGTTGTACGGCACCGCATTGCGCGATGTAGGCACTTTTGTCTACCGCGTGCGCGCCACCAACGCCGGCACCTTCAACACGCCGCCGGCCTACGCCGAAGGTATGTACGAAACCACCCTGCAAGGGCGCGGCAAAGTAGGCCAGCTTGAAATTACCAAGCCTTAAACGCCTGACGCCGCTGCTGGCAGCGGCGGTGGTGTTGGCGGGGCTGCGGCTGTGGCCGCATGCCCCGCTGGAACAGGCCGTGACCTCGTCGCGGGTGGTGTTGGCCGACGACGGCGCGCTGCTGCGCATGACCCTGGCGGATGACGGCCAATACCGTTTATGGCTGCCGCTAGCGCGCATGTCGCCATCACTGGTCGAAGCCTTGCTGCTCAAGGAAGACCGCAATTTCTACTGGCACCCGGGGATCAATCCCCCGGCGCTGCTGCGCGCGGCCATGGCCACCTACAGCGGCGGCCAGCGCCAGGGCGGCTCGACCTTGAGCATGCAACTGGCGCGGCGCTTGTGGAATTTGAACACTCGCCAGGTGCCAGGCAAGTTGCAGCAGATGGCCTTGGCGCTGTGGCTGGAAGCGCGTTACAGCAAGCACGACATCCTTGAGGCCTACCTGAACCTGGCGCCCATGGGCGGCAATATCGAAGGCGCCGAGGCGGCCAGCCGCATTTACTTTGGCAAGTCGGCGGCGCAGTTGTCGTTGTCTGAAGCGCTGGCGCTGGCGGTGATTCCCCAGCAGCCGGGGCGACGCGCTCGCTTCGGGCCATCGCTGCAAAATGCACGGCTGCGCTTGATGGCCGACTGGCGCGAGACTTATCCACAGGACCCGCGAAACGACAGTTTGCTCGACTTGCCACTGGAAGCGCGCAACCGCCAGCAGATCCCCTTTTTGGCGCCGCACTTGAGTGAACAACTGCTGGCGTCCCAGCCCAGCAACGAGTTGAACAGCACGCTCAACCTGCCCTTGCAGCAATTGCTCGAACGCCTGATTACCGGCTTTATCGCCGAGCGGCGCAGCACGGGTGTGGAAAACGCCACGGCGATCCTGATCGACAGCCGCGACCAGAGCGTCAAGGCGTTGGTGGGCTCGGCGGATTACTTATCCACAAGCATTCACGGGCAGGTCAACGGCGTAACGGCGCGGCGCTCGCCGGGGTCGACTCTCAAGCCGTTTCTGTATGGTCTGGCGCTGGATCAGGGTGTGATCCACCCGATGAGCATCCTCAAGGATTTGCCGAGTAACTTCGGCTACTTCCAACCGGAAAATTTCGACGGCAGTTTTATCGGGCCACTGACGGCGCGGGATGCCTTGATCCTTAGTCGCAACATCCCGGCGGTGTGGCTGGCCAGCCAGGTGAAGTCGCCGTCGCTGTACGGATTGCTGCAACGCGCCGGCATCCAGGGCTTGCGCGGCGAGAGCCATTACGGCCTGGCCTTGGCGCTGGGCGGTGGCGAGATGACGCCCGAAGAACTGGCGCGGCTGTATGTGATGCTGGCCGGCGATGGGCATCTGCGACCGTTACGGTATTTGCAGGAACAGCCGCAAACCACCGGCCCGCAACTGCTCACGCCGCAAGCCACGTTTATGGTGCGCGATATGCTGCGCCGCAACCCACGGCCGGATGGCTTGCCGGGCCGCCATTGGCGCACCGCGTGGAAAACCGGCACCTCGTGGGGGTTTCACGATGCGTGGAGCGCCGGTCTGGTCGGGCCGTACGTGTTGGTGGTGTGGGTAGGCAACTTCGATGGCCGACCCAACCCTGCGTTTATCGGCGCCAAGACCGCCGCACCGCTGTTCTTTCGCATCGCCGACGCCCTGCCGCTGGCGCTGCCCACTGTGGTGATAAAACCGGACAAGCCGCCCGCCGGGCTGGTGCGCATCGACGTGTGCGCCGCTTCCGGCGAGTTGCCCAACCGCTGGTGCCCGCAAACTCGCAAGACCTGGTACGTGCCCGGTGTGTCGCCGATTCGTGTGTCCAACCTGCACCGCCCGGTGCTGATCGACACCCGCACCGGCAAGGCCGCGTGCCCGCCGTTTGACCCGCAATACACCCGTGAGGAAGTGTTCGAGTTCTGGCCCAGTGATGTGCAGCGCCTTTATCGTGCAGCTGGCCTGCCCCGGCGCACGCCGCCCAACGTGATGAAAAACTGCCAGCCCAACCGCATCAGCGACCAGAGCGAGGCACCGCAGATTCGCTCGCCGTTGACCCAGGTAAGCTATCAATTGCGCCTGTCGCAGCCGCAGGAAAGTATCCCGCTGAATGCCAACGCGGCCAGCGATGCGGCGACGCTGTATTGGTTCGCCGACCAGACCTTGATCGGCCAAGGCCCGCCGCAAACCACACTGAATTGGCGACCGGGCAAGTCGGGGGAATACTGGTTGCGGGTCAGTGATGATCAGGGCCGCAGTGCGAGCCGGGGGTTGAAGGTGGAGTTTGTGCCTTAGGAAGATGAGTCCTCAGGATGTTTGCCTGCTTCTGCTAGAAATCCTCATACCTTACTCATTTGAACGAAAGATAATCTTTGCGCATTCAATAGGCCTGAATATCGTGCGAATAATGCGAACGTTCACTATCATGATGGCCTGGAGCCATTAAGGCGATCAGTAACCACAGCAAATTAGGAATGCGATGACCAACTCCACACCACTCACTACGACCATGACCTACATCAAATGGGCGCTTCTAATCGTCGCAGCAGCGTCCAGCGCTGTAGCTCTGTATCTGCATTTCCATGGAGGTCCCTTGTTTGCACTAGCCTACTGCTTGGTCTGGGGCAGCTTGTGTCTGATCGTTGCAGGCCTAATCTTCAAATCCGACAAAAGCCAAGCCGCTATTGCTACGGCTAGCATCGCATTGGTTCTGATCGGATTCTGGCAATTCCCGCCATGGGCACTGATTTAAAACAGCAAAAATCAAAGTCTGTGTATCCGGCAGATTAAAAAAGGGGCGCATTTGCGCCCCTTTTCTATCTGTATGTTCCGTCCTGAATAAGGTTTACACCTTCTGACCCATTCTCAGGAGGGAGTAATGAATACGGGAGAAAGGCGCAGTCAGCGTGATTACACGCTGACCTTTAAATTGTCGGTCGTCGACCAGGTCGAAAAAGGCGAGTTGAGTTATAAAGAGACTCAAGAGCGCTATGGCATTCAGGGTAAAACGACCGTACTGAATTGGTTACGCAGGCATGGTCGGCAGGACTGGAGTCAAGGCGCGTCCATTCGCTGCAAGAGACCCCGATCCATGGATGAGCCCGATAAACCGCTGACACCCGAACAGCGAATCAAAGAGCTTGAAGAAAAGCTTGCCCAAGCCAACCAGAAAGCTCAGTTTTTCGAAGCCGTCGTTGATGTTTTGAAGAACGACTTCGGTGTTTCTGTCGTAAAAAAGCGATCCGGCAAGTCCTCTCCCAGGGGCAGATCCAAGACCTGAGCATTAGTCGGGCTTGCCAGTTCATGGGGATTTCCCGTCAGGCTTATTACAAGCGCAACCGGGCGTGTGATGCCCGGGCCCGTCATGCCCAGGAAGTGATGAGGTTCGTGAGGGAAAAGCGACTTCGGCAACCGCGCATTGGCACCCGAAAACTTCACAATCTAATGCGCACTGAGCCAGAAGTGTCCGTAAAGGTTGGTCGAGACCGTTTATTCGATATCTTGCGAGATCGGCGCGAACTGGTTCCCCGCAGACGGGCCTATCACAAAACAACAGACAGCCATCATCGCTTTCGCCGTCATCCAAACCTGCTCAAAGATGGGCCGATTCAGGTAGTCGCCAAGGCGCCAGAGCAAGTATGGGTTGCGGACATCACCTACTTACCAACGCAAACGGGTGTGGCTTATCTGAGTTTGATCAGCGGCTGCATGCCAAATACGGCATCACCTGCTCAATGACCGATGGCTACGACTGCTACCAAAATGCATTGGCTGAACGTGTGAATGGGATTTTGAAAAACGAGTTATTGCTGCATCGCCCCAAAGATTTTGCAGAGGCCATCCGGATGGTGGACGAGTCGGTGCAGATCTATAACAACGAGCGGCCTCATCTGTCGCTGAAATACAAAACGCCCGATGCGGTGCATCGGGCGTTTTAAGGCTAAAACAGGTGTAAACCTATTTCAGGACTAGACTGATCCTACGGAATAAAGTCTGTCGGATCGAGCCCAGCAATTACTGGGATTAGCCGACGGGCTAATCAGAAATAAAGTCTGTCGCATCCCGCATTTTTTGAGGCCTTACCGTGTGACCTACTAAATAAAGTCTGTCGGAATTACGCAACCACATGATTTTAATGAATTTTAACGACATAAGTTGACTACTGACGCTTGTAACTCACGCACAGTGAGAATGATGATCGAGACGTGCTCGGGGCCTGACCTGCCAGACCCCGGGACCACCCGGTCCACAACCAATGCAGATTTTGCCGTTCCGTCGACGCTATTATCCGCGCATCCACGTCGATCAGTTCTCCCGCGGCCCTTCACTCGGAGCAAAGCAGCCGGCCGGCCGAACCAGATGAGCATCTTTAGACGAAGCCAGTCTCAGCCGTGCATAGTTCCGCAAACTTCCAACTCCGCAGCCTCCAGCACAGCGCGTGGATCTTCTGTTAAAACACTTTTCGGCTGACGACCTCCCAGGCAGCCGTCACTCGACCCAAACCAAAATGCCATACCCCAACCGTCCTTCTGAGAACCAAGGACCGACCGCAGATCATCGTGAACGGTAATCTGCGGATAAAAGGTACTGCCCGCTGCCAGTACCACTCTGGATCCTGGGAAACTCTCATAACCACAACATCAGCAAGTCGAGAAAGCTTTACGGTTGCTTCGGAGGGGGCGCGACAGGCTTGGCCACTGCTTGCGAAGTCGGTCTTTGGGGAACATAGCCGTTAGTTTGCAAACCATCCTGCACGGGAGCTGGCTTACCATTTTCATTTTTGTCAGTCATTTCCTATACCTTCCTCAAGGATTTTTTGGTGGAGGAGCTACCGATTTACTTTCGCTGGTTGGTTTTGGAGAGTATCCATCCCTAAACTCTTGCCGTCCGCCATCACCTGATCCGCTTGTACCGCCGTTCTTTTGCTTGTCTGACATTAATAGTCGCTCCGCTGTCTAAAGATTATCTGGAATTTACTCAACAAACCTTTATGGATTTTTAGGTGGTGGTGCTGGCGCACGCTCGCTTGTTGGAATAGGCATATAACCGTTACTTACGCGACCTGTATCGCGCTTTTTGGAAGGAGGGGCAACTCTTTCAGATGAGTCATTTTTCTTGTTCGACATTTTCATTTTCCTCAGCGTCTTTGAGGTTGAAGAGCTCAAGTGTAGCTATTTCTTTGGCAAGTATGATGATACCGGCGGAGTCATTTCTCTTTCGTTCGAATCCCCCTCCCTCGCTCAAAACCCATGCCTCTTCGAGGTATATCTGCTCCGGTGCCGGACTGCTCGAAGCAAAAGACTTTGTGTCGAAGCGGCCCGCGATTTGACGTCCGTCAACCAAGGTCACTATCACCCAATAGCGACCTCGCTGGCTGAACACAAAATCCCAAGGTTTTCCCGTGGGGTGCGCAAGCGATCGTTGCAGCAGCTGGGTTTTGCGAAGCCATAGAAAGGCCCATGCCCAAGCAATCGGAGCAACCAGCACTACAAGGATGTAAAACAACACATAAAGCGTTGGATAGGATGCTCTGAGGTTGAAGTTCTCTACTGCGTAAATCGGCCCCAATAGCAGCGCGTAGTTGATGGAGCTATAGGCGACGGCGTCTATTAACTGTTGCGCTGAGTCTTTGACTTGCGTCGGCTGAAGAAGCGCGTACATCTTCAGGCTGATGAATCCGGGAACGACGAAAGCGATGAAATAGAAAAGCTTGTTGGCTGCCCAAATATCCATATCAGTCCTTTTTAATTGGGTTCTGTTGTCGTCGTCAGAAGTCGGTCAATGCAAGCTGAGCAGATATTGCCCTATCAGCGTCCCTGCTAGCATGATTAGGTCTGATAAAAACTCATTTCGCAGGCCTTGCGCTGTTGGCGCTGATACGATTTTGACCCAGGCTGCTGAATTTGACTGACCCAAACATACCCTTTTAAATCCCGCGCGAGGTCTTCGTTTTCTGAGTTTTCGGGTGGGTCAACGAAGTCCGGCAGACTGGGTCAAAATCGTATCAGCGCCAACACATACAGCTCAGCACCGCAAGCACAGGTGACCAGACTCGGTAGCGCCAGTGCCGCAAAGCGCAGGATGACCAGGCCGTATACCCCCTCCAGTCGGCTAAAAGGGTCACTCTTGCGACATCCACCAGCGGTGTAATAGATGTATCCGTCAAGCTGTCACACATCACGCTCATGTCCAACGCAATGAATGCATCCCGGGCTTGGCGAAACGCATGGTGCTGGTAATTTTCGCCCGGCGAGTTCCAGCTGAAAATTAATCTCGGCGTCAACCCAACTCGCTAACTCGGCCGCCGCGGAATGAAACGCGCGCTCCAGCTCTTTCATATCCGGCGCGTCGTCTGATGCATCCAGCCAAGCCTTTCTGGCAATGCGGTAATCCTCCAAGACCGACAGGATATCCTCACTAAGTCTGATAGCCGCCGGAAACGATAGGATATGAGGGGGGTCTGCCTTTTTCATGGTGGTTTTTCCTACATCTCGTTGCATATATCTATATTCCGGATCGCTGGTTTTGCCGGTACAAAGAGCACGTCGAACAGGAAAGAGAGAAGGTGCCGGCGACTGCCTTGCGAAAGCAGTTCGTCCTCGCCGGCGCCAAACGCGCCCGAGAGTTGCGGGCATGAATCTGGCCAGATGGTTATGTTGAACAGACAAAGCGCTGTAGCGGTTCAGGAACGTCTGGGTAAAACGCGTAAGACTCCCCTGCGTAGTTACGACATGGACGGCTACGATCCAACCTGAAGTGGCCAATCCCAGTGAGCCGAGATAGGTTCCACAAGCTGCCGAAAATGCCCCGAAATCGCCTCTATCAGAGTCGCATCAGTAAGCGGATCTAACCCAGGATAGGGCTTACCGTTGTAGTTCCCCGTATAAGTCAGTACGTTCTCAACACTGCCAGTGTCATCGTAAAGCTTCCTTATCTGAAAGCACTCCTGTTCTTTGCTGTCGGTCGAACGCAGTGCGTAATGGATGGCCAATGCAGCGCCGAACTCCAGAGCAGGGGTATCAATGCCGTGTTTTCTGGCGAGTTCGATGCTGCTCAGAATGCGCTCGTTGCGTTGTAACTTGCGCAGAGGGTCGCGCGCTACACGGGCGCAAGGGTCCTTGAAGGAGGTTTTGCAGCGCTCCAAGAAGGTTTGAGCAAAACCGGCGACGGCCTCGTTCATCTGTGCATTGTCTGCCAGCAAAGCAGGGGCCACCTCCTGACGGATCAAGCGCTCCGCCAAAGCGTCGACACGCGGGTCGCCCATGCCCTGGCCCACCCAGTCGTACCCCAGTAAGCTGGCATACCAGGCAATAATCGCGTGAGGGCCGTTCCATAGGCGGTTCTTGATGACCTGGATTTGCGCGATATCGTCGACGGTCTTCACCTGGCGCAGCCGCTCCAGCAGACCGCTGCCGCGCTCCACGTACAGGGGCATGTCCGGCTCGCTGTTGAACAGAATCAAATGCATCTGGTTGAGTGCGCAACTGGACTGGGTGAACGGGCGAAATCGACCAATCAACCGTTCGTATTCAGGCAACGGAGTGGCAGGTTTGGGTGCCGCGATTTGCTCGTCGTCCATGCTGTTTTGGAACATTTGCGACTTTATCCGCAGTTGTCTCAGCAAGGCATCATTGCTGATCTTGTTGACGATGCGGCTGACCACGGTTTCGGCAAAGTGGGTCTTGTTCAAGATCTGCTGGCAGATATCTACCGAGCACAACAGCGCCAACTCCGCTTCGACGTGCCGGCGAACGAAGGCGGCGCCACCTACCTTGTTCAACACAATCAAGATCGTGAGTTCGCGGCCGCGGTGCTCAAAGCGTCGTAACAGCCCCTTGGCGATTACCCCTGCCTGTTTGCGGATGGCTTGCTCGGGCAAGCTAAGTCCAACGATCTCTGCGACGTCATACATATCTATCACCGCTTCGGCGTCATCCATGTCGATCATTCGCATGTTTTCGATGGTCTGATCGAAGGATGTCGCGCCGTAACGCACGCTGTACCGGCCAAACGCCGCGACAGTCTCACGCAGCATGCGCGACCGGGTAGCTGCGATAATTTCACTAGGCCGGGTGTAGCCGTCCCAGTGGGAGAAGACTTGCGTTAGGTATCCACCACCGATGGCCCCAAAGCCATGAATACCCACGCGGAATTGGTTCAGCGCCTGGGGAAAAGGCTCGCTCAATTCTGGTGTGCCCAAGTGGGGGATGCACTCGCTTAAGTCTGCGAGAAACTCGTGCATGCTGTGGTACGCCTTGAGCGCTCCGGCCTTGACCTCGGTGGCGGGCGGCTTGATGTCTTCAATCAGGATCGGCTGCCCTTCCGCACGGATTGCCGACAGCAAACCGTTTTCAGAGTCTTCGACCATGAAGCAACTGCCAGGCGCGCAATTGAGGGCGCCGGCCGCGCGCAAGAATATCTCGGGGTGAGGCTTGCCCTGGCTGACTTCGTCGCCACACACAGTAATGTCGAAGTACTTGAGCACGTTGGCATTGATCAGGTATTCCTCGGCAATGGCTCGGCGGCTTGAAGTAGCGACCGCCATGGTCAGGCCGCATTTGCGTAACCGCTCCAGCACCTCCAGCAAACCCGCCTTGATGGGTACGCCGTGATGACGCACGTACTCCAGTTCAAGTTCATCAGCCCGCTGGCGGATCTGCGCGTAGGGGAAATCTTCACCGTTGTGCGCCTTCGCGAGCGCTTCGGCCTTCTTCGCGCTCAAGCCCAGTGAGCCGATCAAGGTTTCCTCGCTGAGCGGCTTGCCGAAAAGCTCGTTGGAAGCCTGTTTGAGGGTTCTGAAGCGCAACCGCTCTGTATCAAACATGGTGCCATCCATATCGAAGATGGCGCTGAGTATTCTCTTCCCCTGGAAAAAAATCATTGGCTGATGCTCCTTGTAACGTGGGATCGCTCACCGCCAGTCAACCTCGTGCAAGAGGCACTGCGGCAGCACTCTGTCGTGACCCGAAGTTGATGCCGTTTGAGCCTGGATGCCGACCGGTCTGTATTTCACTCAGGTAGTGACGAATTCGGATAGAAAAAGCAGGCGAGTAGAACTCACCGCGACGAAGCGGAAAGTGACGGCGCAGGTTCAGTGACTAAACGATTAGAAAGCTAGGCGGAGGGACGTAAAGATGGCGCCGATAGGCGCAACTGCCAGAGAAACAAGTTGGCAAGCCGTGTGAAGCGGAGAGTGTGGAGCGGTGCGTAACGAACCCTGTGGCTACATTTATGTAGCGTTTAACGTGAGGCCCACAGTGCGCAAACAGGGATGCGTGCAATGGGCCAGAATGGCGATTGATGCGTGTGATTCCATGCATAGGGCTGGATAACTTCCTACGAAGTGGCTCGTCGTTTTTTAGCAATAGCATGTACGGGATGCCCAAATCAAGGGTGACGGGTGCACAGTCCGGACTTCAATTGAACCCGAGCAGTGGACGGACATGGCCATCCTTTTTTTGAAAAATCCGCAGTATTAAAGCGCTCCGACGGGATCGGCTCAAAGCGCTTTTGGTCGGTTCAAGTGAGGTTTTAATATTTTTTAACAATTAATTTTTGTCTTTTTTGAAACTCCTAAGCCCCGGAAGGCATGGCCTAGAGCCATGACCACGGGACAGATTGTCGCACTCAACGAGAGGTAAGGCGGTTGCGCTGAAACGTTTCAGGTGCGATAAAAAAAAGGGATGAGATACGAAAGCCAATAAAAATCCTAAATTTCCGACTGCGAGCCGACAACTTCGCCGAGCCCCTATTCACAACTTTCAGTCCGCTCCTCCTACTGGAAACCCTGCCGTTCAACCTCATAGAGGCAATTTCATTCGGTATCGCCAACGCCGAGCTGTAACAAGGACCGGACCATTGAGAAATCAATCCACTCCGAACGGTGACATCGCCCGACCCGGCGAGAAAACCAGTATCCCCTACCCGGGGTCTTTCGTCGGCCTGACTGAAGTGATCAGTGCCGTGCAAACCGCCCTGTCTGCGCTGAGAGCGCTGATGAAAATGTCTCTGCTCAATCCAGCGCCGGATGATAAGTCGCCCTCGAACAAATCCAAGCGCAAGAACAGGGTATGCGCGCATCGGCCCGACCGCGGGGCAAGCGCCACGCGAACAGAGTAAGGATCGGGGGACCCATGTCTAAATTTACGTGCGCTCAGGTTTTACTCTCGGCAGCAACATTCACTGCTGCATTTTGCGTTCCGGCCGACACGGCCATCCACAGTCACGAACCGCTTAATTTGGCACCCAATACCTTCCCTCAGGACTATTGCACAGCCAAGCTCAGTCAATACGACACCCATATACACACCAACAGCGTTCTACCGCTGCGGGCCGCTTTTCCGATTTATGGCAATCCCGGCGCTCACATCGCTAATAACTCTGGCATTGGCGAGCAGGGCTTTTCCGACATTTTCCCAATGCCAGGTGAATGGAAGCAGCTAGACATCGGTCCACCAATCACTTCGTCCACTGCAGAACAGGATGAAGAATTATCTGCTCCCAATTCCATCGACCAGATTTTCGCCGAGTCTGACTTCCAACAGGCGATCCAGAGCTACCTGTGGGCGCTGCCATTGGTGTTCTACACCCAGTTGCAGGATGAAATCGGCAACAAACTGGATACCCACAGCGGTGATCTGATGATGCTAAGCGGCGACGAAAATACGCTTGGCGCCCAAGTCGAAAACCCTGCGACGGCTTACATTCTAGCGTTCGTAGACCTCAATGAAACAGGTCCACTGGTGATCGAGCTCCCCCCCGATCCAACGGCTGTGGGTGGCGTCGGCGACTTCTGGCAGCGAGTTATCATCGACATGGGGCAAGTCAGTCGGGAGCAAGAGAAGGGTGGCAAATTTCTGGTAGTACCTTCAGGAGTAGAACCTCCCGCTGATGTCGGAAAGTTTGAATTGGCTAGATCGGAAACCACGAACGTGCTGTTGAGCCTTCGCGTACCCAACCCAGTCAAGGGTAAAGCGCTGATCAAAAAAATGAAGATCTATCCCTATGCCGAACAAGACAAACCGGGCAAGAACAAACTGCTGTCCGCCAGCAGCAGTATCTGGTCTGCCGCGCACCCTCGAGGTATGGCCTATTGGGAACATTTGCACCAGATTATCCAGACGAATCCAGTCAACGAATGTGATCGTTTCGATATGGCCATGCTTGCCGCCCTGGGCGTAGAAAAGGGTAAGCCCTTCAACCCAACCGACGAGCAGCGCAAGGCACTGGAGCAAGGCGCGCAAATCGGCGAAATGATCGCCACGCGCTCCCTATTGGTTGGATCTCCATCCAGATCTTCGAAATCGTCAACGCAGGTAATTCGACCATGAAGAGTCCAATGGGACGCGACAATCGGAAGAGCCCCCATGCCACAAAATAAATCCGAGCACGAACTCTTCCTCCTCCTCACTGCCAAGCTAACTCTAAATGACAGTGGCTCTGTTTTTAGTTCGAATGAAGAGCAGATTGAACAGGAATTAGACGATGAAGCTGAGCGACGTGGAATTGCCCAATGGGAGTTGATATTGCAGCTAAGCACCACTTCTGAAGAACAACTACAGAGCCAACTGCATGCAGCCCATCAAGAAATAGCTGAAATGGTCGAGATGAGTTGGGAGGATTACTGTCGACTACACAACCTATCTGAGACGATAGAACAGCATCGTACAAGTGTGCAGGCATTCCCATCGTTCAAGAAATGAACAGATCACTGAGCATGAACTCCTCATTGAAGTGACATCTTTGAATTCATTTGAAAATTAGTTCGGCTACCGCCTCTTAGGCATAGAGAGGACCGCCAGATCCAATTCTTTCCGGAGCTCCTGCGTAAGCGGCTAGCCGACTTACATTCACATGGCTGGCGGCGTGTGGTTTAGTCCATCGACTGCATCAAGTATTTGCCGTACCCGAACCATTACGGACATGTTCCCCTCTAGCCTTAAGACCGCACAGTTACGAGCAGCCAACCATTCCCGATGTCTGGCTAAGCTCCGTCCGGGGAGACCTCCCTCTTCATACTGCGCAGCCCAGGCCAGAAACTCCGGTTTTGCTTGACCGAAACGTTTTATCTCTCGACGTTCTAGCCTCTCTAACCTGAGTTCAACAGGAAGATAAAGAAACACCACAAGATCAAATTCATTTTCAAGCGGTTGACCCCAGCCCATTACAGATCCGGCGACCACGGCACGGCCATGAAAGCGCATTTCTTGTAGCAAACGCTCGAGGCCGAACTCCAACTCATCGAACAATGTGATATGGCCTTCCTCCAGACCCGCTTTCTGGATTCCACACTGAAGCATTCGGCGAGATCCCAGACCTAACTGGCGCAATGGGATTTCGCCGTCATGCAGGGAAAGACCGCCAACTTTTAGGTTGATGGACGCCAAGTCGAGATGGGCCTTATAGGCATCAAGTACAGGGACACCCAAGAGCTTCGCAATCTCTTGTGATTTGGTTGCTGCATTGTCGAAGTTGGTCAGGGTGACAGCCCGGTCGACATCGAGCGAACTCCTCGCGGTCCTCGATGCATTGGCCAATAGCTCGCTCAAGCTCTGCGCCGCGGTCAGCTTGGCAGCCCCTTAGGTGAAGTCCGTACTTATTGAGTGGTAAGTCGAACCAAAACGAAAGGCTGAAGCGTTGACGATCATTGAATTACCGCTTGGCCAGCAAACGCTCACGGTGAAGTGGCCATCCTCAGATCCCGAGGGATGCGCCCGCTTCATCCGAGGACTCGCCCGATGATACGCATCGATTCCATCTGGCTCGCCACCGAGCCGATGGACATGCGCGCAGGCACCGAGACCGCGTTGGCCAGAGTGATCGCGGTGTTCGGTGCGGCGAAGCCGCACTGTGCTTATCTGTTCGCCAACCGCCGCGCCACTCGGATGAAAGTTCTGGAGCATGACGGCTTCGGCATCTGGCTGGCTGCTCGCCGGTTGAACCAAGGTAAGTTTCACTGGCCAGGCATTCGGCATGGCTCTGAAATGGAATTGGATGCCGAGCAACTTCAAGCCTTGGTACTGGGCTTGCCATGGCAACGCGTGGGTTCTGGTGGCGCGATCACACTGCTTTAAGGGCTGCCATTAACCTATCGGTCTATCGCCGCGAACTGCCTGCTCTGGCAAAATCCGCGGCATGACTTCTTCACCCAATCTCGACCAAATGTCCCCCGACCAACTGCGTGCCTTGGCTGCGCAGTTGCTGTCGCAGGTCGACACCATGGGCAAGAAGATCCATCGCGATCAAACAGTCATCGAGAAGCTGACGCACGAGATCGCGCAGCTCAAGCGCTTGAAGTTTGCCAAGCGCAGCGAGCAGTTGAATCCGCAGCAGGCCAGCTTGCTCGATGACCTGATCGATACCGATATCGCGGCGATTGAAGCTGAGTTTCAAGCCTTGCAAAACGCTCCGACACCGGCCGGGAAAAAGAAAAAGCCTAAACGCACTGCGTTGCCGGCAGAGTTTCCACGCACGTTGATCCATCACGAACCGGACACCACTCACTGCCCATGTGGCTGCGCACTCAAACGCATCGGTGAGGACGTCAGCGAGAAGCTGGACTATACGCCCGGCGTGTTTAGCGTCGAGCGTCATGTCCGGGGCAAATGGGTCTGTGATGACTGCGAAACGCTGATCCAGGCGCCGGTTCCGGCGCAGGTCATCGACAAGGGCATCCCGACTGCCGGGTTGCTGGCCCACGTCATGATCGCCAAGTTTGCCGACCATCTGCCGCTTTACCGCCAGGAATCGATTTTTGGTCGGGCAGGCTTGGCGATCCCTCGTTCAACCTTGGCTCAATGGGTTGGCGTTACTGGCGTGCAGTTGCAGCCTCTGGTCGATGCGCTACGCGACGTAGTGCTCGGGCAGCAGGTCATCCACGCCGATGAAACACCGGTACAGATGCTCGCTCCGGGTTCGAAGAAAACCCACCGCTCTTATGTCTGGGCCTACGCCACCAGCCAATTCTGCGAAACAGCGGCTGTCGTTTACGATTTCAGCCCCAGCCGCGCGGGTGAGCACGCTCGTAACTTCCTGCAAGACTGGAGGGGCAAGCTGGTGTGTGATGATTTTGGCGGTTACAAGGCCAGCTTCGAACTCGGCGTGACCGAGATCGGCTGCATGGCCCATGCGCGGCGCAAGTTCTTCGAACTGCACGCCACCAATAAGAGCATGCTCGCCGAGCAGGCCCTGCGCTATATCCAACTGCTGTACGAAATCGAGAGCGAAATCCGTGACCTGGAGCCGGATTTACGCTGCCGAATACGGCAAGAAAAAGCCGTCCCGGTGATGGCTATGCTGCATGCCTGGATGCTCGCCCAGCGCGATCTCGTGCCTGAAGGCTCAGCCATCAGCAGAGCACTGGATTACAGCCTGAAACGCTGGGCAGCGCTGTCGCGCTACCTGGATGACGGGGCCGTACCCATTGACAATAATTGGTGCGAGAACCAGATCCGGCCCTGAGCGTTGGGTCGCAAGAACTGGCTCTTCGCAGGGTCGCTACGCAGCGGAAAACGGGCGGCGGCGATCATGAGTTTGATCCAGTCTGCGCGGCTGAATGGTCATGATCCGTATGCCTATCTGAAGGATGTTCTCACGCGCCTGCCGACGCAGCGGGCGAGTGAAATCGATCAGTTGCTGCCGCATAAGTGGCAACCGGTTTAGTCACGCAAGGTGTGAGGGCGGACGATACGTTTTTTCGAAACGGTTTTACCATATAACGTCAGTTCGCAGCCCGGAACCTAGCAATAGGTGACCTGAGAACACTTACACTGGAAGTGACGACAACGATGCCTGACAGCAAAGGCATCGGTGTCGCTTGCCTGCTCCGACAGTCCGTCGGGGTCAACTCATCTCTGGAACGAGGTGGCTCATGAACGTCAGGTTTTCAATAGCGTGCATATACTCAGAGAATCTCGGATCTCCATCGTTGAACGCCTTTGCCACTTTTTGTGCGTTCTCAAGACTGTCCCACATTGCTAAGTCCGCGAAGACTCGGTCGTCGCTCATAGGGCAGTAGGCACGGTACTCGATCAAACCAGGAAAGGTCTTTAACGTTTCACGAAGCCCTGCGCGGAGCACAGGCACTTGCGCAACGCATTCCTGTTTGACCTTGAAAATGGCTAATTCGAGTACATGAGATGAGTGCTGCATAGGGATGACCTTCTGTGTGTTAAGGAGTCCCAATTATCAGTGGCTCATACTGACAGCGTAGTGTCAGTAGTGGTAATCGCTTTCCACTGGCTTGCCTGGTGCTTCATATACGTTTGGAGATCAAGGGCAGGATTGTCGGGTGATGGTTGTCGGGCAATAGCGATGGAGGTTATGCGATCAACCCGAAAATCACGGTAAGCCGCCCTGGTACTACACCAGCTTCCAACCGTCCACTTTCCTCCCCAGTAGAAAAGGCCAAGGGGGGAAATGAGGCGTTGCGAAACCGCACCGTCCAAGCTGGTATAAGTTATCTTCAGCGCCTGAGTGTTTTCGATGGCATTTCGAAGGGTTGCCAGATGGCCCCGCGTCGAGGAAGGTGTTGTTCCAAGTGCCCTGATTTTTGCCGCGCCGGGGTCAACCTTGTGATGGACTATGGACGCTGAGATTTTGCTCAACAACATCCTCGCAGCAGCACTTAGATCGTTATCGGCGGAAGCTGAAAGCATTTCCATCCCGAGCATCAATGCATCCAGTTCGAGCCTGTTCAACGTTAAAGGCGGCATCTCAAAATCGGCATCCAAGGCATACCCCACGCCAGCGGTACCATAGATTGGGATTCCACTGAAGGAAAGGTCGTCGATGTATCGATAGATTGAGCGAACGGAAACGCCAATTCGGCTAGCCAGTCGCTCAGCAGAGATTGGCTGATGGACACGAATCAGATTTACCAATTGAAATAAGCGATCAGCTTTACGCACCAGGTGTGCTCAACCGAGAGTCCTTTGCAAACTCAATGGCCGCGGTAATGGCGGCCCGAGCTTGGGGGCTATTCTTCCAGCAAGTCGATCCCACTGCTGCCGATGCCTGAGCCAGGATGTCACAAGCATTCGCTTTGCTGAGCACAGCTAGCGAGTCAATGCCCATCTGCTCAAGGCGAGCGATAACGGCCGGCCCTACGCCCTTCAGGGCCAGCAAGGCATTATGTTCCGTCAGTGGAAATGGCATCCGTAAACTCCTGTTATCGGCCAATGAAGCAACCGGAGTTTGCCCGACGAGAGAGGGCATCTCAATAGATGGACTCCATCGCCCTAAGCGTAAGCATCAGGAAGGTAGGTTCGGCAGACGGACGATACGCCTGCCAACCCAGCGCGCGGGTGAGATCGAGCAGCTGCTGCCGCATCGGTGGATACCGGCCTGACTAACGTAGAGCGATTCGGTCGCACGCTTGTCGGAAGCAAGCTATCGCCTGCTCAATCTGGCAATGCCTTAGCAATTGCCGCTTCAAGCATAGGTTTGGCTGCGTCATGCAAGAGTTGGCCGTGAGCGCCTACGACATGTTCGAAGTCAAGCCTCAGAAGCCTCTCGAAGTCGGCGACAAGGCTGCCCCCCTCCGGCGTGACGCGTTTCAGCCAAGGGCCGCCAATGAGTAGCGTCAGCTTAAAACCCATCATTCGAAGTACGCATCTGCTAAGGAAAGTCGTGTAACTCCAGTCGGCCCAATATTGAATGCTATCCGTGGCGATGAGCAGTTTTAGATTCTTCAGCAAAAGGCACGCCTCAGGGTATTTGGCCGCTTCATACACGAAAAACTGTGCATCAGGCATCGGCGGAGACGCTGCTGCGTTGATCACATGGTTTGCCATAGGCACCTTGTAAGTCTCCGGTCGAGATTGGCACCAGAACTCCGCCTGATATCGGTCAACGTAAAACCGATCGTCTAGACCATGGAAATCTCCTAAACGCAGGACATGGCGAACATTACCTAGCGCATCCAGCTGACTAAGTGCGGCATCGCTCAGGCGCACCGGGTTGATGAGGGTCAATTCATCGCCACTTTTGACAATGACCATGTTTCGGTTCATACGCATTCCAGGGCCGATCCTGATGCTGCCATGAACTAGGTAAACGTTGTGGAAAATAGGAGTGATAGGGTCATGGGGGAACGCGGGTGGGTACACTGACAATTCCTTGTGAAGTTATCCTTACTCACTGCTTGGCGAATCCTTATCAACCCAAGCGTGACGACCGTACCTTACCTTGGGACGTCCTACGCATCCATAGCTGACCCTGCCAGCAATGTTCAGGATCCTATCTAGACCGTTGCACGGTGAGGTTCGGGGCGACTGCACCTCATTGCTGATCCTGCTCAGTACAGGTAGGCGCCTTCACCGGACGGTTACATTGAGTGCACAGAAGTCAGTTGCCAAATGCCCGATTGTGATCTCAATGACAATGGGATCAGCGATCTTGCATTGGTAAAAATCTGAATCGCTGAGAGCAAGATTCCACTGGGGATGGAACGTGTAACGGATGGCTTCTAGGATGGTGGATTTTGAGGAGTCGCCCTTGCCTATAAAGCAAAAAATGTCGGCTGTTGGCACGTTCCAATCAAGCGCTTTCACCCCTCGAAAGTTCTTGATCACGATCTTTCTGATTTTCACCGACCGGTATCCTCTGAACGTCATCTATGAGTGAGGCGAAATCCATTTGTAGCGCCTCGCCTGGCTCTCAAGGAAAGCTGGAGGAGTGGCCATTCGCCTTACCCATCATAGATGACATCCAGCGAGCCGGGGAACTCGCCGTACGCATGCGCCGAAGATCGCATTACCCCGAAGGCTTAGGGATACCTACTGGAGAGGAATCACAACGAATGTCGATCACTCTCAATTCTGCAATCGAACAGCAGTCATCTTGGCCTTTTGCTGCTCCCTGACCACAGCCTGCTCATTTATCCGGGTCTGGATTTGGGTGTAGAGCTGAGCCCGCTCGTTGTCGCGGTCGGCCACCGTAACCACCAGAGAATACTGTTCCTTTTCTGCGGCCGAGGGATTCCAGTCACGATCCTGCCTGACCACGACCACAAACCACTTCTCTCCGGGTTTCCCTTGTTTGAACGTCCAGCGAGAAGACTGAACCGTGCCATGGTTTCTCATTTGGGCGGGAATGTCGCGATTTGTGTCCCTGGCTTCTTTGAGTACCTCCGTCTTCTTTTTCATCTCCTGGCTAAAGTGTTTCTGTACCTCTTCCAGCGAGGTGCCCGTGACCAAGCGGTAATAAATTTGGGTAGCCAGATATTCAATCCGGGTAGTCCGGACTACTGGCGAGTAAGCCAGTGTTATTGAAAGCTCTCGGGTCCCTCGAGCGGAGCGCAAATAGTCCTCCGGCAACGGCAGTTCGAAGAACTGGCATCCGTCGTTCTCAATGGTTTCCTCTGACATCAACACCACGACGTTATCGGAAGACCTAAAAAGATCAGCCTCACTCACCACACCATAGCCGGCCACATCCCTTTCTACGTCGCGGTTCCAGGTGGCTTTCGCCTTCTTGTAGCTCTTTCGAAACTCCTCCGAAAACGTCGAGGTGACCGCATCCGGCAGATAAGCCTGATTCACCAGCATTGCTCGAAGCATATTCGCAGACGCCGTCGGGTAAGCGTTCAGCAGGCGCTCGGCTAGGTGAGTGATGTACGGCGCCGCCAAGCTGGTCCCGCTTATTTCCTTGAAAACCGTATTCCCCGTCCACTGGTGGTTGAGCGTTAACACGCCCAAACCTCGCATGTGCGGCGCCCATTGTGCGTTTGCTTGCCTCATAGGGCTGGCGAGATTGCCGCCGGCCGCAACGAGCTCGGGCTTGATCGCCCCTTTTACCGACGGGCCGTGCCGAGTGAAGGGAGATGGTTGGTTTTCCGATGCAGGTGAAAGATGGTAAATCTCCGGATACTTCTGGCTGTCAATCGTAGAGTTGTGTCGGGAGATGCTCCCCACCGTCAACACCATCATTGCAGGTGCGGGGTCGATGATGGCGCTCTGGGCAGCGATTAGGTACTCCGGGTACTCGCCGCGCCAACTGTTGGTTGGGACTGGTGGGCTTTCGGAGCCACAGAAATTGCCCGTAGAGACTACGAACAAGATGTTGTAACGCCGGGAAAGGACATCCAGGATATAGGCTAGCCCTCTGACATGAGCACCATCGTAGGGAGCATTACTGTTGCCCAGCGAGAGGTTGAAGATCCGGCATCCGAGTTCGACGAAATGCTCTACAGCCTTCGTCAGCGATACCTCGAGAGTGAGTTCGTCGTAAACCGCATTACCTGTATGCGGACATTTCTTCATGACTTTTCCATTGAAGAGCCAGAACTCCGGCTTCCAGAAATTCGAGTTGTTACAACCCTCAACGTCGCCATACAGGGCAACGCCGGCCACAGCGGTGCCGTGACCTGCTTCATCTGCATCCCCCTCCTCATCGACAAACGAGGCGCTCTCAGCCATTGCAGGCTTCAGGAGGGGATGATTCCCGTTAATGCCGCTGTCTAGAATGCAAACGCGGGCTGCGTCATTAGGGGGTGGCGGGATGTTGAGAGGCAACTCATTGATGTCTCGGTTCAGCTGTTGAATGCTAATGCCAGTGGCTGGGATGAGATCCACCAGACGAACATCGCGCTGGTTGAGCAGCAACTGAGCTTGCTCGGGGGTGACCTCGACCCGGTACATGAGCAAGCTGTCCAGATTGATTCTGTCGAGCTTCTTTATGTGCTCGGCGGCTAGCCAGGTCTCGAAAGAGGTTGTGAGCTGAACACGACTTGGGTGATGCGCGACCTGAATAGGCCACAATTCGACATCGAGCTTGAAGGTGAGGGTGTCTGGCAAGCCTATATTCTTAAGAGCCCAACTCTTCCGATCTTCTGCGGACCAGGCATCTACACCTGCAATAGCCTCGAGAATCTGGCGATGGGTCAAGTTGGCGTCCATGACACCCAGCTTTTGCAGATGGGCGGTAAATTTTGCCAAACCCTCTTCGCTCGCGAACACTACGCAGAGTTGCTTGCCTTCTTGGCTGATAAACTCCAACCCATGCGTATTCAGGTTGGCGAAGGTCAATGCGCCCTCGTATTCCAGCTTTAAAACATAAGGGGATTTGTCTGAAGAGCCAATTTGCTTCTTGGCCAGCCCCTCCGCTGTGGCGAAGTAACCGTTGAGCTTTTGACCGTGACCAAGCCGATCTTCGCGGGTGACGAAGTGAGGGGGGCTTTTTGTCCGACGCGAGTTATCCAGAACTTCACGTGTAATACTCAGATGCTTGTAGGTTGCCACAGCTTCTTCCTTGAAAATTTATGTTTTAGGACTTTCTGAGGTCCTCCCGCACAAGAGCGCTTTTAAGCTCCTTGATGGTCAGAAACTCTTGCTCTCGCAGGATCATCCGTTTGGCGGCGCGGCGAATAACCCGCTCGATATCCGCGCCGCTCTTACCTTTAAATTCCTTCAATACTTCTTTGTCGTCAATCTCGAATTGACGACGGATCCCTCGCAGTTTCAGCAACAAGATCTCCTTCAACTGCTTTTCATCCGGAAGCGGAAACTCGATCG
Source organism: Pseudomonas sp. R76 (assembly GCF_009834565.1). GTDB lineage: Bacteria > Pseudomonadota > Gammaproteobacteria > Pseudomonadales > Pseudomonadaceae > Aquipseudomonas. The sequence goes on from NZ_CP019428.1 coordinate 6,783,975, forward strand.
ACTCATCGAATCGCCGCCAAATGGCAGAGTCTAAGATCTTCTCATGGTTGGTAGCCGCCAGGATCAAACTAAGACCTTCGTATGAGTCCATCATCTGAAGGACCGCGTTCACAACACGTCTTAGTTCGCCATGGTCGCCACTATCACCACGTTCTTTACCGATGGCATCGAACTCATCGAAGAGAACAACAAACGGATGTTGGGCAATAAAATCGAAGACCTTACGAAGGTTGGCTGCCGTTTCGCCCAAGAACGAGGACATCAATGCATCCAAGCGGACGATAGCTAAAGGTCGATCAAGCTCGAAGGCCACGACCTCTGCAGCAAGCGTCTTTCCGCAGCCGGGTGGGCCGAAGAAAATCACCTTGCCAGCGGGCTTCATGCCGTAGCTGCGCAGCACATCAGCACGCCGGTTCTCCTCAAGGATCTCCTCCAATGCAGCGGAACTGCTGGGGGGAAGTATCACTTCATCAAGAGACCGCTTTGGAGTTCTTATATCGAGCAGTGGTAAACCACGCTCCTTGTCTACGGGAACGTCGTAGTGAGCTCGTGGCGTATTACTGGATGCCTTGAGATTCAAATCGCTGCCGTAGAGGATCTGCTCCAGATCGTTAGCCAGAAGATGATGCTGCTTCTGCCGCTCCTCCTCGATAACCGCTTTAGAGGCAAGACGAAACGCATCGGCATCGCCAGCGGTACCTGCTCGGAACAGCTGACGGAGAATTTTTCCATTTGCCATAATTACCACCTTCTAAGTTATTGATTAATAAACTTATATAGACTTCGACAACCCTGTCAGGACTACATAATTTCCAATAACTTGTCTCGCATTTTGATTTTCATAATCAGGCACTCCATTCCCAATTCAACATCTGTACACACACGTGCTAACACTTTGGAGCCGGGCAGCTGGCATGGCGGCGTAGCCTAGTTCATGTTGGAGTGGTCTTAAATGGCCCCTCCCGAAATTCCGCCGAGCTGCAACCTGTCACCCCACCTCTCGACCGATTGCAAGAGCCATCCAAGATGGCAGGAGCGACCGCACCGAGCTCAACGCCTGCCAGTCGATGGGAGTCAGCTGTTTACGCAGCCTTTCCATCACCTCACCTATACGCCGCTCTCCCAACCAAGCCAAGGCTCGAATTACAGCACCGGCAGTCGTGGAGCCAAGCGCTAGCATCCAGCGAGGGGCGTGTCTTATCTCCGCCGTTGCATCTCCCACTTTAAGCGCCCGAGTACGCCCATTGCTGAGAAAAACGTTCCCATCTAGGGCTTGCGCCGACAGACCCAGCATCTTTGCAGAGCGCGCCCCATCAAGGACGATCTCTTCCTGATTCTTCGAAGCCAGGGCGCTAACAACCTTATCCATCGAAGGCGTTGCTTGCTTACCCAGGTCTGTAATGGCGGCTAGGTAAAGCCCACGAGCCGCGCGAATAAGCTGCCCAGCCTTTGCTAATCTTGAAAGCGCCTGATCTACAGCAGCCCGGCTCCCCAAGTGTAGAAACTCTTTGGGACTCAGTAAGCCACCCTCAGGCAGACGCCTGCTGTGGTCTAGGATCGATTCAGGAAGGGTCTTCATAGGCTTAGGCTGCTCTTACCACTTTAATGTCAGAAGTATGAGTCTACATCTGACATCGGTCAAATAATGATCATGCTTAGCCGCGAGTAGTCTCCAGGCCATTGGGACCCACTTGCGTCTGTGTATTGGCGCTTACCCTGTTTGACCCAAAAGCTGACGTGACTTTTGTAAAGATTGCGGTCTCAGGCCGTGCGCCAATTTGCACGCGAGGCAGCCCATTGCCGCCAAGTAAGGCAATTTGGCAATAGGCCTCAATGACATGCCGGGAGATGCAAGCCTGCCTCTTTAGTGAATCGGCTGCTCGGCTGAGCAAGGTGATTATCCAAATCAACCCGTAACAGATAGCACTTGCCGTCGTTTTGTCGCTATTATGCCTACCAATAGTCATAATGCCCTCAAATTGACAGCGAGTATCTTGCATGGCCAGATTAAGCGTTCGCGACTTTCCTGATAACTTGCACCAACTGCTGCTACAGGCAGCTGCCAGGCATGAACGTTCACTAGAAGGGGAAACCCGGTTTGGACTGGCGCGTTATCTTGAATCCCTCGAAGCGCCTCAGCCTGAGACAGCGTCGTTGTGTGAATCTTGGCAGCGCTCTACCGGCCAGCGTTTGCAAAAGCTCTTTACGCGCTTGCGCGAAGACGACGTTTTTTCCTGGGGCGAGCGCAGCGACTTGCCTCACCTAGCCTTGGCTTTAGGGGAAACGTCGCCGGCAACTCTGATGAACTGCATCGACGGTCGTGAAGCGCTGCCCTTTGATCTGGCCAAGCGTATTGCTGACCGCTACAGTTGCAGTCTGGAGTGGCTAATCAACGGCTCAAGCTCCATGTTTCCATATCCAGAAGTTGGCGGGGACTATCACGAGTTTTTCGAGCCAGCAGTCAGCGGCAGTGGTGTCAGTATCAAGCTGGTCCGGCTCTGCACCGTTGAGGATTCCGACGGCAATCCAGGCCCACATGACGGTACCTTGCTGATGTTCAGATGCAAGGACGACAAACCAAACATTGCCTCGGGGTATAGCGGTCGCTTTTATTTAAATGATCGTATGGGTGGTGGCGGCCATGGCAGCCTGGCAAATTTTGCCAATTTTCTAAACGAGAATAGAAGCTTGCAATTCAGCGAATACAATTGCACGGCGCCGATTGATAATTCGATGATGTGGGACCATCACCCCAACTACTATCTTGGTTTCAAGCATTGCAGTAAGGCCTCCTGGCTCTACCCTCTGCTTGCTGGTAGGTCACCTTCCAGCATTGATTGGTCGCAGCAGCACGGCTACATGAGCCCAAAGCCGAAGATTAGCTACTTTCATGATCTGTAGTGACTAAATCTGCGTATTGATCCCACTGAATGGCTCGGGCGATTTTGGCGGATGCGTGACATCCAGCGCAGTGCGGCAATAACCAACGTCTTGCCACGCACCATGCTTGAATCCCACCTCTGGATGCGTGCCGATGTGAGAGAGGCCAAGTGCTTTGTGCAGTCCCACGCTTCCTTTGTTCGGCAACACGATCCGGCATGAGCTGTGTGAAAACCTTGCGTCCTCATATCGCCAGCACCACGTCATACCACGCCCGCCCGACTTCGCTACGATGCGCTTCTGCGTGTGCAGAGCCAACGACCTGGTCGTCTCGCACAGCAACCAAGTACGGGTAATTCGGCAGCGTCGCCTCCATCCGCTTGACCATCTCTTCGACTGAAGGCGGCTCAAGCTCAAACGAAATCACAGTATTCCCATCCAGCGGTGCATGGACTGCCGGATGGCTACTGCATCCAAACCTTGCGCAATCCTTACGATGATGTTGCTCATCGCCCATAGCCGTGGCCGAAGAAGTGCAGGAGCACCTAAAGCGGCAAAAAGTGCAGATCGGCATGTCAGCTCAACAGAGCTAAACTGAAGATTGCCGAGAATGAGTACCCAACTACTCCTGCGCAATGACTTTGAGGGCCTCACTATGACCATGCCGAATGAACGCACACAGGCAGTCATCCAGACGGGGAAATTTCTGCTTGAGCTATCCCAAGATTCATCTTTGCCCGAACGGATACGCCGTGACGCCAAATTTCTTCTGCGTCACTATCCAAGTCCGTTTCAAATTCTGTTGGCGGGCCGGATCGAAGAAGCGTCAGATCCTGAAGTGTCCCCGATGGGTCCGGTTTTCAGCTCATCCACCGAAAGCAGCTATCACTCCCCGCTCGTTTGTGCTGCAGACGCGACCTCCCCAAATGAACGACTGGGATAGAGCTAGCGGAGCCTTGGGCTCCGCTCGAGAGGTCGTGTTTTTCACCGGAGCCGGCGTCTCTGCTGCAAGTGGGATTCCAACATTTCGCGACAAGCTCACAGGCTTTTGGGAGAAACTCGACCCTGAAAAGCTGGAAACGGCACGGGCTTTTCGAGAGAACCCTCAACTGGTTTGGGGTTGGTACCTGTGGCGGCGCTCCCAAGCTGGCCAAGCCCAACCAAACGCCGCTCATCTTTCGATTAGCCACCTGGCGAGCACCGGCATACAGGTTTCAGTTATCACTCAGAATATCGATGACCTGCACGAGCGCGCGGGATCTCAGAACGTCGTGCATTTGCATGGCAGTTTGATCAACCCGATCTGCTTTGCCTGCAAGCGTACGGCGGTACTCACGAATGATCAATTTCAGGTTTCTGCAGAGGGACAATGGGTAGAGCCGCCGCGGTGTACCCGGTGCAATGGGAAACTCCGACCTGGAGTTGTGTGGTTTGGAGAGGATCTGCCTCCCGGAGCTTGGAAAGCAGCATTGGCTGACGTCAAAAATTGCGACGTTCTGATCTCCGTCGGGACTTCAGGAGCCGTCAGGCCTGCGGCGGATATTCCTGAAATCGCGTCGACATCTGGTGCGACGGTCATCCACGTAAACACTGCGGACGTCTGCCTAGGGGCTCCAAACGAGCTGATGCTCATAGGCTCCGCCGAGGAAGTGTTGCCTGCGCTGCTGCAGACCAGGCACTCTTCATAGGACTGAAAATGTCTTGGGTGGACACGCGACCGTTTTCGTAGCGCTTACTTTGCTGGCCCTCTTGGCTTAGGCAAACCTTTGGACTCTGAGAGCAGTCGGCTGTACGCATCCTCTAACCCTTCCCGAGTTTGCGCGGGCAATGCTGGTTTCTTCTCTCGCTTAGGCTTCGAAGGGAGATTGGACGGTGAACCCGGTGGGTGGAGCTGCTCGAAAGTCTTACGCTCCTCGGCTGTAAGGGATGAAACAAAAACCTTCTCGCTCACACGTAAAGCACGATCGTCCTTGGCAAAGCTCAAGACGTTTGATGGCATCGGCACCGGGAACGGGCAACGAAGGTCAGGCCTGCCCCTGGTTTTGTTCTTATGAACGCTGAGGCGAATTAGCTCTTCAACGTCGTCCCTACTGCTGGAGTAAGCGGCTGAAAGGTATGCTTTGTTGACGTCCTCCAAAGTAATCGTATGGCGACGGGCCGCACGGGCTTCAAGATACGCCACCTTGATCAGTTGAACCGCCAGGCGCTTTATACCGAACGTCCAGCGATACAGCTCATGTACCAAGGCACTCGGATCTGCAGATATGCGCCGCCCGCTTACCCGTATGCATTCTAGAACGTAATCCTTCCAGGCCTTCGAGTCAGGATGGTCCGGTAGCATGATACGGGGTTCAGAGAGAAGCCGTTGCTTGTCCTCACTGTTCCTTGTCAGCAATTTGTGGCCCAGGCTGTAGTTGGCCACATAGATCATAGGAACCCCAAGCCCGGCCATGGTGAGCAATATGTCCGTCACCCGGGCTACGCCTTGCCCAGTGCTCTGATGCTGCATTTCTTCGAGCACCATCAGTGATACACCATCACGATTGACCCTACGCCGGCATTCGGTCAGAAGCTTGGACGTGTTCGCTCTCACCCCTGTTGCGTCGCCGCCAAGGAAGTCTCCCAACAGTTGCCTGCCGCCAGCCTTACCCCTGGCGCTGGCGTACCAGTACGAGATTAATATATGAGGTTCGTGGTAATGAGCGGATGCATAAGGTGCAGGTCCAGGCATCACCTTCATCAGCGCACTGATAGTTTGGCTCTTCCCAACCCCTGCAAGGCCGGTGAGGCAGATAGGAAACGCCTCGTTCTCAGGGGGGTGATATAGCCGCCGCTGATATTGCCGGTCCGTGGAGAAACTCTCAGCCGAAAAGCTGCGCGCACGATCAACGCTATCTTTGATGAAGTCCAAAGAAAACTGGTTGGGAAGGAAAATCGTCTTCAGTACCTCTGACAAACGCTCAGCGGCCAATGCAGGGCTCAATTCCTCAAGCCCGGCTACCGGATCAGGTTGCACTGTAATCAAACTCCGGATATCAGCCAGCGTGTCTAGCCCGTCAAAGCGCGCAGAAAAGATGTTAGTCATTGCCTTTCCCCATCAACCGCTTCTGGTCGGCGGCATCACGCTCAGCCGCTCCGCCCTTGGCAGGGCGCCCAGGCTTGCGGGTACCACTGTCCCAGGCCTTGCCAGTGGCGTGAAGAAATTGGGCATTGCGATCCTGAAGGATTGCGGGCTGCTCTTCACGAAGCTGCGCATTGCCGCGCAGCCGACTCTCATTGAGCGCCTGAAGATCCGACAGAGAAATGTCGACGCTGCTGGGGTGAACGCTCGCTGGCTTTACAAAGTCCAGCTCGTACAAAACGCCTTCTAATTCGATCCAGATATGTCTGACACACATCGTCATGACATAAGCGGTTACCGGTATCTGGCCATTGAACGCAATCCGGTCAAAAACTTCGGTTTCAATCAACTTCGATGAATTGTACTTACGACCGTAAAAATAAACGCCACTCCTTTTGATGTGCGCCGGACGAGGAGTCAGAAATTCTCTCACTGCGTAGTCAAAACTCACCTCCGTGCCGGAATCGTAACCAAGATCACTATAGAACTTGTAAATGTTATGTGGGGTGGGACTGAAGCCCACCTCCAACATCTCAGGCGTCATCTTCCCTTCAGTACCTGAAGCATGGTTATCGTAAATAGCTTGCAGAATATGCCGCTTGCATATCTCTACAAAGTTGAGAGAGCTATGAAAGTGTGTTGGCTGATCATTGTCAGATTTGGTCCTAGGATGCGACGATTCAACCGTTGCTTTCGACTGACCCGAGTGAGTAGGAGTCAGTTCAAGTCTGGATAACCAACTCATCATTTCGCCACGGGCCACTGCTTCTGAACGAATCGGTACGCCCATGGTAGAGCCTGGTCCACGGTCAAAGACGATGTTTTGCGGCAGACCGTAAGTGGGCCAGTCTTCTTTTCTGATCGTCAGGCCAAACAACGACGCAAATTTGACCTTGCAAATGGCCATCGAGAACAGGGCCATGCGGTAAGCTTCCATGTTTTCTTTGTTTTCGGAGAAACCTAAGGCGACTACAGCACCAGACTGGCCACACACCCCTCGAACTATACAGGCCGAATCCATAGCGGATCCTTCGAGCAAGCCAGCTATCTTGCCTTTGGGGTTATAGCCGTCAAATTCAACAAGTTGGCTTACATTGACCAAGTCATGGGAAAAGCTCCCAACAAACCCGGACTTAGCTCGAGCCCCACTGGTACCTCTACGTGCTTTCCTATACGCCTTCGTACTTATCGCCTGACCAATGTAGTAATCGTACTGTCCTTTTGTGGGGAAAGGCTTACCTTCGGGATGATAGAACTTCTTATTTCCTGTCGATGTTGTAAAAGGAACACAACCGAATTCACCGACCAGCACTGCACCAAAGATTTCAGCGTCAGATTTAGTTTTATCGTTGTATTTGATGAACCCGTCCAGGATAGAAGCCTGCATTTCGGCCGTAGCAGGGGATCGGGATTTGCGTCCTGACTTTGGCGGCCTTCCCAACATTTGCCCGTCTGCGGTCTGTTCCCTTTTGCCTCTACCGCAGCGGTCGAACTTGGGCATAAGCGCCCACTTCGAGCGGCCGAACACTAGATAGCTAAAAAACCAAAACCTCAACCGGGCTGCATTCTGAGAAGGTGACTGATTGGCAGCATGAGCGTTGATGATCGATTCGGGATTGTCGTTCGAGAGCATCTCTTCAGCATGACCTACCAACTCCGCTATGGCGAGGTAACGCTTGTTAACCATTTCATCGTAGCTTTTCGTTGCCCTTACCCGATCTTTTTCCAATTGATCCACTGAAATGCCCCGGATGGCCATTAACCAAGGAGGTGTGGCGTCACTACCGCATTCCACAAGATCACCATTGGTCAGGGCTAGATCAAATTCAGGCCGGGAAAGCGTTAGCAAACTCGCAGTGGTGCCCTCTTCATCAAAAAATACAAGGCGTGCCCTGTTTGCCCTGCCGTCACCTGCAAGGAAATAGTATTCGACATCCTTCGTCAGCCCTTTGAATCCTTCAGGTGCTCTCAGCTTAGAACCAGTGATCATTCGGACAGCCCGGCAAAAAGTGAGCCATAGACCTGCAGAACATCCGGCGCATCCGTCACCAATGGATGATCGATAAGGATCGGGTCAAACAAACTGACAGGTAGTTTGCGCTCCCATATGTCTTTGTAGATCTTCGTCAGAAACAGATCACGCCGCCCCCACCTCTGTCCGTACATCAAGGCAACGGACGCTACTGGTCTCCCTTGAGTGACACAGTCTTCGATGTCGTGTGAGAAATCCTCGAGAAGATTTGATTCGAGGCTGATCTCGCGATCATGGTAGCCATACAGAAGATCCAAGTTGGCCACTAGGACTGGGTCCAGCAGATCCCTGGAAACCCTCACAGTCCTGATGCCTGCACTGTGGTAGTAAATCTCTTCCAAGGCGTGCCGTAAGCGAGCTTTCTCGCGGTTTTCTTTCTGTTTCGCCAAGCTCTTCAAACTTCCCCGAGCGACCTCATCAAAATCCATCGCATTCAACTTTACTGTCCAGTTCACGGCATAGGGGTCCGAGCCTTGCGGCTGGATATAGAGAAGCAGATCGCCCAAATAGGGGTGGGGAACCCTCTGGCGCTCACCATCATCGTAGGTCACGACAGCTGTAGCGTGTTTGAGACCGATTTCCTCTGCAACCAATGATGTTCCCTTCACTGGCAGAAGTTTCAGCCCAGCAGCTAAGGGGTTTCCTTGAAGTGGATGAACTTGTGGAATGGGGCTGAGCATTTTCTGCTCATGCAACTCGAACACGTCGGGATTATAAAGAGCGAGTTGTGCGAAGATTCTTTCAGGGGTAGAAAGAAGATGCAGTGCTCGTCCAAGCTTCCTGCTATTAAGGCGGCATATACGAGAGCCCTTGGGCGCTTCACCAGGGACCGCATAAATTCCGGATAAGTAAATATCTCCCCATTTGAAACGGCCTTGTCGGCCTATTATGCGGAGTAACGATTTTTTTAGATCCACTTATGTTATCTACCATCCATTCAATCCTTAGCAGGTGACGCATAACAGTCCACCTACATCGGTTGAATAAGCCATCCAATAGCGCGGGCACGGCGATAGCTACACCACGCGCAGTATACTTTTCTGGAGACGAGCGGAGCCGTGCAGGGCTTGACGCCCTACGCGAGGGGATAGACAATGGATTCGTCAGGAGTCGAAAGCTGACTTATCCTCAAAGGCCCAAGGTCACACTTGGGCCTTTGTCTATCTGGCTCCTGGGTTTTCTATCCAGATTCCATGTTGTGTTTCCTCAAGCTTCAGTAATAGGCACTCAAACTATCTCGTTTGAGATAGCTGCACTTTGATAGCAACCTCGACGTTAATTAGGCAGAATTTGCATCGGTCGTTTGTAATGCATCTTCAGATTCAGTACTGCCTTTAGTAAACGTCAATTAATGATGCATGGTACCGCTGAAAAATGTCGGTTGACAACTGGAATAAAACAGCTAAGTTGCGCCTCCGCCGGCGCTTTTTTACTGACTTCCCAGTATTTTCGGTGCTTGTAGCGCCAAAAACCCGCATGCATAGATGACCCGGTAATTAAAAAAATCTGGTAAATCCCCCCAGTTATGGGACCTACGATTCGTGAATAATCGTCTACCTGTTTAGGCGAAATTGATCCGTAGCACGAGTAGCCGGCAGCTAAACTCATTTCCTCTGTTTCCGCTCGGAGGCCACATGAGCGTCACTTCAGGTCAGGAATGGGTGAGAGGGCAATTCCCTCGGCTGGACTGGCTACCCGACGAAACACTATTCAGCCTATGCAGTCGACAGCATCTGGTAATGGGTAACCTGGACCCTGCGACTACATCGACTGCCGTGCTGGGCCTATCTGAGAAATTTATAAAGCATGATATTCCTTGCGGCATAGCAGCTTTAGAACAGAATGGATTTCATTATTGGGGGAACGCTGAATCGATTCTCCTACATCACACAATATTCTCAGTATTTATACCGTTCCAGAATAAAACCAAAATTGAAGATGCAATAGTAACTATAAAAGGCGATCGAATTGATTCACTTAAATATCGACTTGGCTTGGTATCAAGTGGTTTTGGCGCTGAACACCCGTTGAAAGCATGTCCGTATTGTATGCGCGAGGATGTGTACGCCCATGGTATAGCTTACTGGCACCTCACACACCAATATCCAGGTGTGTTGATCTGTCCACGCCACCAAGCTTGGCTAATGGTATCCACCAAAAGTAGGCGGTGGTCAGGTAGGTTTGAATGGTCGCTACCTACCAAGGACTGCTTGATCCAACAGGCCTCCTCACAGAAGCTGTGGTTACGCCCGGCTTTCCTGAACTTGGCAAACAATGTCATCGATCTTGCGGTCATCGGCAGAGTAATGTCCCTCGAGTCCTGCGCCGTCGCTGCGACCTATCGAACAGCTGTGCTCCAAGGGGGTAGATCTGCATCGCTGCTTGATCGCATAGAGCCGCTTCGCCGCTTTCATCTGTTTGAATCATTGCCGGAAGATGAGAAAAGCACTGAGTCATTTATGAGCCAGCTTATCCGTCCCCCCCGCAGAAGCATTCATCCTTTGAAGCATCTGCTACTGATTGATTGGCTATTTGATGACCTGCGCTCGTTCCTGAAGGCCTACGACGCTGAAGTCGCCAGATTAGTCCAGCGAGTCGCTAGCACTACATCGCGAAAACCTGATAAGCAAGTCTCGCTTTCAAACGCTGCGGCTCCAACCAAAAACACTCCAAGGCCCAAACGATTAAAAGGCGAGCTTAAAGAGGTTCTGCTCTCAAAACTGGGCAAGGGCATTCCGAAACAGAAGCTTTGTGAGGAGCTTGAGATCTCGATCTCAACGATCAATAGATTGTTGCGTGCCAATCCAGTTACCAATGCACTGGCTATTGAAGCTAGGAACAGCCGGGAGCTAGCGGAGCACAGAGCGCAGTGGCGATACCTACACAATTTGCATCCTGAACTGGGGGTCCAGGCTTTGAGAAACATCATTCCTTCTATCTATGCCTGGCTTTATAGAAACGACAAAGCATGGTTGATGGCCAAAGAGCAAACCTTCGTCAAACCGGCCAAAGTGGAAAAACACCCCGTTGACTGGGAGGCCCGAGATTCTCGTCTGCTCAGCATGATACGAATGGCGTACGAGGCGATTACTGGACGGCAGCGCGGTCCAGTCACTACGACCGAGCTTTACGCCCGGGTTCCCATGCTCTCGTCTTGCTTGGAAAATCGGAACCGATACCCCGCCTCAAGAGCATTCTTGTCCACGGTGCTGCATCGCTCCAAGTCGACGGTCCTTCACGACCACGTGCAATGCGGTAAGGCCAGCGGATTTCGGTAGCCCCTCACGCTAGCTGAAGAAAAACGAGGTGTAAGGACATGAGTAAGATTTCGATCCTAGGATTGGCCCTTTCGCGCCCGCCAGCATGCTGGAGCTCAACATACCGTGGCTACGAGCTCAGGCGGGTACAAGTCTTGATGCAGGCAAGTCACACTTTAGGAAACCGTAAAAGCGCCGATAGGTGGCTCGGTTCACCAGTACTTGCACTCAACCGACGCAGCCCTTGCGAGATGCTGACCAAACCTAGCGGCTATCCCGAGGTTCGAGACGTATTGCTCAGAATTGAATACGGCATTTATATGTGACCTGTTCTGTCTCCCTGGCGGCGCAGTGAGCGAGAGGAAACAGCGGTATTCACCGCCAAGGATTGACCAGTTGATCTTATAGTGTGAAGGGGATATCGAAACTCATGGCAATAACTTCATTAGAGGTTAGTCCTCCTAGCGTACATTTAGAGAGGAAAACTATTTCCGCCTGTAAACACCCGGCGGCGCATTATTTACTCGTTCGGGTTTAGGTTGAGGGCCTTTTCTTTTTGGCCGTTCAAAACTACAGCATGGATAATAAACTGGCCGCCAATCCCACATTCGCAATAAGTCCTTAGCAGGGAACGGACAACACCAAACACCAACACCTTGGTCGTAGTCTTCTTCAACGAAATGTGTTGATTCTTGATGCCCTGAAATATACGTGGACCACAATGACTCAATCGGGCGGATTTCGTCTCCATATGCTTTCACATCACTGACAAAGTCCGCAAACTTTCCATAGGCTTCGACTATAGCCTGGATAATAAAATCAGTGGATTCTCCGTGTGGAAGCCTGTTTACAGACCTCGACGTCTTAACAGTTTCCAGCCGCCATTTAATTATTTCTCCCAACTGCATGTTGGATCCAGAGTTCAAAACTCTACGCTTTAGGTTATCGTTTTTATGGACTTTTTCATCCAAGACCGCGAGAACTGACTCCTCTGAGAGGTGATGGGTGAATGACAGAATATCCGTAAAAATCTGAGCTTTCTTTAGCTCATATGGATCTGTGTTCAGCGTCACAGGGCAGTCTTTAAGATACCGACCCTCGCAGCTGGTCCACATCACTCCCAAATTATGACCTCCATGGCAAAACTGCCTGTCACAGAAGGGGCAGCGCTTAACAAGCTCTACATTGTGTTCAGCACAGACTTTCAGCTCACAACAGTGAGCACGTCGCCAGAAGGAAAATCCTAAGCGTTCAATATCTTCGGCAACACAAACAGGACAAAACCCTGATGGGGTTCTATTTGAGTCGTAGCACCTCGATTGACCTATGTATTCGTCCCTAGAGTAGGAGATATCTTGAACATTCTTGAAAACCTTCTTTAACGGATAGTTAGTATGCCTATGAAGCATCTTGTTCAAGCCATAGCAGCCAATCCATCCCTGCATTTCGGCGATTAACAAAATATCCGCTCGTAATACGCAGTTTTTGGGAAACCTCTGAAAAATTTCTTCGGAAGAGTGTTTTCCTTTAATAAAAAGAGTTCTTTCCACAAAGGAACGCACAGTTTCCTCAGGCTGAATAGCTAAGATCATTTTTTCGATAAAACCTAGAGCTGCGTCGAGAGCAATGAGGCACGGAGGAAAACGTCGCTGGCTGCTCAACCGGGGGGGCAGGAAGGCGCCAGCGACAGACTTTATTTATTTCCGACAGACTTTATTTCGTAGCTTCAAGACAGTATACGCCTGCGCAGTACTACTCCACCGTCACCGACTTCGCCAGGTTGCGCGGCTGGTCCACGTCCGTCCCTTTCAGCACGGCGACGTAGTACGACAGCAGTTGCAACGGGATGGTGTAGAGGATCGGCGACAGGGTGTCGTGGATGTGCGGCATGTTGATGACGTGGGTGCCTTCGCCATTGGTCATGCCGGCTTTTTCGTCGGCGAATACGATCAGTTGGCCGCCACGGGCGCGGACTTCCTGCAGGTTGGATTTGAGCTTTTCCAGCAGTTCGTTGTTCGGCGCGACGGTGACCACTGGCATGTCGTCATCCACCAGGGCCAGTGGGCCGTGTTTCAGCTCACCGGCTGGGTAAGCTTCGGCGTGGATGTACGAGATTTCCTTGAGTTTGAGCGAGCCTTCCATCGCCACCGGGTATTGCGCGCCGCGGCCGAGGAACAGGGTGTGGTTTTTGTCGGCGAACAGTTCGGCGACTTTTTCCACGGTGCTGTCCATGGCCAGGGCTTCACCGAGGCGGGTTGGCAGGCGGCGCAGTTCTTCTACCAGCGTGGCTTCGACGCCTTCGGCGAGGGTGCCGCGCACTTGGCCCAGGGACAGGGTCAGCAGCAACAGGCCGACCAGCTGGGTGGTGAAGGCTTTGGTGGAGGCCACGCCAATTTCACGACCGGCCTGGGTCAGCAGGGTCAGGTCGGATTCGCGCACCAGCGAGCTGATGCTGACGTTGCAGATGGCCAGGCTGGCGAGGAAGCCCAGCTCTTTGGCGTTGCGCAGCGCAGCCAGGGTGTCGGCGGTTTCGCCGGACTGGGAGATGGTCACGAACAGGGTGTCGGGTTGCACCACCACCTTGCGGTAGCGGAATTCGCTGGCGACTTCGACCTGGCACGGGATGCCGGCCAGTTCTTCCAGCCAATAACGGGCAACCATGCCGGCGTGGTAGCTGGTGCCGCAGGCGACGATTTGCACGTTGCGTACTTTGGCGAACAGCTCGGCGGCTTGTGGGCCGAAGGCGTTAACCAGCACTTGGCTCTGGCTGAGGCGGCCTTCCAGAGTGCGTTGCACCACGGATGGCTGCTCGTGGATTTCCTTGAGCATGAAGTGGCGGAATTCGCCTTTGTCGGCGGCTTCGGCGCCGTCGCGGTATTGCACGGCTTCGCGTTCCACGGAATTGCCGTTAACGTCCCAGATCGCCACGCTTTCACGACGGATGTCGGCGATATCGCCTTCTTCCAGGTACATGAAGCGGTCGGTGACCTGGCGCAGCGCCAGTTGGTCGGAGGCGAGGAAGTTTTCGCCCAGGCCCAGGCCGATCACCAGTGGGCTGCCACTGCGTGCGGCAACCACGCGGTCTGGCTGGCTGGCGCTGACCACGGCCAGGCCGTAGGCGCCGTGCAGTTCTTTAACGGTGGCCTTGAGGGCGACGGTCAGGTCGCCGAGGTCCTTGAGCTTGTGGTTCAGCAGGTGGGCGATGACTTCGGTGTCGGTGTCCGAGGTGAACACGTAGCCCAGGCCTTTGAGCTGCTCGCGCAGCACTTCATGGTTTTCGATGATGCCGTTGTGCACCACTGCCAAGTCACCGGAGAAGTGTGGGTGCGCGTTGCGTTCGCATGGCGCACCGTGGGTGGCCCAACGGGTGTGGGCGATGCCGAGGCGACCGACCAGCGGCTCGCCGAGCAATGCTTGCTCCAGTTCGCTGACCTTGCCCGGGCGGCGCATGCGCTCCAGCTTGCCGGCGTTGGTGAAGACCGCCACACCGGCGCTGTCGTAGCCACGGTATTCCAGGCGCTTGAGGCCTTCAAGCAGGATGGCGGTGACGTTGCGTTCAGCGACTGCGCCTACAATTCCACACATGGTTTTTCTCCTAGATGATTGCCGCGCATATCAGCGTAATGCCGCGGGCTTGGATCTGGTCGCGGGCCTCAAGCGGCAGGCGATCATCGGTAATAAGGGTATGGACGCTGCTCCAAGGCAGTTCCAGGTTGGGAATCTTGCGGCCGATCTTGTCGGATTCGACCATCACCACCACTTCACGGGCGACCTCGGCCATCACGCGGCTCAGGCCCAGCAGTTCGTTGAAGGTGGTGGTGCCGCGCTGCAGATCGATGCCGTCGGCGCCGATGAACAGCTGATCAAAGTCGTAGGAACGCAGCACTTGCTCGGCGACCTGGCCCTGGAATGAATCCGAATGCGGGTCCCAGGTGCCGCCGGTCATGAGCAGCACCGGTTCGTGTTCCAGCTCGCTCAAGGCGCTGGCCACGTGCAAGGAGTTGGTCATCACCACCAGGCCGGGCTGATGGCCCAGCTCGGGGATCATGGCGGCGGTAGTGCTGCCGCTGTCGATGATGATGCGCGCGTGTTCACGCAGGCGCATCACGGCCGCACGCGCGATGGCACGCTTGTAGGCCGAGATGGGTTGCGCGGCGTCGCCCACCAGCTCTTGGGGCATGGTGATGGCGCCACCGTAGCGGCGCAGCAGCAGGCCATTGCTTTCCAGCGCGGCCAAGTCCTTGCGGATGGTCACTTCCGAAGTTTCGAAACGCTTGGCCAACTCGTCCACGCTGACTTCGCCCTGTTCATTGAGCAAGGTCAGGATGTTGTGGCGTCGTTGGGGTGTATTTCGTTTCGACATGGTGATGGTAAGTTTCGTTTCGAAAGATAACGAAGGCAATCAAAACCTATTGGGGGAAGATCGTCAAGCGCGGCACGCGATATTTTTAAAGTCGCCACAAATCAAATGTGGGAGCTGGCTTGCCTGCGATAGCGGATTGTCAGGCGACATTCAGGGTAAATGCCAGACCGCTATCGCAGGCAAGCCAGCTCCCACAGGAGATAGCATTAGCCAGTTGGGTTGTGGATAACTCAGGTCTTCTTGATTTTGACCGGGCGTTTCCAACCGTCGATGTTGCGTTGGCGGGCGCGGGCTACGCCGAGCTGCAAGTTATCCACATCCTGATTGATAGTCGAACCCGCGGCGGTGGTGGCGCCATCGCCTACTTTTACCGGGGCAACCAATGAATTGTTGGAGCCGATAAACACGTCTTCGCCCAACACAGTCTGGTGCTTGTTCGCGCCATCGTAGTTGCAGGTAATAGTGCCGGCACCGATGTTGGTGCGCGCGCCAATGACTGCATCGCCCAGGTAAGTCAGGTGACCGGCTTTTGCGCCCTCACCCATTTGCGCGTTTTTCAGCTCGACGAAGTTACCCACATGGGCCCTGGCGCCGAGCACACTGCCCGGACGCAACCGCGCAAACGGGCCGGCATCGCTGCCCTCGCCCATCACCGCGCCGTCGATATGGCTGTTGGCTTTCACCACCACGCCTTTGCGCAGGGTGCTGTCCTTGATTACGCAGTTGGGGCCAATCACCACGTCGTCTTCAATGATCACGCGGCCTTCGAGGATCACGTTGATGTCGATCAGCACGTCACGGCCCACGGTGACTTCACCGCGCACATCGAAGCGGGCCGGGTCACGCAGGGTCACACCTTGGGCCATCAGGCGGCGGCCTTCGCGCAGTTGGTAGTGGCGTTCAAGCTCGGCGAGTTGCTTGCGGTCGTTGGCGCCCTGCACTTCCATCGGGTCGTGGGGCTGCTCGGTGGCGACCAGCAGGCCATCGCTCACCGCCATCTCGATCACGTCGGTGAGGTAGTACTCGCCCTGGGCGTTGTTGTTGGACAGGCGGCTCATCCAGTCGGCGAGCTTGTTGGCCGGCACCGCGAGAATCCCGGTGTTGCCTTCAGTGATTGCACGCTGGGCTTCGCTGGCGTCTTTGTGCTCGACGATAGCCGCCACCTTGCCATCGGCATTGCGCACGATGCGGCCATAGCCGGTGGGGTCATCCAGCTCAACGGTGAGCAGGCCCATCTGGCCGGGCACTACGTGCTTGAGCAGGCGCTGCAGGGTTTCCACTTCGATCAGCGGCACGTCGCCGTAGAGGATCAGCACGGTGTCGGCGCTGATGAACGGCACGGCTTGCGCGGTGGCATGGCCGGTGCCGAGCTGTTTGTCCTGCAAAACGAAATTCAGGTCATCTGCCGCCAGGCGTTCACGTACCACATCGGCGCCATGGCCGATGACCACGTGAATACGCTGTGGGTCGAGTTGCCGGGCGCTGTGGATAACATGGCCGAGCATGGAGTTGCCCGCGACCGGGTGCAGCACCTTGGGCAGGGCCGAACGCATGCGGGTGCCCTGGCCTGCGGCGAGAATGACGATTTCAAGAGACATGAATGGCTACCAATCCTGGGCGGTCCGGCTTTAGACCAGAGAAGTGTTTTGCAAAAAAAGAAAAAGGGTAGCCGAGGCTACCCTTTTTAATCAATCGCGCTTGAAGCATGGCGGCGTGGCCGCTTACTTCTTGCGCAACTGCTGGAGCGTGCGCAGCTGAGCTGCAGCCTCGGCCAGACGTACAGCAGCAGCGCTGTAGTCGAAGTCCGCGCCCTTTTCGTTCAGGGCCTTCTCGGCAGCCTTGACGGCTTCCTGAGCGGAGGCTTCATCCAAGTCGCCAGCACGTTGCACGGTGTCGGCAAGTACCTTGACCATGTTCGGCTGAACCTCGAGGAAACCACCAGAGATGTAAAACACCTCTTTGTCCCCGCCTTGCTTGGTCAGAGTGATCGGACCTGGCTTCAAGCTGGTGATCAACGGCGCGTGGCCCATGGCAATACCCAGGTCACCGAGTTCGCCGTGTGCAATCACCATTTCTACCAGACCGGAGAAGATTTCCCCTTCCGCGCTGACGATATCGCAATGGACTGTCATAGCCATCTGATTGCCTCAACCTGATGAGCGCCCGTTGCCGGGCGCCGGGATTACAGTTTCTTGGCTTTCTCGATCGCTTCTTCGATGCCGCCGACCATGTAGAACGCTTGTTCTGGCAGGTGGTCGTAGTCACCGTTGAGGATGCCTTTGAAGCCAGCAATGGTGTCTTTCAGAGAAACGTATTTACCCGAAGCACCGGTGAAGACTTCAGCCACGAAGAACGGCTGCGACAAGAAGCGCTGGATCTTACGAGCGCGGGATACCAACTGCTTGTCGGTTTCCGACAGCTCGTCCATACCCAGGATCGCAATGATGTCCTTCAGTTCTTTGTAACGCTGCAGCACGTACTGAACGCCGCGAGCGGTGTCGTAGTGCTCCTGGCCGATCACGTTCGGGTCCAGCTGGCGCGAAGTCGAGTCGAGTGGATCGACCGCTGGGTAGATACCCAGGGAAGCGATGTCACGGGATAGAACGACGGTGGCGTCCAAGTGGGCGAAGGTGGTAGCAGGCGATGGGTCAGTCAAGTCATCCGCAGGTACGTATACCGCTTGGATCGAGGTGATCGAACCTTCTTTGGTCGAAGTGATACGTTCTTGCAGAACGCCCATCTCTTCAGCCAGGGTCGGCTGGTAACCTACTGCGGAAGGCATACGGCCCAGCAGTGCGGATACTTCAGTACCGGCCAAGGTGTAACGGTAGATGTTGTCGACGAACAGCAGAACGTCGTTACCTTCGTCACGGAACTTCTCGGCCATGGTCAGGCCAGTCAGTGCTACGCGCAGACGGTTACCCGGCGGCTCGTTCATCTGACCGTAAACCAGTGCCACTTTGTCCAGAACGTTGGAGTCCTTCATCTCGTGGTAGAAGTCGTTACCCTCACGAGTACGCTCACCCACACCGGCGAACACGGAATAACCGCTGTGCTCGATGGCGATGTTACGGATCAGTTCCATCATGTTTACGGTCTTGCCTACACCGGCACCACCGAACAGACCGACTTTACCGCCTTTGGCGAACGGGCAAACCAGGTCGATAACCTTGATGCCGGTTTCCAGCAGATCGTTGCCGCCAGCTTGCTCGGCGAACGAAGGAGCTGGACGGTGAATGCCCCAGCGCTCTTCGGTGTCGATCGGGCCAGCTTCGTCAATCGGGTTGCCCAGTACGTCCATGATCCGGCCCAGGGTCGCTTTACCGACCGGTACGGAGATGGCAGCGCCAGTGTCGACAACGTCCAGACCGCGCTTCAAGCCTTCGGTGGAACCCATCGCAATGGTACGAACCACGCCGTCGCCCAGCTGCTGCTGAACTTCCAGGGTGGTTTCCGCGCCTTGTACTTTCAGCGCGTTGTAGATGCTCGGTACGCTGTCGCGTGGAAATTCCACGTCGATAACGGCGCCGATGATTTGAACGATACGTCCGCTACTCATAGCTGGATCCTCTGAATATTTGAACCGTTAAACCGCGGCAGCGCCGCCGACGATTTCCGAGATCTCTTGGGTGATCGCAGCCTGACGCGCCTTGTTGTAGATCAGCTGCAAATCGCTGATCAGATCACCGGCGTTATCGGTAGCGTTTTTCATCGCGATCATCCGCGCCGCTTGTTCAGCTGCGTTGTTCTCGACCACCGCCTGGTAAACCTGCGACTCCACGTAGCGCACCATCAAGCCGTCAAGCAGCTCTTTGGCGTCTGGTTCGTAGAGGTAGTCCCAGTGGTGCTTGAGTTCCTGATCCGGAGTCGCCACCAGTGGAATCAATTGCTCCACGGTCGGCTGCTGGGTCATGGTGTTGATGAACTTGTTGGATACCACGGAGAGGCGGTCAATCCGGCCTTCCAGGTACGCATCCAGCATCACCTTCACACTGCCGATCAAATCATTGATCGACGGCTCTTCACCCAGGTGGCTGATAGCTGCAACGACGTTACCGCCGAAGTTACGGAAAAAGGCCGCACCCTTGCTACCAACAACACACAGATCGATCTCGACGCCCTTTTCGCGGTTTACCGCCATGTCCTTGACCAGGGCCTTGAACAGGTTGGTATTCAAACCACCGCACAAACCACGGTCACTGCTCACTACCACATAACCCACACGCTTAACGTCGCGGTCGATCATGAACGGGTGGCGGTATTCCGGGTTGGCGTTGGCCAGATGCCCAATTACCTGGCGGATACGCTCCGCATAAGGACGGCTAGCAGCCATGCGCATTTGTGCCTTGCGCATTTTGCTGACCGCCACTTTTTCCATGGCGCTGGTAATTTTTTGCGTGCTTTTGATGCTCGCAATCTTACTGCGAATCTCTTTTGCGCCTGCCATGTAACACCTATCAGGTTAGCAAGCGGGAGCCTTGCGGCTCCCGCTGCGGCTTACCAGGTTTGGGTGGCCTTGAACTTCTCGATACCGGCTTTCATGCCAGCATCGATATCGTCATTGAAGTCACCCTTCACGTTGATCTTCGCCATCAATTCGGCGTGATCGCGGTTGAAGTAAGCAATCAGCGCTTGTTCAAAGCTGCCGACCTTGGCGATTTCAACGTCGGTCAGGAACCCACGCTCAGCGGCATACAGCGACAACGCCATGTCAGCGATCGACATTGGGGCGTATTGCTTCTGCTTCATCAGCTCGGTAACGCGCTGACCATGCTCAAGTTGCTTACGGGTCGCTTCGTCCAGGTCAGAAGCGAACTGGGCGAATGCCGCCAGTTCACGGTACTGAGCCAGAGCGGTACGGATACCACCGGACAGCTTCTTGATGATCTTGGTCTGAGCGGCACCACCCACACGGGATACCGAAACACCGGCGTTCACTGCAGGGCGGATGCCCGAGTTGAACATGGCCGATTCCAGGAAGATCTGACCGTCGGTGATGGAAATCACGTTGGTCGGAACGAACGCGGAAACGTCGCCAGCCTGGGTTTCGATGATCGGCAGTGCGGTCAGGGAACCGGTTTTGCCGGTCACTGCGCCGTTGGTGAACTTCTCTACGTACTCTTCGGATACGCGGGATGCGCGCTCCAGCAGACGGGAGTGGAGATAGAACACGTCGCCTGGGTACGCTTCACGGCCTGGTGGACGGCGCAGCAGCAGGGAAATCTGGCGGTAAGCCACTGCTTGCTTGGACAGATCGTCATAAACGATCAGCGCGTCTTCACCGCGGTCGCGGAAGAATTCACCCATGGTGCAACCGGAGTACGGTGCCAGGAATTGCAGCGCAGGAGATTCCGAAGCACTGGCAGCCACGATGATCGTGTTGGCCAGGGCGCCGTTTTCTTCCAGCTTGCGAACCACGTTGGCGATGGTCGATTGCTTCTGACCAATGGCTACGTAGACGCAGAAAATGCCGCTGTTCTTCTGGTTGATGATCGCGTCGATCGCCAGAGCGGTTTTACCGATCTGACGGTCACCGATGATCAGCTCACGCTGGCCACGGCCGACTGGGATCATGGCATCGACAGCCTTGTAGCCAGTCTGTACAGGCTGGTCTACCGACTTACGCCAGATCACGCCTGGAGCAACTTTCTCGACCGCGTCGGTCTCGGTGTTGCCCAGTGGACCTTTACCGTCAACAGGGTTACCCAGTGCGTCGACTACGCGACCCAGCAGTTCCTTACCAACCGGAACTTCCAGGATGCGGCCTGTGCACTTGGCGCTCATGCCTTCAGCCAGACTGGTGTACGCGCCCAATACAACGGCACCTACGGAGTCTTGCTCCAGGTTGAGGGCCATACCGTAGACGCCGCCCGGAAACTCGATCATCTCGCCGTACATTACGTCGGCCAGACCGTGAATCCGCACGATGCCGTCAGATACGCTGACGACAGTGCCTTCGTTACGGGCTTGGGAGGTCACATCGAGCTTGTCGATGCGGCCCTTGATAATTTCACTTATTTCGGAAGGATTGACTTGCTGCATTGCTCTGCTGCCCCTTCAAACTCAAGATTTCAATGCTTCGGCAAGATTCGCGAGTTTGCCGCGAATCGAGCCATCGATAACCAGGTCGCCGGCGCGAATGACAACACCCCCAATGAGGGATGGGTCTTCCGCAACTTGCAGGCGCACTTCCCGGTCGAGTCGTGCACTGAGAACCTTGGCGAGTTTGTCTTGCTGTTCTTGGTTCAATGCAAAAGCACTGGTCACTTCAACGTCTACCGACTTCTCTTGCTCGGCCTTGTACAGGTCGAAAAGAGCGGCAATCTCCGGCAACAGCGGGAGACGGTCGTTTTCGGCAACGACGTGGATGAAGTTCTGCACTTTCACATCAAACTTGTCGCCGCACACGTCAATAAACGTGGCGGCCTTGTCTGCGCTCGTCAGTCGCGGGGCCTTGAGCACGCGCTGCATGGTGTCGTCTTGCGACACTGCTGCAGCCAGGCCGAGCATGGCTGACCAAGAGGCCAGCTGCTGGTGGGCCTGGGCGTGCTCGAAGGCTGCCTTAGCGTAAGGTCGGGCCAACGTGGTCAATTCTGCCATGATCGCCCTCGCTTAAATTTCAGCAGCCAGTTTGTTTACCAGCTCCGCGTGCGCGTTTTGATCGATTGTGGCACCCAGGATCTTCTCAGCACCGCCGACGGCCAGAGCACCCAGTTGGGCACGCAGCGCATCTTTGACACCGTTCAGTTCCTGCTCGATCTCGGCCTGAGCCTGAACCTTCACACGGTCAGCGTCGATACGGGCTTTTTCAACAGCCTCTTCAACAATCTGATTACCGCGCTTCTTGGCTTGCTCAATGATTTCAGCTGCCTGTGCCTTAGCATCGCGCAGTTGATGGCCCGCTTTCTCTTGGGCCAACTCCAGGTCGCGAGCTGCACGGGTGGCAGCGTCCAGTCCATCCGCGATCTTCTTTTGACGTTCATGCAGAGCCGCGATGACCGGAGGCCATACGAACTTCATGCAGAAAACGACAAAAATCAAGAACGCTAAGGACTGACCAATAATGGTTGCATTAATGTTCACGCCAATACCTCGCTCGTTCGTTGCACAACACACCAATCACTCGAAAAAACGAGTGATTAACCGGCGAGTTGACCAACGAAGGGGTTCGCGAAGGTGAAGAACAGAGCGATACCAACACCGATCATGGTCACGGCGTCGAGCAGGCCGGCAACGATGAACATTTTAACTTGCAGCATTGGCACCATTTCTGGCTGACGCGCTGCGCCTTCCAGGAACTTGCCGCCGAGCAGGCCGAAACCAATGGCAGTACCCAGGGCGCCCAGGCCGATCAACAGTGCAACAGCGATAGCGGTTAGACCAACTACAGTTTCCATCTTTCCTCCCGACTTTTACGTCGTATGGTTTAGGTTTTTTAGATTTTAAAGCGGTAAAACAAATCGTTTCATAGCCCTGTTGGGCCACCTTCCCGTGTTACCGGGAAGGACATCAGACTGGTCGAGACCGGTCTTAATGGTTCTCTTCGTGCGCCATCGACAGGTAGACGATGGTCAGCATCATGAAGATGAAGGCCTGCAGGGTGATGATCAGGATGTGGAACACAGCCCACGCCCACTGCAGAACAATGCCCAGGCCGCTAAGCCAGAGCAGGCCGCTGCCGAACATCACAGCGATCAGGATGAACACCAGCTCGCCGGCATACATGTTGCCGAACAGTCGCAGGGCCAGGGAAATTGGCTTGGCGATCAGGGTCACGAATTCCAGCAGGAAGTTCACCGGGATCAGCAGGGCTTGAACGAAGATGTTCTTGCTGCCGAACGGGTGCAGGGTCAGTTCGCCGATGAAGCCGCCGATGCCCTTGATCTTGATGCTGTAGAAAATGATCAACGCGAACACCGACAGGGCCATGCCCAGGGTAGCGTTCGGGTCAGTGGTCGATACGGCACGGAATGGGATGTGCGGGTCGCCGGAAATCGCCATGGCCAACTGAGGAATCCAGTCCACCGGGATCAGGTCGACGGCGTTCATCAGGAACACCCAGACGAAGATGGTCAGTGCCAACGGTGCAATCACCGGGCTACGGCCATGGAAGCTGTCTTTCACGCTGCCATCGACGAATTCGACCAGTACTTCAACGAAGTTCTGCAAAGCACCTGGCTGACCGGAAGTCGCCTTTTTTGCCGCCATGCGGAAAATCAGGACGAAGATCAGACCCAATGCGACCGACCAGCCCAGAGTATCCAGGTGGAAAGCCCAGAAGCCCATTTCTTTGGCTTCTGCTGCGGAGTGGGCGAAGCCCCAGCCGCCGTTGGGAAGCTGACCGAAGGTCAGGTTCTGCAAGTGGTGCTGGATATAGCCCGAAGCGGTTGTTTCTGCCATGGTTGCCTCAAACGCCCTAAGGTTTCGAAAGTCTTGTTTTCATTAGCAGGGGAGCGAACCAGCTGACCAGTTGGGTCAACACGAAGACGCCGAATACAGCCAGCGGCGCCAATGGCTTCACACCTGCAAAGGTCAGTGCAAACAGCACTGCCGTCAAAATCAGTTTCCCTGCTTCGCCAGCATAAAAAGACCGGACGATAGCCTGGGCTGCTCGGGCGCCGGAAAACCGAAAGGCCCTGTGAGCAAAATACATATTGGGCAGCAAGGCTATCAGGCCTCCGCAGAGTCCTGAATATCCGGCTACGACTCCATGCCAATACCAAAGCGCCAACGCGGCGATCAGCAAAATGACAAATTGAGCCAATAAAACCGGGAAAACGGCCAAGCGATGGAACGGCAACGTGTTTGGCGTGCGGGTTTCCATCACTCTTGCTCCTCAATGGTCGGCTGCCGAGAATCAATAACTTGGCATAATTTGTGCCGACAAAATGCGCGCAGAGTATAGGGGCGGTTCTGCCCCTATTCAACTGTCGGGTAGTGTTTTCCGATCGCGCGCTACATAAGCAAATGTTTCAGCGGATGTGGGCAAGGACGCCCTGAAGCTCATCGAGTGAGTTATATCCGATGACTAATTGCCCTTTGCCTTTCTTGCCGTGACGAATTTGCACCGCAGAGCCTAGGCGCTCGGCCAGGCGCTGCTCGAGTCGCGCGATATCCGGATCAGGTTTGGCGGTTTCGACCGGTGCAGGTTTACCGCTGAGCCATTGGCGAACCAACGCTTCAGTCTGACGAACGGTGAGGCCGCGTGCGACAACGTGTCGCGCCCCTTCAACCTGTTGATTTTCCGGCAAACCGAGCAAAGCACGGGCGTGACCCATTTCCAGGTCGCCGTGGGACAACATGGTCTTGATGACTTCCGGCAGCGCAATCAGGCGCAACAAGTTGGACACGGTGACGCGGGATTTACCCACCGCATCGGCCACTTCCTGTTGCGTCAGTTTGAATTCCTGCTGCAAACGCTGCAGGGCGATCGCTTCCTCGATTGGGTTGAGGTCTTCACGCTGGATGTTCTCGATCAACGCCATGGCGATAGCGGTTTCGTCCGGCACATCGCGCACCATCGCCGGGATGGTGTCCTTGCCGGCCTGCTGGCTGGCGCGCCAGCGGCGTTCGCCAGCGATGATCTCAAAGCGGCCGCCGCCAATCGGGCGCACCACGATCGGCTGCATCACGCCCTGGGCCTTGATCGAATTGGCCAGTTCTTCCAGCGCCTGGGGGTCCATGTCCCGGCGTGGCTGATATTTACCGCGCTGGATCAGGTCCAGCGGCAGGTGTTGCAGCTCGCGCTCGTCGGCTTGCACCGCTTGTTCTTCAAGCGAAGTGACAGTCGGACCACTCAGCAGTGCATCCAGTCCACGTCCGAGACCTCGTTTCTTGACGGCCATGGGGATTCCTTAAGTTGGCTGGGCTGCAGCGGTGCGTGAGTTGCGGCGTTGACGGCGAACCATCTCGCCGGCCAGTGCCAGATAGGCAATGGCACCACGGGATGATTTGTCGTACGCCAGCGCGGGCATGCCATAGCTTGGCGCTTCGGCCAGGCGGATGTTGCGTGGAATCACGGTGTCGTACAGCTGATCACCGAAGTGTTCCTTGAGCTGCGCCGACACATCGTTCATCAGGCTCAGGCGCGGATCGTACATGGTCCGCAGCAGGCCTTCGATTTGCAGGTTCGGGTTGAGCAACTCGGCGATACGCTTGATGTTATCCACAAGGTCGCTCAAGCCTTCGAGCGCGAAGTACTCGCACTGCATGGGGATAATCACCCCATCGGCTGCCACCAATGCGTTCAACGTCAGCATCGACAGCGACGGCGGGCAGTCGATCAAAATGTAGTCGTAATTCTCGCGGATCGGCGCCAAGGCGCTGCGCAGACGGCTTTCTTTCATCTGCATTTCCAGCAGCACCACTTCCGCCGCGGTCAAATCGCGGTTGGCCGGCAGCAGTTGATAACCGCCATGCTCGGAATAGTGCATGGCCTGGGCCAGGTCGCACTCGCCAATGAGCAAGTCGTAGACCGAGTTTTCCAGGCCGTGTTTATCCACACCGCTACCCATGGTGGCGTTGCCCTGTGGATCGAGATCGATCAACAGCACCCGGCGCTTGGTCGCGACTAGGGATGCTGCGAGGTTGATGCAGGTGGTGGTTTTGCCCACGCCACCTTTTTGGTTCGCTATCGCGAATACCTTAGCCATTCTTGCTTGTGTTCCCAATCATGCCGTGCGGCGCAGTATCAGCAGATGGCGTTGGCCTTGGCAACCGGGTACGGCCAAGGCGTGTTCGCTATCGAGGTGGAAGTCTGCCGGCAATGCTAACAGCTCGTCGCTTGGATGAACGCCCTTCATTGCCAGCCAACGGGTGTCGCGGTCGCCTAAGTGGCGGGTCCAGTTGCTGAAGTTCTCCATGCTGCTGAATGCCCGGGAAACAATTCCGTTGAAGGGCTGCTGCGGCGTGAAGGCTTCGACGCGACTGTGGATAACGTTGAGGTTATCCAGCTTGAGTTCGAGTTTGACCTGGGTCAGGAAGCGGGTTTTCTTGCCATTGCTGTCCAGGCACGTGACTTGCGACTCGGGAAACAGGATGGCCAGCGGGATGCCAGGCATGCCGCCGCCACTGCCCACGTCGAGCCAGCGACCGTTTTCGATAAACGGCATGACGCTCAGGCTGTCGAGCAGATGCCGCGAGACCATTTCGTCCGGGTCGCGCACTGCTGTGAGGTTGTACGCCTTGTTCCATTTGATCAACAGGGCCAGATAACCCAGCAGCAATTCGTGCTGGGCTTCGGTCAGGTTGACGCCAAGCTGGCGAGCACCTGTGGATAACTCTTCGGCGTGTTGCGAGGTGACCAACGAACTCAAGCGCTTTGCTCCAACTGACGGCCCGCGCCGCGTTTTTTCAAATGAATCATCAACAGCGAAATGGCTGCCGGGGTGACGCCCGGGATACGTGAAGCCTGGCCAAGTGTCTCCGGCCGAGTTATCCCCAGCTTGCTTTGGATTTCTTTCGACAGCCCGGAAATCCCGGTGTAATCGATATCCACAGGCAGCTTGGTGTCTTCACTGGCGCGCAGGCGAGCGATCTCGTCCTGTTGGCGATCAATGTAGCCGGCGTATTTGGTCTTGATTTCAACCTGTTCGGCGACCTGTGGGTCTTCTGCACCGTGGCCTGTCACTTCGACCAGACCAGCGTAGTCGATTTCCGGACGGGACAGCAGGTTCAGCAAGTTGTATTCGTGGGTCAGCGGCGTGCCGAATTTTTCGGCAATTGCGTCGCCCTGCTCGGTGCCTGGGCGAACCCAGGTACTTTTCAGGCGCTGTTCTTCCAGCGCGATGCTTTCGCGTTTTTTGCAGAACGCAGCCCAGCGTGCGTCATCGACCAAGCCCAGCTCGCGACCTTTTTCGGTCAGGCGCAGGTCGGCGTTGTCTTCGCGCAGGATCAGGCGGTATTCGGCCCGGGACGTAAACATCCGGTACGGTTCCTGAGTCCCGAGAGTAATCAGGTCATCGACCAACACACCGATGTACGCCTCATCGCGACGCGGGCACCAGCTGTCTTTGCCTTGAGCACGCAGTGCCGCGTTGGTCCCGGCCAGCAAACCTTGGGCGCCGGCTTCTTCGTAACCGGTGGTGCCGTTGATTTGCCCGGCGAAGAACAGGCCGCCGATCACTTTGGTCTCGAGGCTGTACTTCAGGTCACGCGGGTCGAAGTAGTCGTACTCGATGGCGTAGCCCGGGCGCACGATGTGGGCGTTTTCCATGCCGCGAATCGACTGCACGATCTGGATTTGCACATCGAACGGCAGGGAAGTGGAAATGCCGTTCGGGTACAGCTCGTGGGTGGTCAAGCCTTCGGGCTCGATGAAGACCTGGTGGCTTTCCTTGTCGGCAAAGCGGTGAATCTTGTCTTCGATCGATGGGCAATAACGCGGGCCGACGCCTTCGATCACCCCGGAATACATCGGCGAACGGTCGAGGTTCGCGGCAATGATTTCGTGGGTGCGGGCGTTGGTGTGGGTAATCCAGCAGCTGACCTGTTTGGGGTGCTGCTCTTTGGAACCCATGAACGACATCACCGGGATTGGCGTATCGCCGGCCTGTTCGGTCATCACCGAGAAATCTACAGAACGCCCGTCGATACGCGGCGGGGTCCCGGTTTTCAGACGGCCGACGCGCAGCGGCAATTCACGCAGGCGTTTTGCCAAAGCAATCGACGGCGGATCGCCGGCGCGGCCACCGGAATAGTTCTGCATGCCGATGTGGATAAGTCCGCCGAGGAACGTACCGGTGGTCAACACCACGGATTCTGCGAAGAAACGCAGGCCCATTTGCGTGACAACACCGCGAACCTGGTCTTGTTCGACGATCAGGTCATCCGCTGCTTGCTGAAATATCCACAGGTTCGGCTGATTTTCCAGGGTTTCGCGTACCGCGGCCTTGTACAGGATGCGGTCAGCTTGTGCCCGAGTAGCCCGTACGGCCGGGCCTTTGCGGCTGTTGAGCACGCGAAATTGAATACCACCCTTGTCGGTCGCCATGGCCATGACGCCGCCGAGGGCGTCGATTTCCTTGACCAGATGGCTTTTGCCGATCCCACCAATGGCGGGGTTGCAACTCATGGCACCGAGGGTTTCCACGTTGTGCGTCAGCAACAGGGTTTTGACGCCCATGCGTGCTGAGGCCAGTGCTGCCTCGGTACCGGCATGACCGCCGCCGATGACGATCACTTCAAAACGGGAAGGGAAATCCACCACGCACCTCGTGCCTGCTTATGTAGGTAATCAGGAATTGATTGTTGAAAGAGTTTTAGAGCTTTGGCGACAAGTATAGGGACTTAGCCCTTCCTAAAGAACCCTTTGCACAAAATTTAACCAGCTGTGGATGAATCACAGACAATAGAAATTAAAAAGAAAGAAATTTATAAAATCTTTGTTTTTATGTTTATTTCTACTGAGCCTACTTTCTGTGGATAGATCTCTACAGGCCTTTATTTACGTTGTGTACAGCGATTCAAAAGTCTGTGGTCATATGCCAATGAGGCCCTTGGATAAGTGCCTTAAGCCTGTGGATTAAACAGGTGGTTATCCACAGAGGGGTTTTTACTCAGGTTTCAGGCCCTGTTATCAACTGGGCACAAGGGCGGTTATTCACAGGGCTTAATCCACAGAAATGGTGTATTTCGCCCACGACGATGCCACCGAAATCCTGAGACCGGGCAAACAACACTTCAAAAACGGAGCTATTGTGAGAAATCGGTGTGGCAGTTAATAATAGTAATTATCATTAACCTAGCTCATCGCGCCCTATGCCTCCTCCATCCCACTCGGTTGCAGTCCAGCACATCTATGAGCAGCACCATTCGTGGCTGCAAGGGTGGCTAAAAGGTAAGTTGCATAACGCCTGCGATGCGGCCGATGTGGCCCACGATACGTTCGTGCGTATTTTGGGCGGGCGTCATGCGGCACAGATCCTCGAACCCCGGGACTACCTGGCAACCATCGCCAGAGGTTTGGTGATTGACCGCTATCGCCGGCATGCGATTGAACAGGCTTATAAACAGTCGTTGGCTGAGCGCCCCGAAGCCACTGCCATCAGTGAAGAAGACAAGGCCATCATCATTGAAACCCTGGTGGCTGTGGATAAAGCCCTGGCTGACCTTGGCAATCGAGCCCGACGAATTTTCATGCTGTCGCAGATCGAGGGCCTGACTTATCAACAAATCGCCGACCAACTGCAGGTCTCGCTGACCACCGTAAAGAAACACATGATTCGTGCCCTTACTGAATGCTCATTGCTCATGGCCAGCCTGTAATGGCCGCCCCGGACCGTAAGGTTTTCGAAGCGGCTGCCAGTTGGTACGTGCAGTTTCAATCGCAACCGCCTACGCCCGCTGAGCGGCATGCCTGGCAACAATGGCTCAATGGCGACCCTGCGCATCAGGCCGCATGGAACCAGATGGAGCAAATTCAACGCAGCCTTGGCGCTCTGCCGCGGGATTTCACCCGTCGCGCTTTATCGGCCACGCAACAACGGCGGCAGGTACTCAAGTGGATGCTGGTGCTGGGCGGCACCGGTTATCTGGGCTGGAACGTCCAAGAACACACGTCGCTGGGTAGTGTCTGGGCGGATTACCGCACGCGTGTCGGTGAACGACGGCATATCGAATTGGCCGATGGCACTCGCATTGATCTCAATACCGGCACCGCCATTGATGTGGCGTTCGACGGGCGCCAGCGTTTGGTCCGACTGCGCGAGGGCGAGGTACTTATCCACACCGGCAAATTGGGTGGGCAGACGCCTTTTTATGTCGACACCCACCAAGGTCGGATTCAGGCGTTAGGCACTCGGTTTACCGTGCGCCAGTTGCCGGGTTCGACGCGTGTGGGTGTGCTGGAAGATCGGGTGAGCGTTTCGCCTGCTGATCAACCTGAGCACAGCCGATTGTTGAAGGCTGGAGAAAGTGCCGACTTCGACCGCCAGAACATCGCCCCCAACCAAGCCTATCGCAACATCCAGACCGCTTGGGTCGATGGCCAGGTGATCGTTCTCGACGCTCGGCTTGGGGATCTGATCAACGACCTGGCGCGTTATCGCCCAGGTGTCCTGCAGTGCGATTCGGCTTCTGCCGGCCTGCGGGTTTCGGGAACGTTTCGCCTCGACTCCACCGATGCAGTACTGGCCAACCTGCAAGCCACGCTGCCGATCCAGGTGAAATATTTCACTCGCTATTGGGTCTCGGTGAAGCGCGTTGGTTGAACGCAAAAAATAATCCACAGGGGGGTTATCTTTTTTTTACCTGGCCCGGCCCTACAGGTAATCACGACGTTACCTTCAGGGCTTACCCACTTATGCGCCTCCCCACCCAGTTTCGCCAACGACTCTCTTACCACGGCATGACCTACGGTTTACTGCTGGCCACGGCGACTACGGCCGGTGTTGTGTTGTCCACAGGCGCCATAGCCGCCAGCGTCGCGCAACACTACACCATCGCTGCCGGCCCACTGGACACCGCCTTGAGCCAGTTTGCCGCCAAGGCCAATGTGATTCTATCGTTCTCGCCGCAGCAGACCGCGCGTTTGAATACGCCTGGGCTGGAAGGTGACTACTCGGTTGATCAAGGCTTTGCGCTGTTGCTGCAAAACTCTGGGTTGCAGGCAGTCACGCAAGCCCCCGGAAGCTATGTATTGCAGGCGGCACCGGCCGGGCAACTGACGCTGGCACCGACGACTGTGAGCACTTATCAACAGCTCGGTTTCAATCAAGACATTGCTGGCGATGTGGGCTACAAGGCGCAAAACAGCCGCATCGGCACCAAGACCAGCACGCCGCTCTCGGAAACCCCGCGTTCGGTTTCGGTGGTTACTGGCCAACGTATCAAGGATCAGAAGTCGCAAACGCTGACGGACGTATTGGGTTACGTGCCGGGGATCTTCGCGCCACCTTTTGCCGCTGGCGACGGCCTGGCCGGTGACCTGTTCTTTATTCGTGGCTTCAACGCCACGGATTATGGCTACGGCCTGCTCCGCGATGGCCTTCGGGTGCAGGGCAATCGGTATGACACCACCAGCGAACCGTATGGACTGGAGCGCGTCGAGATTTTCCGTGGCCCGTCTTCCCTGCTCTACGGGGAAAACGCGCCCGGCGGGCTGGTCAACCTGGTCAGTAAACACCCAACCGCTGCGCCCCAGGGCGAGGTGCAATTGGGTTACGGCTCCAACAATCGACGCCAGTTGGGTGTGGATATCTCGGGCCCGCTCAATGACAGCGACAACATCCTCGGCCGCGTGGTCATGCTGGGACGCAAATCCGACACCCAGACCGACCACGTTCCTGATGATCGCTTGTACATCGCACCGTCCCTGACCCTGAACTTCGACGACTACAACACCCTGACGCTGTTGGCCAACTACCAGAAGGACCACACCAATCTGGAACTTGGCTTACCGGCCGCCGGCACGTTGCTGAATAACCCCAATGGCAAGCTGTCCAAACACACCATGCTTGGCGACCCGGACTGGAACACCTTCGAACGGGAAGCCTGGAGCGCCGGCTACGAGTTCAGCCATAGCTTCAATGATGATTGGCAGTTCCGCCAGAACTCGCGCTACATGCAGTCACGCATCAACCGCCATGAAACCTGGCCCGGCGCGCTGAACAATCGCGGCTTCGGCACCCAGCTGAACATGACCGCCTACGACCGCTACAACAAGTCCATGGTCTATTCGCTGGATAACCAGCTCGAGGGTAAATTCGAGGTGGGCGGCCTGGAAAACACCGTGCTGTTTGGCGCCAGCTATGACCGCACCTCGTTCAATCAGGACTGGGATGCAGGCTTTGCCGGCACCATCAATGTGTATAACCCGGTGTACCTGCGCGATCCGCTCACGCCTATCGCGGTTCAGAACACCCTGCTCGAACAGCAGATGAAGGGCGTTTATGCACAGGTACAGAGCAAATATGACCACTGGCTGTTCCTGCTGGGCGGTCGCCAGGACTGGGTCGACAGTGATTTCCGCGACAAAGTGAACAAGGCCAGCAACACCGGCTCCGAAGACAAAAAGTTCACGTACCAGGGCGGCGTGATGTACCAGTTCGACAACGGCCTGACGCCGTATGTCAGCTACTCCACCGCCTTTGTCCCGGTGCAGCAGATCTCCAACGCCGGTGCGCCGTTAAAGCCGATCACCAGCAGCCAATACGAAGTGGGTGTGAAGTACGAACCGATTGGCTGGGACACCGTGATGACGCTGTCGGTGTATGACCTGCGCAAGCAAGACGACACATATCTGGATGCCACCACCAACAGCTATCGCCAAGTCGGCGAGAGCCGCGCCAAAGGTGCGGAAGTGGAGATCAACAGCAACATCACCCCCAACCTGAATGTAACTGCGGCCTACACCTACACCGACGCAAGGATTACCAAGGATTCCGCCACATCATTGGTCGAAGGGCGCCAAATGACCGGGGTTCCTCGCAACCAGGCGTCAGTGTGGGGCAAGTATCGCTTCCTCGACGGCCAGCTGAAGGGTTTGTCTCTGGGCGGCGGTGTGCGCTACTTCGACAGCACCTTTTCCTACACCGCACCGACGCTGTACGGAAAGCTGGATGCCGGAAGCGTCACGTTGGTGGATGCGGCCATCGGTTATCAGATCGACAAACACTGGTCGGTGGATGTGAACGCCAAGAACCTGTTCGACAAGGAATACGTATCCGGCTGCAACGATGCGGGGCGTTGCTATTGGGGTGACAGCCGTACCTTGCTCGGTACGGTGTCCTACAACTGGTAGAGCGCTGTGGATAACGCTGCTATTTGCCGATACAGAAGCTGGAAAAGATCCGTCCCAACAGATCATCCGAGCTGAACGCGCCGGTGATCTCGCCCAACAGCTGCTGCGCCTGACGCAAATCCTCAGCCAGCAGCTCCCCTGCCCCCGCCAAGGTCAGTTGTGCCCGACCGTGCTCCAACGCCGCGCTGGCGTGACGCAGCGCCTCCAGGTGCCTGCGGCGTGCGCTGAAGCTGCTCTCCGAGGTTTGCTCATAGCCCATGCAGGCCTTGAGATGGTCGCGCAACAATTCCAAGCCATCGCCGGCCGACTTTGCGCTCAAGCTGATGGTGACATGGCCATCCTCGCTGGTTTCCATGGCAATGGCTTCGCCGGTCAGGTCGGCCTTGTTGCGAATCAAGGTGACCTTCGCCGGGTCCGGCCGCTGTTCGAGGAATTCTGGCCACAGCGCAAAAGGATCCACAGCCTCTTGCGCGGTGGCATCCACCACCAGCAGTACTCGATCCGCTTCGCCGATAGCCTTGAGTGCACGCTCTACGCCGATCTTTTCGACCTGGTCGTCGGTGTCGCGCAAACCGGCAGTGTCGACCACGTGCAGGGGCATGCCATCGATGTGGATATGTTCGCGCAAGATATCCCGGGTGGTGCCGGCAATCTCGGTAACGATGGCCGCCTCGCGACCTGCCAGGGCATTGAGCAGGCTCGATTTGCCGGCATTCGGTCGGCCGGCAATCACCACTGTCATACCGTCGCGCAGCAAAGCGCCCTGCCCGGCTTCGCGCAGCACTGTGGATAACTCATCTCGGACTTTATCGAGCATTGCCAGGACATGGCCATCGGCAAGGAAGTCGATTTCTTCCTCCGGAAAGTCAATCGCCGCCTCGACGTAGATGCGCAGGCTGATCAACTGCTCGGTCAAGTTATGCACACGCAACGAAAAGGCACCCTGCAACGAGCGCAATGCATTGCGCGCTGCCTGTGCAGAACTCGCTTCGATCAAGTCGGCAATGGCTTCAGCCTGGGCCAGGTCGAGTTTGTCATTCAGGAACGCACGCTCGCTGAATTCCCCCGGACGCGCCAAGCGGCAGCCCAACTGCAGGCAGCGCTGCAGCAACATATCCAGGACCACTGGGCCGCCGTGGCCCTGCAATTCGAGTACGTCTTCGCCGGTGAACGAGTTGGGGCCGGGAAAATACAGCGCCAGGCCTTCGTCCAATACGGTTTTATCGGCATCCAGAAAGGGGCCGTAATGGGCATATCGCGGTTTCAACTCACGGCCGCTGATGGCCTGGGCTGCCACACCCGCCAGCGGCCCGGAAATTCGAACGATACCGACACCGCCGCGACCTTGAGCGGTGGCGACAGCAG
This sequence comes from Pseudomonas sp. R76, assembly GCF_009834565.1. Taxonomy (GTDB): domain Bacteria; phylum Pseudomonadota; class Gammaproteobacteria; order Pseudomonadales; family Pseudomonadaceae; genus Aquipseudomonas. Next base: position 6,818,733 of record NZ_CP019428.1, read on the forward strand.
CGATAGTTTCACGAGGAGCGCTCATCAGCAGGTTCCAGAACAAAAGTGACGGAAAGCAAAACGCCCCACTAGGGGGCGTCTTGAGTGGTTATCCACAGAGTAAATTACGCCGCAGCTTTTTTGGTAGCCGCTTCGATTTTACGTGTGATGTACCACTGTTGAGAGATCGACAATACGTTGTTGACCACCCAGTACAGCACCAGACCAGCAGGGAACCACAGGAAGAAGAAGGTGAAGATGATTGGCATCATTTTCATTACCTTGGCCTGCATCGGGTCCGGCGGAGTCGGGTTCAAACGCTGCTGGATGAACATGGTCGCGCCCATGATGATCGGCAGGATAAAGAACGGGTCTTTGATCGACAGGTCAGTTATCCACAGCATGAACGGCGCCTGGCGCATTTCCACGCTTTCCAGGAGTACCCAGTACAGCGAGAGGAATACCGGCATCTGTACCAGAATCGGCAAGCATCCACCCAGCGGGTTGATCTTCTCTTTCTTGTACAGCTCCATCATGGCCTGCGACATTTTCTGCCGGTCATCACCATGTTGCTCTTTCAGCGCGGCCAGTTTCGGGGCCACGGCACGCATGCGCGCCATCGACTTGTAGCTGGCTGCCGACAGCGGGAAGAAGATCCCCTTGATCAGCATGGTCAGGAAGATGATCGAGAAGCCCCAGTTACCGACGATGCTGTGGATATGTTGCAGCAGCCAGAAGATCGGCTGGGCAATGAACCACAGAATGCCGTAATCCACAGTCAGTTCCAGACCTGGGGACAACTCTTTCAGCACTGCCTGGCTTTTCGGGCCGGCGTACAGAGTGGCGCTGGTTTCAGCCTTGGCACCTGGTGCGACGGTCAACGCCGGGCCAGTGAAACCAATGATGTAGTTGCCTTGGCTGTCTTTGCGGGTTTGAACCAGGTTGGCTTCACCCTTGTTCGGGATCCATGCGGTCACGAAGTAGTGTTGCAACCAGGCAACCCAGCCGCCTTGGACGGTTTCTTTCAGCGCGCCCTTGTCGATATCTTTCATCGACACTTTTTTGTACGGCTCGCTACTTGTCCACAGGGCGGCGCCCAGGTAAGTCGCGGTGCCGGTGGCAGTGCTGGAAGAAGGATCGGCACTGTTATCACGCTTGAGCTGGGCAAACAGGTTGCCGCTCCAAGGCTTGGCGCTTTCGTTGTCGATCAGATAAGTGACTTTCAGATCGTACAAACCGCGGGTGAAGCTGAAACGCTTGATGTAGTTGACGCCGTCCTGACTGAATTTCAGGTCAACGTTCAACTGGTTCTGGCCATCAGCCAGTTGATAAGTCTTCTGTTCGGTCGAATAAACCGGACGACCGGTAGCACGAGCATCCGGACCGTCGGTGCCGGTCAGGCCACTTTGTGCCAGATAAGTACGTTCACCACCGTTGTCGAACAGTTGGAACGGAACATCCGGATGGTCTTGGCGACGTGGATACAGCGGCAGTTTCAACTGCGCGATATCACCACCTTGTGGGTCGATAGCCAGGTCGAGCACATCCGTTTTAACGTGGATGAGGTCTTTATTGGTGACCACTGGCGTTTCTAGAGGGGCGTTTGTCTCGCCATTCGCGCTGGGAACATCGGCACTCGCGGACGCATTGTTACCCAACGGAGTGTCCGGAATAGCCGGCGCAGCCTGATTGGTAGCAACATTCTGAGTCGGCAGGGCAGCCTGGCCATAGTCCTGGTTCCACTTAAGAACCATGACGTAGGACACGATTGCCAGGGCGACGATCAGGATCGTGCGTTTAATATCCATGATTACTCGGCCATCGAAGAAGAACGGGAGGTAGGGATAGGTGGAACCGGGTCATAACCACCGGGATTCCACGGATGACAGCGGCCTAAACGACGAAAGGCCAGCCAGCCACCGCGCAGAAGACCATGATTTTCTATGGCCTCTAACGCGTAGCAGGAACAACTGGGGTAGAAACGACAGTGGTCAGCCATCAGAGGACTAATGGCATAACGGTAAAACTGGATCGGAACGAGGGCCAGTTTACGCATTGGTGCTGTCTACCCCTACAGTTTCGGTGCTGACTGCTGGTGCTGGCTTGTTGGTACGCGCCAAACGTTTCCAGAGCTTGCCGAAATGCTGAATCAATTCGGGGTTTTCTACGTCCCCCAAGCCTTTGCGCGCGACGATAACAATATCCCAACCAACCAGAGTTTCCTGGTGGAGGCGAAACGATTCGCGCATCAGACGCTTGAGGCGATTGCGCTCAACGGAGAGCTTTACGCTCTTCTTGCCGATCACCAACCCGAGACGGGGGTGATCCAGATCGTTGTTACGCGCAAGGAGCAGGAGATTTTTCCCCGGAACCTTGCCGGTGGGGGAGTCAAAGACTGCCTTGAAGTGCCGGGGGGTTAGCAGACGCTTTTCCCGACTGAAGTCCTGACTCACCACCAGTACCGGATTATCAAACTGCCAGACGCGCACGACCTTTGGCGCGGCGACGCGACAGGACAGCACGGCCGTTCTTGGTAGCCATGCGAGCACGGAAGCCGTGAGTACGGGCGCGTTTGATGGTGCTTGGTTGGAAAGTACGTTTCATGGCGTTGTTACCTGGTTCGTCCACAACGGGCCGGAATGGCCCCCGTTTTAAGAGACCGGCGATTCTAGAGAAAGCAAGCCTCTAGGTCAATTTCCAACCAGCTTTTCCTTTAATTAGATCTTTGCAGGCCACCAGGCCTTTTTTGTCCGCTCGGCTTTCATGAGCAATGCCATAGATATAAAAATAAAGAAGGAAGTTATTTAAAGCTTTTCTGTAAAGCTTATAAAAGCTAGGCAGGCGTTCTTCTGTGGATAACTGCCTTGAGCCCACATTCCACCTGATGTACAGAGAATGACAACTAGGCGGGGAAACGGTGCTTAGCCTGTGCTGCACTGTCGGATAAGCTGTGGGTGGAATGGGTTGTTATCCACAGGCCAGTTACCCACAGACTTTCGACCCCACTTGTGCAACGAGCTTAGGGGCGCTTATCCACAGAGCTTATGCACAGACCATTGGTCGCCTTTTTTACGGTTAACGCATTGATTTTGGGTGCTCTGTGAGCAACCTACATGTGGATAAGTGGACGGCTGGCCGCTACAATGGCGGCTGTTTTTGCCTCACCGGCTTTCAACTTAGGGGATATCC